>DDEH01000021.1 GCA_002336085.1 Flavobacteriales bacterium UBA1959 | reverse complement strand
ATCCTCGAATGCACAGAGCATAAAGCTTCTGGCATGGCTGGAACGTCACGATACATTACGACCAAGAACCGGAAAAATACTCCGGATAGAATTGAATTGAAGAAGTTCAATCCAGTGTTGCGGAAGAATACTCTGCACAAAGAGATTAAATAAACTGAGTCATGGCAAAGAAAACAATAGCATCATTGCAGTCTGGTGGTGGAAAGCAACACACCAAGGTGATTAAAATGATCAAAAGTGCGAAGTCAGGTGCCTACACGTTCCGCGAGGAAATCGTGCACAATGACAATGTCAAAGATTGGTTGGGTCGCGACTGAGCGAACCGGTCAATTGAACACCACATTTAAAAAGGGCCGCACTTGCCAAAGTGTTGGCCCTTTTTGTTTTAAAAGCCATCAACCCGTAATCAAATCATGAGTTTCTTTAAACGCATCTTTTCAGGCAAAAAAAAGGAAAACCTCGATTCGGGACTTGAAAAGACGCGTTCGAATGTTTTTCAACGTCTGGCGAAGGTCTTTACGGGTCGCCGACGGGTCGATGAAGCGTTGATGGATGATTTGGAAGAGGCACTGATCACTGCGGATGTAGGGGTGGATACGACTACCAAAATTTTAGAGCGGTTGCGCAAACGCGCTCGTTTCGAAGCATACATGGAAGTGCAACAGCTCTATGAAATGCTTCGAGAGGAAATTGCGGGGCTGTTCAGTGAGTCGAACGTGGACACGTTGGATGATTTTGATGCCCAAATTTTGGATTCGACTCAAGGCCCCAAGGTGATTATGGTTGTCGGTGTAAATGGTGTGGGAAAAACAACTTCCATTGGCAAATTGGCTTGGCGCTACAAAAACGAAGGAAAAAGAGTTTTGCTTGGCGCCTCTGATACATTTCGCGCTGCAGCCATAGAACAACTCAAAATATGGTCAGAGCGTGCGGGAGTTGATATCATTGCTCAGCATATGGGCGCCGATCCCGCCTCTGTAGCATTTGATACACTTGAAGCTGCAGTTGCTCGAAATTCAGAAGTTGTAATCGTGGACACGGCGGGTCGGCTGCACAATAAAAAGGGCCTGATGGAAGAACTGACCAAAATCAAACGTGTCATGGATAAGATTGTACCAGGTGCACCCCATGAAGTTCTGCTCGTATTGGATGGGTCAACCGGTCAAAATGCAGTGGAGCAAGCGAAACAGTTCATGGCGGCAACGGAAGTGTCTGGATTGGTTTTGACCAAATTGGATGGCACCGCTAAAGGAGGAGCGGTCCTCGCTATCTCGGATCAATTGAGTATCCCTGTGCGGTTTATCGGTATTGGAGAAAAGATGGAAGATCTGCAAGATTTTGATGTTATTGAATTCATTGATAGTCTCCTGCCTGAAAACTGGGATGAATCGGCCACCGCTTGATTAAATCTCGATACCTTAAAAGATGAGAACACGAACCACTCAGCCGCGTAAAGTCAATGTAGTCACCTTGGGTTGTGCTAAAAACATTTACGATTCCGAAGTTTTGATGGGGCAACTCCGTGCCAATTCATACGATGTTGAGCACGAATCCAAATCCGATGATGCGGGAATCGTCATCATCAATACGTGTGGTTTTATTGAGAGCGCAAAGCAAGAGAGCATTGATACCATCATTCGCTTCTCTCAGGCCAAAGAGCAAGGGATGGTCGACCGGGTGTATGTTACGGGTTGCTTGTCTGAGCGTTACAAGGAGGAATTACAGGATGGGATTCCTGAGGTGGACGCGTGGTTTGGCACGCGTGAGTTGCCTCGTCTCCTAAAGACATTGAGAGCAGACTATAAACGTGATTTGGTCGGTGAGCGGCTATTGACGACCCCTGCCCATTACGCTTATCTGAAGATTGCAGAAGGATGCGATCGACCATGCGCTTTTTGTGCAATTCCCTTGATGCGCGGCAAGCATGTCTCTACGCCGATGGAGGATCTTGTGAAACAGGCCCAAAGCCTTGCCGCAAACGGTGTCCGTGAGTTGATTCTCATTGCCCAAGATTTGACATATTATGGCTTGGACATCTACCGAGGACGTAAGCTTGCAGAGTTGGTCCGTCGTCTAAGTGATGTCGAAGGAATCGACTGGATCCGATTGCACTATGCATTCCCAACAGGTTTTCCAATGGATGTATTGGATGTAATGGCCGAACGATCCAATGTCTGCAATTACCTCGATATGCCGCTGCAGCATGCTTCAGATGACATATTGAAGAGCATGCGCCGTGGAATTACGCAAGAAAAAATGGATCGTTTGATCGGTGAAATTCGCAACCGAGTCCCGGAGATTGCCTTGCGTACGACTTTGATTTGCGGTTTTCCGGGCGAGACCGAGTCGCACCACGAAGACATGCTCAAATGGACGGATCGTATGCGCTTTGAGCGTGTTGGATGCTTTACATACTCGCATGAGGAAAATACCCATGCTTTTAAAATGGAGGATGATGTTTCCGAAGATGTAAAGCGAAAGCGGGTCGAGGAGATCATGGAACAACAGGCCGGCATCTCGTTTGAGCTGAACCAAAAGTTTTTGGGCACTCGCCAGCGCACTCTTGTAGATCGCACGGAGGATGGTCTGTGGGTTGGACGAACCGAATGGGATTCGCCGGATGTAGACAACGAGGTCCGTATTTCTGTCCCTGAAGATGTGCACTTGCGTATGGGTGATTTTGCCGAAGTTGAAATTGAGTCAGCAACTGAGTTTGATTTGCATGGCAAATTGGTCTGAACATATGTATCCAGTGATGGAGCAGTTCCTTACCGTTCAAGGTGAGGGCGCTCACACGGGCAAAAGTGCTTGGTTCATCCGCCTTGGCGGATGCGATGTAGGATGTGCATTTTGTGATGTGAAAGAGAGCTGGGATGTGGAGGCCCATCCCAAAGTGAGTTGCGCAGTACTCGTTGAAAATGCAAAGCAATCGGGTGCCCCAATTTGCGTTGTGACTGGCGGTGAGCCGGCGATGCATGAACTAGGGCCGTTGACGGAAGGACTTCACGAGATCGGAGTCAAGACGCACATCGAGACTTCAGGTGCGCATAAAATGTCAGGCGATTGGGACTGGGTGACGTTATCACCAAAGCGATTCAAGGCAGCCCGTGAGGACTCCTATGCCCATGCAGATGAACTTAAGATTGTCGTAGTCAATCGGCATGATATTTCTTGGGGGGAGGAACATACAGAGAAATTATTGGAAGGTACCGAACTGTTTTTTCAGCCGGAGTGGGATCGACGTGAAAAGGTTTTGCCTTACATCATGAATCACATCAAGATCAATCCGAGATGGCGTATCTCTTTGCAAACACATAAATACATTGGTTTGCCCTGAGGACGCTTGTTAGCGTTCGAGCACTTCAAATGTCACGTTTCCTTTGTTGCCATTTGCATCATAGAAATCCAGCATTCTCATTATAAACTCTCGTCCTTCATCGGTTTGGATGCAGAAGAGCTTATCGAAATCAATCTCATATGAGCCCGTGCTGAGGTCGTATGACTTCCAATCGTAACCAATCGTGTTCCAAGCCTTGCTGAATTCAAGGGCTGTCCAGTCATTTGTTTTCCAAAGTTCCCAATCGACACCGCTCGTCTCGTAAACTCGCACCCGATCTGTGGGGGTTAATATGCCCACAACTAGATAGGGGATTTCTCCGTCCAATAGCTCCATGTATTGAGTAATACAAATTTCCCAATCATACGTGGGCGGTTCAATTTGATTTTCAATACGATCGAGAATACTCATTTGGTTCCAAGTGTATCCATCACGGTTTGACACCTCGACGGTATCAACGTTTGAACCATCGGAATCAGCAATGTGCAGTGTCCAATGCGTGCTTTGAATGTCTATCAATGCGATTCTGGCGCTTCCAATCTTTTCGTTCGCGTCGTTGTATCCCAAGTCCACGAGAACCAATTCATTCAGAAGAAGTCGAAGTGATGAGGTAGAATCTGAAACGCCTCCTGTCGGATCCATAATTTCCCAGTCTTCTTCTGGCACATTTTCGATGTCGATGTCAAGCGCCAAATTTGTCGATCCGGTGTGATGCGTTTTCATGGCCCGGGCAGAATTGAGCATTAGCTGAGCAAAGTTTGAATCCGAACGGAGGGCAATGCACCAATCTTTCTGCTCGCAACTAGACTCGACCTTGCTATTGGTTAAGCTGTAAAATAATTGGGTCTCATAGTCTACTCCAATATTTGCTTCAGCCAGATTGATCAAGCCCGGTTCGCGCTCGGGAACAGGAAGTTCCCTCTCGATACAACCAAACATTAGCATACTGGCTATGGTCCAAAGAATCCACCGGGAACAAGTTGACCTATTCATGCTTCTTTGATTCAATGCGATAATTTACACGAAAATTGAAGCTCCGTCCCCAGGACAACAAAGTTGAACCTGACGAATGCACTGCGGCAGAAGACGTGTTTAAGATTTGTGTGACATCTGTAATATTTTTCGCGGTCGCTGTGATGCTCCATCTCTGTGAAGGAGATGTATATTGAACATGCGCATCGATCCATGAATAGGAATCTGTCTCCAATTGTTCCACAGCGTCTTCGCCTGAAGATATGATTCGTTGCGTAGGACCTACCCAACGAAGTGCAGTTCCAATGTTGAGTGCATTTGCAGCCTTCCAATCAAAGCGGGCGCTGCATTCCAAAGCGGTGTTTCTTGCCAGGACTTCGGCATCTGTGTCAATTTGTTGTTGCGAACTAATCAAACTTGAAGCAGCATCCAGCTTCAATCGTTTTCCTTGCAGTGCGCCATTGATCTTAACTCCTTGCGCTTGAAACTTTGCGAAATTTTGGTAGCGGAAAGTCCCGTCTAATTGATCAATAAGACCGATTTGATTGCTTACGAAATTGGTGAAAAATTGGGAGGCGAGCTCTAGCTTTTGATGGTTCCATGTCCAAGTAAACTGCCCGAAATCTGAAGTTTCGGGCGTAAGGTTTAGGTTTCCGTAAAGAGCATGGTTAATGTCTACGAACCGGAAATGAAGTTCCTTCAGGCTAGGTGCTCGGAAGCCTCTTGCATAGGCAATTCTCAGACGGTGTTCCCCGATTTTCAATAGTCCATTGGTACTTGGGAGAAAAGGCGCGTTGAACATCGAGTTGTGTGCTTTTCTAATTCCAAACTGCAATCGAATATTTTCCTGTTCCCAGTTGGCCTGAGCAAAGAGAGCCAAATTTGTCATGGATTGCGTTTCGCCTTCCATACGATGACTGGAGAAGGTTTGATAGCTGGCATCATATCCCGCCTTTACATTCCAGGGTAGCTTGACGAAAAAGTGCCCGCTGCCTCTGCTTTGAAACGTATTCATGATCGTTGTATCCTGATCACTGGCGTTGAGCGGCGAGGCTTCTAAATTTGTGAGATTTGTCGTGAAGGCTTCTCGCGACCTCCAATACTGCTGGTAAGAAGCCATTAATTCCAATGTTTGTCCATCTTCTCCGTAGTGTTTTACTTCAACAGCTGGGATAAATCTTCGGGTAGAATATTCATCGTCAAAAGCAAATTGACCATAGGGTTGGCGAGGGGATCCCTTATTTTCTATCTGTTCGAAAATCCCCCTAAATCTTGGCTTGATGAGCCAATCTTTGATCTGATATTGAGCCTTGTACTCAAGTGTGTTTTGCAATTTTGGATTCCATAATTGGGTCCGAGATGAGTCAGCGAGATAGTCTGAAAATCCATCCCAAGGTGCATCAGAAGGGGACCAACCATCGAAATAGTATCGATTGAAATGCAGCGAATGGTGTTTGCCATTTTGGTTTTTCATCAACGATATCGACTGCGATTGAACACCTACGCTTTCATACTGAGCTGTTGCGTCAATTGCAATTCTGGCAGCAATGTCCGTTTTGGTGATGATGTTGATTGTTCCAGCAAGTGAGTTGGTCCCAAACTCCACTGCCATTGGGCCATCAATGATTTCAATGCGCTCAATGTTGTTGAGCGCTATGTGACTCAAATCAATATTATCATTGAGTCTTCCCGTAAGTGGTACGCCATCAATGAGGATGTTTACACTGCGTCCGCCCAGACCATTCATTTTCATGGATGCGCCCAGAACGGGGTCTTGTGCAATTGTGAAATTGAGTTGGGAACGCAAAACATCTCTCAATGAGTGTGCACCCAATTGCTCAATATCTTTAGATTCAATGGTCCTTATCGGACGAATTGCATCGCGTTTTGTCGTGCCGGTCGCCTCACCGGTGACAGTAGCCATGTCAATTTCAAAAAGCTTATTATCCAGGTCATAGCCCAAACTATCAATGCCTAAAGTATCATTTGCCGATTCAATGTCAAACCGCAAAAAGCCTTCAGCACGCGTGCTGAAGGCTACAGTCATTGCTGCCAGAAGAAAGGCAAATGAACTCACGGATTGCATGGAGCGGTTCATTGAACGATGAAGCGCGATTGAAGAGGTTGTCCAAGAGTGCTCGTGCTCTCGAGGAAGTAGTAACCTGATTTAAACTTGCTTGTATTAAGTTGAAACGGAAAAGAGGTCGGAGCAAAAGACGCCACTACTGAACCCGTAACGGATCGCACATTGAAAACGGCATTTTCGAATTGACGCGCTGCCTCCAATGTTAAGTTTCGACCACTAATAACGGGGTTTGGGTAAGCAAGCACTTGGTGTGTACTCGTCACTTGTTCTACACTTGTTCCGCTTGCTTCCACTTTTCCTATGGTGATGTCTCCTGTTGCAGAGCCTCCAAATCCGGTCATTACCATACGCCATACACTTTGGTCATTCGCGGAAACAAAATAGCAACGTTCGCTTTCAAGCACATATCCTGCACCAGGTGAGTATGTCTTCCAGTCATAGCCTACTTCATTGGTGGCCATTGAGAAAGAAGCGGCATCGAAGTCCCCATCTGTGAATGGATCCTGCAATCCGTCGACTTGCTGCACGGTTACATCAGGGTGAGCAAGGGCACCGACGACCCCATAATAAGTACCTCCACCGAGGTCTTCGAGGTAGGAATGAAATACGAAATCCCAAGGCTCTTCAGGCTCTAAGTCCATGGCCTCTCCGGAAGTGATATTGCAATACGCAAACAGCTTTCCTTCATAATCTGATTTGCTGACGGAAGCCGATATTTCGTTCTCACCACCAACATCTGCAAGTTGGTAGGAGTAAGTTCCGCTGACGAGCGATACAAGTGCAAATTGTTTCCACGTTCCATCAGGGAATTGAATGATGTACATTTTCTCCGAATGGACCTCGTGGGTTATGATGTCATAAATACCCCAACCCAGGTCAAACATTCCGTCACCGTCTTGGTTAAATGCTGCATTTGCCCAATCAGATTGGTCATTTCGGAGCGGCTCGGGCATGTCCCATGTGTCTAAATCTGCAGTGAGCCAATTATCGAGCCCTCCGTAGAAGTACAAAGACATTCCTGTTCCGCAGTTGATGCGCGCTCCGCTTCCCATTGGTCGTACGTCCAATGCAATGTGCCAATCAGCCAATGGACTTTGAGCTACGACACCGTTTTCTAAGCTGTAGAAAGCCATGTCCTCATAGCCTGATTGTAGAGAGAAGTTGTCTTCTAATATTGTCTGGGAATGGATGGTGATAGCGAAGAAGGCCATTGCTATGGATGCGGTTGCCTTTGCCGTTTTATATTGAAAAAGTCTCATTGTATTTTTTGTTGTTTGAGACAGCAAATCTAGTCGGTCATTACTGCGGTGATTCGATTTAAATGTCATGCCTTTGTCAAAGCATATGAGCATCTTCTCTAATGCACTTAGAGCAAACAGTAGTAATAGACTCCCGAAAATTCAGGATGTCCGTTTCTAGTGGTCAAATCGCAACTTTAGAAAGTTCGTTTTCGGCTGGGTTCGGCAGCAAAGGATTTTGCCTTCTGCTTTTTCACTGTCAGAGAGGCCACTGACTCCATCTCGAAGCACTTCACCTTCTATTACGCGTGCTTCACAAGAGCGACAAACACCTCCTCGGCAGGAGTGAGGCACGTCCAGTCCAGCTTGCAGGGCCGCGCGAAGGATTGATTTTCCTTCACCGTGCATTTTGAATTGCTGGACTCCAGAGTCCTGCTCAATTTCAACTGTGCATTTTGGACGATCTTGGCAAGTAGCCGGTGCATCGGCAGTGCGGGTGAGCTTGGACTCGATGATCCGATCTGTGAAATATTCAGTGTGGCGACGGGCTGCCGGTACCTCCAGTGAATCAAGTGCGTCGTGCACATTTTGCATCATTCCAAACGGACCACAGATAATGAACTCAGCTTCATGAGCCTTTGGATGCCCCTCCAACCAAGCCAAAACGTTTTCTTTCGTGATATGTCCCAATGCATCTCCATCATCGTTGGCTCGTTCTGAGAACACCCGCATCAAATTGAATCGTTTGTTCGGCTGAAGTTGATTCAGTTCATCGGTGAGTAAAGCATGGCGAGGCGTTTTGGCGCTGTGAAATAGTTGAAACGAGTGATTTAATCGTGATGCTGTTACAAGGCCCCAATGCAACAAGCTATAAACGGGTGTAACGCCAATCCCTCCAGAGAAACAAATAAATGTTTTGCCCGGGTTGCTCCAATCGTCTTTCCAAAGGCTGTTATGAACGCCTTGGATTTGAAGAGAGTCCCCTCGTTTCAGTTGTTGGTGAAAGTATTGGCTCGCTTTTCCTCCTTTGACATCTTTCACGATGAATTCGGGTTGATCTTTATTTACCGAAGAAATGAGGGAGTATTGGCGCTTCAATGCCGGAGAGGTGGGCAGCATGAACTGCACACTGGAACCTGGAAAAGGGGCAAAGGGAGCATGCTCTGAATCTCTCTTTCGTTTCAGTGTAACGCGCAGAGAATCCGGAGATGCTTTGATGCAGTTATGCACAATCCAATCACTGGGTTTTTCCTGCACCATGCTAATGTGACCTCTGGAGGGAGGATTTTGTTCGCCGGTGGACTAAAATCCTTGAGATTTCGGGTACAATACACTCATGTTCTGGATGAATAAAGTCAGTATGAACTGCTGGAGATTCTCGTCAACAAAGCGGCAAGCGACATTCGGTCCATGGGCTCATAGCCCTTGGGCAATTGGAATGATTTGCGCTCCCAATTTTTCGCAGGGATATCCAATTTTTGAATGGCTGTGATCTGAAAAGAGGCAGGACCATCGCTGAGGACACACGATTCTGGTAGAGCTGGCAAAGACCACGGACAGGGAGCTGGAGAATCAAACGATTTGCCCGCCGCCGATTCATCGATAGAAGGACAAGATTCCAATAACTCAATGGCATGTCCTAAGAAATGGAAGAGAATGTAGTAGTCTTCATCTTCAAAATTTCCGAGCCAAATGCGTTCGAAACTCGTTCCCTGTTCAATGATTTTCCATGCCTCTCCGTTGGTCTCGTACGTGATGGTCTGCGGCAGGTAATCCCAAGCTGACGCTTCAGCATTGAGCGACTCCACTTTATAGACGATTTGGCCGCTCCACGGTTTAGATGCCATCGTTTCTTGGGATTGGAAGGCCACAAGAATTACGGCGATAGCGATGGCTGGTTCTCTGAAGAGATTGAAGCGTATTGTATTCAAAATGCGAGGGTTTCTTCTAGTGCTTCACGCACCTTGTCGGCATTGACAAGCACATATCGCTCCAAGTTCTCATTCAAGGGAATTGCGGGTGTCTCCATGGAACCCACTACACGGACAGGCGCGTCTAATGCCGCGAACAACTCCATGCTAATCCGTCCTGCAAGCGCTTGGGCAAAACTATTGAGTGCAGGTTCTTCTGTAACGATCACGGCTCGGTGGGAATTTTGGATGCATTGCTCAATCATCTCAAAATCGACGGGGCTGATCGTGCGCAGATCTAGGATTTCCACCTCCTCCTCTCTTCCGTGCACGGCTTCTTTTGCCCAATAAACTCCTCGGCCGTATGTTATGATGGTGCACTTAGCTTGCTTATTTCCCAAGCACTCAACTGCGAGCCGAGCCTTTCCGATGGGCACGCGATAGTTCGCATCGGGTTCGATTGACTTCGCCTCTTCAGTCCCGGAGATTTTAGACCAGTACAATCCCTTGTGTTCGAGAACGACAACAGGGTTGGGATCGTAGAATGCCGATTTCAAGAGCCCTTTGAGATCCGCGCCATTGGAAGGATAGACAACTTTTATTCCGCGAATATTAGCAAGGACGGATTCAATGCTCGAGCTGTGATAAGGCCCCCCCGAACCATATGCCCCAATGGGAACACGGATGAGGCTGTGGACGGGCCATTGGCCATTTGAGAGAAAGTAGCTCCTACTCAATTCAGTAAACAATTGATTCAGTCCGGGCCATAAATAATCGGCAAACTGCACCTCAACGATTGGCCGCAGACCGGCTGCAGACATACCCGCAGTGGAGCCAATGATGAAGGCTTCTTGAATGGGTGTGTTGAATACGCGGTCATCTCCAAATTTTTCAGCGAGCGTTGCCGCTTCTCGAAATACACCACCAAGCCGGCCGCCCACGTCTTGCCCGTATATAAGGGCTTCGGGGTGGTCCATCAAAATTTCTTGCATGGCGTGCAACGCGCAATCAACCATAAGAGTGGGCTCGGTTTCATTGCCCATGCGGGTTCCTTGCTCTTCTGTTATTTCAGTAGGTGCCAACACATGTTGCATCAAAGAGTCGGGGCTTGGGTCGGGCTTTAATTGGGCCTGGTCAAACGCCTGCTGCACATTTTCGGTAGTTTCTTGTTGGATTCGATTCAATTCACCCGCTTCGATTCCCAATGCCCTAAGTCGCTTTCGCAAACGCGGAAGAGGATCTCGTTTTTCATGCGCATCAAGGTCGTCTCGGTACCATTCTTTTCGAACGCCACTGGTGTGGTGCCCCAATAGAGGCACATGCGCATGCACCATGACGGGCTTGCGATGCTGCCGGACGTGGTCAAAAGCCAACTGCATGGTTTCCATGCTCGCCTCTGCGTCTGCGCCGTCGATTTCGAGTGCCTTGATCTGAGGAAATGCTTTGATGAGGGTGCTCGCGTCGTGAGAACGGATTTCAGAGGCATGGGCGGAGATGTCCCATTCATTGTCTTGCACCAACCAAATGATGGGCAATTCCTTTAAGTCGCTCATATGCAGCGCTTCACTTACTTCGCCCTCTGTCATCGCTGCGTCTCCAAGTGAACAAATAACGACAGGAGGTCCACCATCACGGTCGTGCCCTAGCCCGCGTGTTTCACGGTACTGGATACCCATGGCTACGCCCGCAGCCGGAATCGCTTGCATACCCGTTGCACTGCTTTGGTGAGGGATTCGGGGAAGTCCGATTTTATTCAGCGAGGGATGGCTGTAATAGGTTCTTCCTCCTGAAAACGGATCGTCGGCTTTGGCTAGAAGTTGCAGCATCAAATCTTCGGGAGTCATCCCTAGCGACAGCAAAAGGCAATCATCTCTGTAGTAAGCGCTTACAAAGTCTTGTTCTTCCAGCAATCTTCCTGCAGCCCACTGAATGGCTTCGTGCCCGCGCGAACAGGCATGCACATACTTGGAGGTGAGCCGAGCATTGGCCTCGAACAAATCGCTCATGGCACGGGCAGTGCTCATGGTGCGAAATGCATGAAGGAGTGCTTTAACGCCGGATTCGATGGATGACAAAGGTTTGAATTTTAGACGACAGCGCTAAGATAGCGCAGTCCGGATGGGCTACCTTCGTCACCATGCATTTCAATTTTTGGAAATGGGAAGGAACAGGCAACGATTTCATCTTGTTAGACCAACGAGAATGGTCGCTGCTTCCCAATGCACAGGCGATCGCAGCGTGGTGTGACCGTGATGAAGGATTGGGAGCGGACGGTGTTATTTATTTTCAACCGCACGGTACTGTTGACGCTTCCGGCATGTGTGACGCTTGGCAAATGGATTACCTAAATGCGGATGGTTCTCGTTCTTTTTGTGGCAACGGAAGCCGAGCATTGTTTGCGTTTTTGTGTGGCCAAGGATGGATGCAGAAGTCTGGAGGAACTTTGCATGCCTGCGACGGCGAGCATTTCGTAAAATGGCACACAGATCTCGAGGAGCCCGCCGTTCAACTGATGAATGTAAACCCTCCAATTCCGGCGCCACATTGGTGGAGTCCGATGGGCCAGGCTGATTTTGTTGATACTGGCAGTCCGCACCACATGGAATGGGCGAGCCCAAACGAGCTCAATGAATTGGATGTAGTACTTAATGGGAAGGCCATTCGATGTGATGCCCATTATGCACCGGAAGGGGTGAACGTAGATTTTGTGGCGAGGGTAAATATGAGTGAATTGCACATGCGTACGTTTGAACGAGGAGTGGAGGCTGAGACCAAAGCATGCGGAACAGGTGCCGCTGCCGCTGCTATCGCGGATTACAATCGCTCGGGAGGCGCGCTGAATCGTAAGGTGATCATGACCGGTGGCGAGCTGACCATTGAGTTTGATCCGAACCAAAAGGCCAATGCCGTCTATAGAAAAGTGTGGTTGGCTGGAGCTGCGCGAGAAGTGGTCAAAGGCACTTGGAATGGTGCAAAATGGTTGTTCGCTTCATTGCTTCTTTTGTGCTCGTTCGCTCAATCAGTGACCGCTTTGGTCGAAGAGACTCCGGTACTTTCTTCTTGGACGGATGAGGTTGAGGTTTCCATCTTGACCGGGTCGCCCGGTCCTGAATTATACAGTGCATGGGGACACACCGCGATTCGCATCATAGATTGGGGGCAAACTCCACCAGTTGATTGGACTTACAATTATGGCACGTTCCAATTCAGCGAGGGGTTTTATGCGCGCTTCATGCGTGGGAAACTGGACTACCGTCTTGCCAAGGCTACTTTCGGGGGGTTTCAGCAAGATTATTTGAGGAATAACCGCGCAATATTGGAGCAAAAACTAGCGATATCGCCGAATGACGCGCGTGCGTTGATTGCTTTTCTGGAGTGGAACCATTTGCCCGAAAACCGGGTTTATTCGTATAAGTTTCTTCATGACAATTGTAGCACCCGAGCGCTTGTCGCATTGGAAAGCGCATGGGGCGAACGTTTTGATGCGCGGTGTGAAAGGGATGAAGCGCACGCACGAGGCGTTACGTTTCGCCAAGCGCTCGAGCCTTACATATGTGGGGACGCATGGATAGAAGCGGGCATTGATTTTATTTTGGGCTCAAAAGTGGATCGGATTATGCCAGAATGTGGTTCCAGTTTTCTGCCTGATGGATTGATGGCCCAGTTGAAGCATGCGGAATTGGATGGGCAATTCATAGCTGGCGAACCTGTCGAGTTACTGCCGCCGCAGCGGCCTTGGTTTCGAGCACTAAATACACCCAATTGGAGGCATCCATTGTTTTGGGCTTTAGCGATTATGATTTGGACTTTTGGATGGAGCCTCAGGCGTCTTCTGCAGTTTCGTACGCGAGTCATTCCAACACGTACTGATCAACTGGCGGGCAGAGAGATTCAGGCAGTGGCAGGAATTTTAGGTGTGCTTCTCCTGTTGATGTGGACAGTTACTGACCATCAGGACACGTGGTTGAATTGGAATCTTATTTGGGCGTCGCCACTTTTGCCGCTCATCGCACTGATTCGGCGGTTTTCTTCCGTCATGGCAGATCGAATTCGCTCAATTTTGGCGATCTCGATTTTGTTGTTTTTGCTCGGTAGCGTTTTTGTCCCTCAGTATGTATCTTTAGTAAGCACCTGCATGGCGTGGTCAGTTTGGTTGAGTCTCGATCCTTGGATATGGCCATGGAGGAGGCATGGTGCAACTATATTTGACAGGAAGAAGTAGGTGTTGAGTAGATTGATTGGATAAAAAATGGACCGATTCATATTCCTATATTTTTTTCATAGAAAAAGGTCATTTTTGGCTTTGACGGGGATTGCATGCTTGACTGTTTTCTTCTTTGCGTCGAGTTGCAAGCGCCAGCCCACCACTTGGGAAGTCGAAGTTGCTATTCCGTTGGTGGACGACTTGTTGGATTGGTCTGAAGTGGTGGGGGATTCGATCGTGACCATTGAATCTGGAGCACCTGCTGTTATCCGTTTCGATGGTGTGATTTCTGAATTGGATTTTGAATCTTTAGCGCAACTGCCGGACACCCTAGTGGCTCAGCAGTTGACACCTGATTTCTCAGGCGGTCCTTTTGAAATTCCACCGGGCGCTGTTCTACTGGATATCGAAGAAGACATCACTTTTCAGGGAATCGATCAGCAATTCACTTCCATTGTTTTGAAATCGGGTAGAATAGAATATTCAGTAGAGAGTTCCACGGATGGTTATGTGGAGATGCAATACAACTTTCCAAGCGTTATGGTGGCCGGACAGCCCGTTGAATTGGAAGTTGTTCTTCCGCCGAGCGTTTCTGGCCAGTTTCAGATTGAAACGGGCGTGATTGATTTGTCTGGCGCATCGATTGATTTGACCGGTACTTCCGGCGATGAGGTTAACCGCATTGCTAGTGAGCTCATGATTGGCACACCGGCTTTCATCGAGGACACGGCGCAGGTATATGGATCGGACAGCATTTTGGTCAGCATGCATTTTAGAGATTTGCTTGTGCAGCAGGTTGCGGGCTACTTTGGCCAAGAAGCGTTGGATTTTGATGTGGAACAAAAAGTGTTCGACTCCGAGGTTTTCACTGGGGGTTTTTTAGAAATCAACCCAACCCGAGCGTTATTGTCATTCAACAATACCCTAGCTGCTGATATCCGATTGGATTTGGACGCGTTGCAAGTGGATGGAATCAATGTGGGCCATGAGCAATTAGGAATACCACAATTCATATCTCGAGCTGATTGGAGTTCGGGTGAAGTCGAGCCAGCGGTATGGACCATGGATCTCCTGGAGACGGGTCCTGATATTTTTGAGCTTTTGGGGTATTTGCCCGAATGGGTGACGGTGCAAGGCGATGGACTTCTAAATCCATTGGGCGATGTCTCGGGTGGGCAAGATTTCTATGATTCGCGATATCCGCCGCAGCTTAAATTGGACTTAGAATGGCCATTGCGTGGAGTCATTGACCAATTTGGCATAGAACAAACGTTTGATTTTAGTGGTGCAGATTTGCCCCATTTTGAGGGGGACCTGGTACTTCGTTTGACCAATGGGTTTCCGATTTCATGGGAATTTAATGTAGAGTGGATGCACCCCAACGGAGCATTTGAATCAGAATTCTTTGAAGGTTCTGTTCCCTCTTTTAGTGATGAATACAGTGATTCTAGCGCTATGGAGTGGCGCATTCCCGTGAGTGAGCTTCAACTGATTGGTCCGAGTCAATTCGTTTTTTCAGCTCACATGGATTCGGAAGGCGAGGCAATATTTACAGGCAATGAGCGCCTTCGTCTTCAGGTCGCCATTGAAGGTACCCATCAAGTTGCCGTCGAATGAGAAAAAGCATTCCCCTTTTTTCGCTTAAAGTTGGCGCGTTGCTTGTTTGGTCTTTTTTAGTGATTCCGATTGCAAACGCTCATTTTCTGCAGACGTCAAGTAGCAATGATGCTTGGACCGATTCGACTGCAATCGATGATGAAACATCCGATAAGTCCAGCTTTCTGCCGTGGTCGTTGACGGTTTGGGGTCAGCATCGTTCCAATACAATGGACCATCAATTGGGTCAGTTGTTGGTCCGAGGAGGAAACATTGAGCGAAGCCTTGTGGATGCTGCTCGGAAAGTCCAAGGAGGTCAGATGGGGACGTTTGGTTTTTCGTCGGGATTTCAGCTTCAGGCGCGTTCAAAGCACATGTGGAAGGAGACGAACCTGCGATTATGTGGTTCGATGCAAGTGCGATGGATTGGAGATTCACGTTGGACACCTGAGATGTATGATTTAGTACTCATCGGAAATGCGGGCCACTTGGGACGTCGTGATGTTTTGGATGGCACCGGCGCGCGCAGTTCTGCTTGGATCAATGCCGCTTTGGGGGTTGAAGGCAAGCATCAGAATCGTGCAGAGCTGGGTTTGGTTTATCGGCCTTTTCAATATGAAGGTGTGATTGAGACAGGATATTTCTATGTCAATGAATCCCTGGATGATCTGCACGCCTCTTTGCGGGCCAAGGCGCGCATAAGCCGCAAAGCTGGCTGGGGATTGTCGCTGAATGCGGAGTGGCATTTTTTACGTGAAGAAGCGCCATTCGCCTTTCACGTGCAATTGCGCAATTTTGGCGCGGTACTGGCACCCAATCCCTTACGGTTTGAAGTGGATACAATGCTCGAGACTTCGGGTTTGCCTCTGACGGGGGCAGGATGGTCCATTGCCTCATTGCAAGAGGAGGGGGCTGTGGAAGGACTGTACACTGTGGACTCTTCGGGTGTCGATTTGCAGCTTTTGCCCGGCCGTTTGGACATGAGTTTTGAATATCCGTTAACGCCTCGAATGGGTTGGGATGTCCAAGTTCAAGTGGGGGAATGGATGCCATTGCCACGTGCGATTTCAGGGTTGAGACGTGCGTTTGGAAAGCATTGGCAAGTGGGCGTACAATTGGTCGCTGGAGGTTGGGGACGCGCTCGGCCTGCGGCTTGGGCCAGATGGCGCATGCCAAATGAGCGTGCCGTGATGATTTACATTGAGGATCCATGGGGCTGGGGAGGTGGTTCCGCATATGGCCGAGGAATTACATTGCGATACGAGTCGCTTTGATGAGGCAATTCGCGGTGCAGTTCCGAACTTAGCCCTATGGCACAACAAATGGACGATTCAAGGCATTGGACCCAGCTACCATCAGACATGACGGGCTGGACAGCAGGGAACAAGTTGCAAATTATCGCGGGGCCATGTGCCATTGAGGGAGAAGAAATTGCAAATCGAGTTGCGGATGGAGTAGCAGAGGCTTGCGCAGCGCTGGATTTGCCTTTTATTTTCAAAGGCTCTTATCGCAAGGCCAATCGGTCTCGGTTGGATAGCTTTACTGGTATCGGCGACGAAAAAGCCTTGGCCATTTTGAAAGATATAGGTGATCGGATGGATGTTCGGACCACTACAGATATCCACGCCGCGGATGAAGCGGAAATGGCGGCCAAATATGTGGATGTGTTGCAAATTCCTGCCTTTCTCTGTCGCCAAACCGATCTTTTGGTCGCTGCGGCCAACACAGGCAAGGTGGTCAATGTAAAAAAAGGTCAATTCCTTGCTCCTCAATCTATGGAGCATGCCATCAGGAAGATCCATGAGTCTGGGAACAAAAAAGCGTGGTTGACCGAGCGCGGAACCATGCTGGGGTATCAAGACATGGTCGTAGACATGCGAGGGTTTCCTGTAATGCATGCCTTTGGTCCGGTCATCGCGGACATTACACATAGTTTGCAGCAGCCCAATCAACTTTCGGGTGTGACGGGAGGAAAACCAGAGTTGATTGCAACTGTCGGTAAAGCGGCGGTGGCCGCAGGAGCCAATGGTGTTTTTATTGAAACGCATCCCGATCCGGCTTTGGCACTCTCCGACGGAGCTAATATGCTTCCGCTGGACCGATTGTACGATTTGTTGAAACAATTAAAACGTGTGCATGAAGCTGTTCAAGATTGATTTATTTGCACGCAACACCTTCCCAGTAGTTTTGCCAGCTTTTTTATTGCTTTTGACATGGCTTTCATTTGCGGTGGGAGTCAATGCTCAGTTTTACTCTGTTGACGTTCGGGTTTGGGGCGGCCAACAAGATGACAGAGGAGTGCGCTTGATTCCACTTGAAAATGGCAACGTGCTGAGCCTGAGTTCCACCAACAGTACATCGGATGACCAACCGCAGGTGTGGGTGCAGCGGCTCGATTCCGCTGCTCAAATTGTTTGGGAAACAACCCTCAGTAACGCACCTCTGCTGCAACCGGTAGATGCTGTGGAGCATGCTGATGGTCGCATTACGGTGTTGTCCATGCGCTATGCCAATGCAGCAGATGGTTATGACTGGAGCTTTCAGACATTGGATTCGTTGGGCGTACTCCTGAATTCCCAGTCTTGGGGCACAGCCGCTTGGGATATTCCGCTGCGGTGTTTTGATCGATCGGGTGAATTGTGGTCTGTGGGAACAAGTTATGCTACCGGCTCTGGAGATATACAATGGACGCGCCATGTATGGAACGAGGGCAATTGGGCTCTGGCCGCCGCAACTTCATGGGGTTCAGATGCTGAAGAGGTTTTGCGTGATGCCCATATTCAGGGAGATACGCTTTTGGCCATTGTCACATTGGAAGGCGAGCAGCGCGCGCAATTAATTTCCTATGATTTGAATACGGAGAGTATAAACTGGACGTATTCGAGTGTTTGGGACATTCCAACAGACGGTGTAGCATTAGAGGCGCGTGGCTCGACCATTGCGGCATTGATGAATGTTATAACGGATGAGGGTTCTCGGCTCGCAATGGTTTGCATGAGTCTAGCGGGAGATACATTGCTCGAGAAGATTCCGGGTTCTGGAGTGGATGTTGCGGCCTTCGACTTGCAATGGTACAGCGATTCAGATTTTGCTACCATCTCCATGACTGAAGGCTTGGGGCTCGGTGGTGAAGAATTGCTGTTTTCACGATGGTCGGCAGAGACAGGAGCTTGGCAGGGAGGACCCACATTCGGAACGCCTTGGGACGAACG
Organism: Flavobacteriales bacterium UBA1959; assembly: GCA_002336085.1. Taxonomy (GTDB): domain Bacteria; phylum Bacteroidota; class Bacteroidia; order Flavobacteriales_D; family Sanyastnellaceae; genus UA16. The sequence continues at coordinate 1,514 of DDEH01000021.1, read as the reverse complement.
TCCAGCGTCAATGTTGACAGATGATGCCAATAGAATTTGGATTTTGGGACGCTCTGACGGTTATTCCAATGGCCGAGATGATGTTTATCTGCTACAGATTCCAGATGCTTATGTGGGCCTTTATGCCGAATCTTTGGAGACGAATATTCTTGATGTTACGCTTGGGATTGAGAGAACGCCCAGCATGCGCTCTGCAGACTGGTCAGTTTTTCCAAATCCAGTTTCGGGCACTTTTGAAATTAGCGGATACCAGCCGGGCCAGCGATGGATTGTCGTGGATTCTCAGGGTCGAGTGGTCGCGCACGGCCAGCAGCCTTATGCTGATGCATCTTGCTGGCCAGCGGGAATGTTTTCGCTGATTTGTGTTGATGCCAGAGAAGAAATTGGCTCTTCGCGAGTCTTGAAATTAAATGTGTTTCATTGACCAAATGACTGCAACTCCTTTGGCATTGATTTTGCATAGTTCGCAACTATGAAGACGTTGAAAGATATCCATTGCCATGCACCTCAAGCCAATGGCCAAATCAAGTTCATTCTTTCAATTGCCCTCGCACTTTTCCTAGCCTGCGGCATGCTCATGGGGTGCAGCGGTAAGAAATCAATCTTGGAAGTGCCGGTGGCACCTCGTTTTCATGCCTGCCAAGAGTTTCCATTTGTTGAATTTTCTATAACTCAGCAGGATGCACTGCCTGGAATAGAGTCCAACGTAAGGAAGCAGCGGACTTATCGCGTGGAAGTGGAAATTCCTGCGGATGATGGAGATGGCTGGTTGAACGTTGTGGAATCCTTAAATGAATGGGAGCTTTGGGTGGATTCCGTCAGGGTGCCAATGCGTTTTCGTCCTTTGCGTGCCGATATGCATGCCATTTACAGCGGATCTCGGATATTCTACGGTTCTTCGCGTTCCGGTAGCATGAAATTGCCAGAGGAAGAATACATGCACCATGGAACGGAGCTCAATGGAGAAGCCCGGCTCGTTGGTTACAACTCAATGGTCTGCTATACTCACTCCATTGATTCAATTATTCGGCTGCCGCTAATTGTGGCGCCATAATCGCATTCAAGAGGTCCGTGTTGGAGTATGGCTCTCATGGATGCGCTAACTTGGCAGGCATGCGAATGTGGGCACCAATCTTATTTCAATGGATTTTTCTCTTTTGCATATTCCCTGAGCAGAGTTTGTCCCAATCCATCATGCAGACAAAAGGACATCATAAAATTCTGCTCGAAGGAAAGACGATGAGACCTGGTCGCGCATCCCAGCTTGTCTCATTCGATTGCCGAGATGCAAGGAACCATTTCATCAAAGCGAAAAGAATGAGAACTTGGGATATTGTGATTTCACAATTTGGCATTGCTGAGTTTATTGTTGGCGCTTTTGCCATCGATCGCGGACAGATGGTTTTTGGAGTGGCCAATGCTGCAGTTGGAGGCGTTTTCATGACAATGGCGTCAAATCGCAGCGCTCGTATTCAACATGAAGTCGATGAAGGAGTCAAGGCCTATAATCGCTG
>DDEH01000092.1:2845-2980 GCA_002336085.1 Flavobacteriales bacterium UBA1959 | reverse complement strand
GCATCGATTGCTTTGCTGGATGCCCGCTTTGATAGCTTTTTTGCTGCCCATTCATCCACGTCTCAGTTCTTTGTCTTTGGCGATTTGGAGTCTCGTTGCATTAGCACACATTTTTTCCAGAGGCTCGTGGCGCCT
>DDEH01000092.1:0-2464 GCA_002336085.1 Flavobacteriales bacterium UBA1959 | reverse complement strand
AATGATCGTTTGTTCTGTTGGGTTTCCATGGGTTCTGTTGCGTATTTCGTGTTTCTTATACTGGGCATGTTGTGGACGTCTGACATGAAGGAGGGTTGGTTTGTGTTAGAGGTGAAATTTAGTTTCCTTTTGCTGCCGATTTTGTTTTGGCAGATGCAATACTCGGGGGATGCGGGGTGGCAAAATCGCGCGAAAACAGCCTTTAAATGGGGTCTATTGTGCTTTTTATCCTGGCGCATTTTGAACGCTCTTTGGCTGAAGGATTGGTCCTTGTTGCGTTACGATGGATTTGCCGGGCCTTTTCACCCGTCATACATGGCATTTTACTTGGTTACAGGCATGCTGCTCAGTTCTATTCGTGATTGGAAGGGAATCATATTGTTTCTTCTAGGGGGACTCTCCATAGGACTGCTTGCTTCCAAAGGAGGTTGGACAGTTGGGCTTTTATTGATAGGATTGGAAGTGCTGCGGCGCCTGCAAAAATCTAAGAAAGAGGCCTATACACTTGTGCTTTCAGCAATTTTTCTTTTGGGTGGAGCAACGTGGGCTGACGGTGGACGCTTGCAGGAGTTTCAATCTTATTTCGCAAAGTCTTCACCCAGCGTAGGAAAAGAAAAGTCCAGCAACCTCGATGGTAACGAACCTATTTCGGAGATGAAAACGGGGTCTACAGGAGGACGTCTTCAAGCTTGGAAGGCTTCTGTTGAATTGATTTCGAATCATCCATTTGGAGTAGGTACGGGCGATGTATCCTCTGCTTTGGGTTCTATTTATGATCGCGACGAATCAAACTATGCACTCGGGAAGAATATGAATCCGCATAGTGTATGGCTTCAGGCTGGAGTGCGTCTGGGCTGGTTCGGGATGCTAGGAATGCTAATTTGGTTGGCAGGCATTGCTTGGCTTGCCTTGAAATCGGGCAATTCAACGTTGATGTTTTGGACCGTTGCATTGATGCTCAATGCAACGGTCGAAAGTTTTTTCGAATTGCAACAAGGTGTGGTAGCCGTCCTGTTCTTAGCGTTGCTGTTTGCCTCTGGACGGTCAGAGCGTCACTGAATTTTCCCCATCCCCAATGGGCCTTTTGGAAAGATTCTTATATTTTTTCAGATCGTTCAGCACCTGCTTGGTTGGCTGAGACCCTATTTTTGATAGAAGCTTCGACAAAAGAGATGAACAAGGGGTGAGGCGCCTCCACGGTGCTCGCATACTCTGGATGGAATTGTGAAGCTACAAACCAAGGATGTTCGGGGACTTCAATCATTTCGACCAGTCCCGAGTTAGGATTCCTTCCAGATGCAATCATCCCGTTGGATTCAAATTGGGTCAAGTAAGCATTATTAAACTCGTAACGGTGACGATGGCGCTCTTCGATATTTAGTTGTCCGTATGCTTTTTGTGCATGCGTCCCTGTTTTTAGTTCGCAGGGATACGCTCCTAAGCGCATGGTTCCACCCATGTTTTGAATGCTTTTTTGTTCCGCCATCAAATCAATGACGGGATGCTGCGTGTATTCTTTGATTTCTGTAGAGTGCGCATCGCTTAGCTGAAGAACGTTCCGAGCAAATTCAATGACCGCGCATTGCATGCCCAAGCAAATTCCAAAAAACGGAATCTTATTTTCCCTGGCGTATGTGATGGTTTCTATTTTGCCATCAACCCCACGTGATCCAAACCCAGGTGCTACAAGAATGCCATCCAAAGAGCCTAATATGTCATGCGCATTTTTCTTTTGAATCGTTTCGCTGTGAATCCACTCTAATTCTACCTGAGCTTCCAATTGAGCGCCGGCATGAATGAGAGACTCCGCAATGGACTTGTAGCTGTCCTTCAATTCGACGTATTTGCCAATCAGGCCAATCCTGACTTTCGATTTGGGGTTTTTGTGATGCTGGAGAAATTGCTTCCAAGTGGTGAGGTCTGGCTCAGTATCTTCGAAAGGCATCCCCAGTTTTTGCAACACCACTTCATCAAACTTTTCGGATTGCATAAGCAATGGAACGTCATAAATAGTCTCAGCATCAATACTTTCAATGACCGCATTGAGCGCAACATTGCAGAATCTGGCAACTTTGGAGCGAATAGCTTCGTTTAATTTATGTTCCGTTCGGCATACTAGTATGTCGGGTTGTACGCCAAATTCGAGCAGTTGCTTTACCGAGTGCTGCGTCGGTTTGGTTTTAAGCTCACCTGCTGCAGCGAGGTATGGGATGAGGGTTAAATGAACCACCAAAGTTTCTTCCGGACATTCCCATTTCATTTGACGTACAGCCTCGATGTACGGCAGGGATTCAATGTCGCCGACGGTTCCTCCAATTTCGGTAATTACGAAATCATAATTTGATTCAGCACCAAGAATTTGCACGCACCGTTTGATTTCGTCCGTGATGTGAGGGATGATTTGAACCGTGCGCCCCAAATATTCACCGCGTCGTTCCTTGTCAATCACCGATTGGTAAATGCG
>DDEH01000094.1 GCA_002336085.1 Flavobacteriales bacterium UBA1959 | reverse complement strand
GCCGATGCCTACCTCATCAAAACCGATGCCAGTGGCACAGAGCTTTGGAGCCAAACGTACGGGGGCGATTATTTCGACATTGGCTATTCTGTGCAACAAACGGAAGATGGTGGGTTCATCTTATTGGGCTTCATGAGCTACTCAATCGTTTGGGCCGATCGCGACATTTACCTGATCAAAACAGACGAAAATGGCTCGGAGGAATGGAGCCAAACCTTCGGCGATGCCGACACGCGTGAAATGGGATATTCCGTTGAGCAGACCATGGACGGAGGATACATCATTGGAGGCACCCGAAACCATGGGTTACAAAGTTTTGGAGACAGTGACATGATCCTCATCAAAACAACGGAGACCGGCACCGAAGAATGGACTCAAACCTTTGAAAGCACGATTCATCGTGATGACTCTGGTTATGCTGTGCGACAGACAGCTGATGAGTGTTATGTTCTTCTCGGAGCGACTGCGATGTTGAATGCAGAAGAGTCTGAAGCATATTTGATCAAAACCTGTGAGGACGGCGCCCAATCTGTATCCTTTCTATCCGCTCACGCTGGCGATCGAAAATTGGAGAAGGTTGTCGACATCATGGGGAGGGAAGTGAACCCTGCTCCGAATCAAATCCTGTTTTATATCTACAACGACGGTGCGGTCGAGCAGAAGTACGTGAGGGAATAATCGAACGGGAACAAGTGTTGTAATCAGGTACTCTTCAGCGGTCAAGACTTCGTCGCTTACATAGGGGTGTGCATTGATTTGATTAACCCTCGGACTCACCTACGCAATTGCGCGATACAAGAAGCTTCGGAAACCTTAAATGGTCATTGAGAAAACCTGAGTCTTCGGTGCTTTTCGATGCAATCTCAGGTCAATCGCCATGCAAACATTGCGTACAAATGGCCGGCCCTTCTCCAACACCTTGAGCTCATCACCTGCTCGAGCTACGAGTCCATCTTTTTCCATTTCACCCAATTTTGACAGGCATGCTTCAAGTTCTGGAAATCGCTCTTTGCTGTCAGCAAAGTTCGTCTCAAATTGGCACATTAAATCCAGGATATGCCTGCGGACGATTAAATCTTCATCATTTAATAAGTGTCCTCTAAAAACGGGAATTTCACCTGCCATCGCAAGCTGTTCATACTCAGATACAGTCTTGACGTTCTGGGAAAAACCAAGCCAAGAATCACTAATTGACGACATACCGAGTCCAATCAGAAGTCGAGTTTTACTGGATGTGTATCCCATGAAATTTCGATGCAACTCTCGATTGAACATTGACGTCGACAGATCATCAGAAGGCAGTGCAAAATGATCCATGCCTATTTCTTTGTAACCCAATTCCAAGAATTGCTCTTTGCCAAACTCGTATAGCGCTCTCTTTCCTGCGTTCGATGGCAAATCGTCGTCGTTGTATCCTCGTTGGCCAGTGCCTTTTATCCACGGGACGTGGGCATAGCTGTAGAAGGCAATACGGTCAGGTCGAATGCTAGCCGTTTTTTCAATGGTGTCCTTGATGGCGTCCATGGTTTGGAAAGGCAATCCAAAAACAAGGTCGTGGCTCACTGATGTGTATCCGACTTCCCTGCTGAGCTCAGTCACCTCTTTTACCGAATCAAACGTTTGAATACGATTGATTGCTTTCTGCACAATCGGATTGTAATCCTGGATGCCAAAACTATTTCTACGGAAACCGAGATCATAAAGAACCTGCAGGTGCTCTAGCGTGGTGTTATTCGGATGTGCTTCAAAACTTAACAGAGGATCTGAGCAGAGTTCAGCGTGATCGAAAATGCCTTCAATCAACGTTTTCAGATGTTCCGGTGAAAAAAAAGTCGGTGTCCCCCCTCCCAAATGCAGTTCCTTAATTCGCGCTCTGCCTCCAAATAAATTCCGGTACGTTTCCCATTCCTTCAGAACCGCTTTGATATAAGGCGATTCTAGGCTGTGCCTTTTCGTGATATGCTTGTGACAGCCACAAAAAGTACACAAGGATTCACAAAATGGGAGATGAATGTACAAACTGATCCCTTCAGATTCATTCGAATCATCGAATGATGACCGCACGGATTCAAGCCAATTATCTTTCGTAAATGTTTCCGGCTCCCAATACGGCACCGTCGGGTAGCTCGTGTATCTCGGCCCCGGAACATTGTACTTCCTTATCAATTCACGGTCAAACATTAGCGCTTCATTATTTTCGCATAGTCCAGGCCAAAGTATGTCGCGATCAGATCTACGCCTGCACGTTTGAATCCAATCAAGCTTTCCAAAATAGCGGCTTCCTCGTCAATCCAACCTCGCGCGGCTGCGGCCTTAATCATGGCGTATTCTCCACTTACCTGGTAGCTCGCCACCGGAACTTCAGAAGCCTCTTTTAATCGCAAAGCCACATCGAGGTATGGCATTCCTGGTTTGACCATTACAATATCCGCCCCTTCTTCGATGTCGATGAGCGCTTCTTTTACACCTTCAAGTGAGTTTGCAGGGTTCATCTGGTACGTTTTTTTGTCACCAAAACCAGGGCTTGAATCAAGTGCATCTCTGAACGGACCATAAAAACAAGATGCATACTTCGCGCTGTAACTCATGATGCCAACATGTTGAAACCCCCCTGCATCGAGGCCGCTGCGGATCGCAGCAACCCGCCCATCCATCATATCACTCGGCGCAACAAAGTCAACACCCGCATTGGCATGGCTCAATGCCATTTTCGCTAAAACCTCCACAGTCGAATCATTCTCAATGTGCCCTTCTTTCACAATTCCATCATGGCCAAATTTCGAATAAGGATCCAAAGCAACATCAGTAAAAACAATCAATTCAGGAACGGCCAGCTTTATCGCCTCGACAGCTCGCTGCATCAATCCTAGCTTATTCAAGGCTTCAACACCTGCATTATCTTTCAAACCATCACTGACTTGAACAAAAAGCAGCACAGCCTTGAGGCCGTAATCCCGCAACTGCTTGACATGCTCAATTGTCAAATCAAGACTTCGCTTGTGGTAACCTGGCATTGATGGAATCTCAATTTCAACTCCGGTTCCATCCTGGACAAATAACGGTATGATAAAGTCATTCACACTGACGCTGTGCTCCGCAACTATTTCACGCAAGAATCCCGAGCGACGCAATCGTCTTGGGCGTTTTGTGAGATCGAATGTCATGGCTTTTGCGGATAGGTTTTGACCGCATCTACAAACGCCAGAACATTGTCTACTGGGATATCCGGAAGAATACCATGACCCAAATTAACGATGTATCGATCTTTTCCAAAGGCATCAATCATGTCCCAAACCATCCCTTTGATTTCACCAGCTGAAGAATACAATCGTGCGGGATCAAAATTGCCCTGCAACGTTATATCCCCCCCGGCAAGCTCTCTTGCCGCCTCGGGGCGTATCGTCCAGTCCAAGCCCAAAGCAGAGGCACCGGAAGCCGAAAGTGTGCTCAAGGCGTGCCAACATCCTTTGGCGAAAACAATCACAGGGGCCTCGTCTTTGACGGCCTCGACTATTTGCCTCAAGTATTGTCCTGAGAAAATCTCGAAATCCACTGGCGAAAGCACTCCTCCCCATGAATCAAATACTTGAACTACATCCACACCACTTTTTATTTGGGCGCGCAGATAAGCGATCGTCGTATCTGTAATCTTCTGAAGCAGAGAGTGCGCAGCGCTTGGATTTGTGAAGGCAAATTCCTTCGCCAAATTAAAAGTCTTACTACCTTGTCCTTCAATGGAATAACAGAAAATAGTCCACGGTGAACCGGCAAATCCTATCAGCGGAACACGGCCATTCAACTCTGATTTGGTCATACGAATGGCGTTCATGACATAGTCCAACTCCTCCTCCACATCTGGCACATAAACTCGTTCCGCATCGCTTTTCGAACGCACCGGACTTGCCAAGAAAGGCCCTTTTCCGGGTTTCATTTCAAATGGAAGTCCCATTGCTTGAGGCAAGACCAAAATATCTGAAAACAAAATAGCCGCATCTGTGCCTATTTGATCAATTGGCATCACTGTGATTTCTGTCGCTAATTCTGGTGTCCGACATCGTGTGAAGAAATCATACTTCGCCTTCAGCTTCATGAAATCAGGCAAATACCTACCCGCTTGACGCATGATCCATACGGGAGGCCTTTCAACGACTTCGCCTCTAAGGGCTCGTAAAAATAAATCGTTTGTCATAGCGTAAAGTAATCAACAGCTGTTTGCACCACAGCCTCTTTCGTTTTGTAACGTGATAACACAATTGGGTGGCCATATGTTTGCGCACAATCAGCGGTTGTCTCGCCAATGCAAATTGCTAGTGGAGTTTGATCATTTCTTTCGTGGAAACTTTGCACACCACTTGGACTAAAAAACAATACCGCATCCCAATTTGTATCGAACTCTCGGGGGGTAGTCGTGGTCTGGTAGACCACTAGAACCTGAAGCTCCACCTGATTACTTCTGTATACATCTTCAACAACGGGCATTCGTATTGAGCCGCACAAATAGGTCGCTGGTTCGCCGCTTTTAACTGCTTCACGAGCCATTTCAGATGCGCTTGGAAAGCTTTTCAGGACCACCACTCCTGTTTTTTCCAAAGCTTCTCGGGTCTTTGAACCCACGCACCACACGTCATTCCGAGACAGGTCAAATGATCCAACGGCATTTTGACTGCTTACCAAAACCTTATGATGCTGGAGCGTTTCATTCGGTTCACAATGTGCAATCGAGACAAAATCATATTCAGTCACTTGAAAATAGTCCAATGAGAATCTCTCCAACAACGTTTTAGGTATGACCCGAGTCACTAGGAGCCTAATCATATTGGCGAATCATTGGTGAAATAGCTTCATTATTTCTCTTCCGCCGTTTTCGAGAAGCAGCTCTGCCCATTCCCTTCCTAATTGCGGCGATGCATCACTTGATTTTCGAGCGATGCGAACCTCTTTTTCGCCATTAGGCGAAGTCAAACACCCAACGAAATCAACATGCTGGCCCTTTACAATCGCTCTTGCACCTATTGGCGCAGAGCACCCTCCTTCCAACCTGTTTAAAAAGGATCGCTCAATTGCAACTGCAAGAGAAGACTCCTGATGATTCAATTGGCTAACGATCGCCTTCAATTCTAAATCGACAGACCTGCCCAAAACAACAATAGCACCTTGTGCAGGCGCAGGAATCATCCAATCCAGCTCAATCGCATGATTCAATTCGAATGCCTTGTTTAGCCGAGCCAATCCAGCCTTCGCAAAAATCCCTCCCTTCCACTCATTGCGCTTTACTTTGTCAATCCTCGTTTGTACGTTTCCACGGAGCCCATGAACCTCATCTTGCGGATATCGCCGGAGCCATTGAGCTCTTCGACGAATACTTCCTGTCGCCACCACATTTCTTTCTAGATTGTTCACGACTAAAACGTCGCCACATTCACCTCTTTCTAAAACAGCAAACACCTCAATGTCCTCCTGAAGAATGGTCGGCACGTCCTTCATGCTATGCACTGCCAGATCAATGTCACCATTTGATAGTGCTTCATCCAACGCCTTTGTGAAAATGCCTGTTCCCAAGCTCTGTAAATTGCGGTCTTGATTTCGGTCGCCCGTCGTAGAGATAGTCACGATTTGTCCATCCAATCCCTCCAATTCAAGTTTTCCCTTGAGCAAATTAGCCTGGTACAGGGCTAAATCACTCCCTCTGGTTCCAATATTTGCTTTAGGCATCATGATTCGAGGGCCTTTGAAAAACTTCTTCGAACAAAGACATATCCTCCCCGGGACGCTCGCTCTTAGTTTTCAAAAAAGTGGCAACTTGTGTCGTTACCTTTTGAATCACCTTGTCCGTCAAAAGAAGCATTCTCTTTTCCTCCTCTTCATCGCCAGAGGTTATTTTCGTCATTTCGATGTCACGAAAAACGCGAAGGTTTTTTGTGACAAGTCCCAAAGTCGGTGCAATCTCCAAGGATTGCAACCAAGCACTGAACTCTTCAATTTCTTCCAAAACAATTTTCTCCGCTTTGGGAATGTGATTGAATCTATCACCTAAACGAATGTTTGCTGCCTTGCTCAATTCATCAATGTGGACAAGTCGAACCTGACTCAATTCAACCAGTTTTGGATCTGCATTTCGAGGCATGCTCATGTCCAGAATGAGCAATTCTTTTCGTGGGTTTATGACATCCGCGGTTATCGTGTAGCCTTGAGCTCCTGTGGCAACAATCAAAACATCGGCATCAACCAACTCCTTTTTCAGCTCACTTATTTTCGCCGACTCAAATCCGAATTTCGCAACTATCTGACGGGTCTTTTCATCATCTCTATTGATCACTACAATTTTAGATGAGCTGTGGTGCTTGGACAGATTTCGGCACGTATTGCTCCCTAATTTACCCAGACCAAAAAGAACAATTTTTTTCCCTTCAAGGCTTGTGTATGCTTCACGCATGAATTGAACTGCGCTAAAAGCAACTGACGTGGCCCCAAAACTCAAACCGGTCTCCCTTTTGACTCTTTTGCTTGCACGTAGTACACACGATACAAGTCGCTCAAGCCACGCATTGTCTACGTTGGAGGATTTTGAGTGCAGCAATGACCGCTTTAATTGACCGCTGATCTCTGTATCACCAACGATTTGGGAATTTAAGGCACACCCTACATTGAAGAGATGACGCACGGCATCCATGCCCACGTGCTTCAACACGACTTCGTCAAATACCTTTGACGACGCCGAGGTATGAAGGAGAAACAGGCTCCGCATCTTATCCAAACTCATTCCGGAACAGTAAATTTCTGTTCGGTTGCACGTGGAGAGAATCAATGCATTCTTTCCCCCTTGACTGATGATGTCTTTTAAAAGCTGCTGCTGCTCAGGAAAGCCCAAGCTAAATTGGCTTCGCACTGCAATTTCTGCCTTTTGGAATGATATACTCAGTGCACTAAAATCTAATGCGTCGTTTGGGGCAGAAATCATAGGCGGCAAAAGTAATGCCACTCCGCCGTTTAAGGCAGCTGAGTTTGTCGAAGATTTGTAAAAAAAACCACACTACGATCGTAATACCGAACTTTTGCTCGGAAACTAAGGTTATTTTCACTTTCTATACAAACGTGCTGGAAGCTCAAACAATGAAAACAGGAATTCTTCTAATCAACTTGGGTACACCCGATGCCCCGAAAGCTAGCGCTGTAGGGCGATATCTGCGAGAATTCCTCACCGATGGCCGTGTCATTGATATTCCTTGGCTCCCCCGGCAAATATTGGTAAGAGGAATCATTGCTCCTATTAGGAGTTTCCGAAGTGCACGCGAGTATAAAAAAGTTTGGACGGAAGATGGGTCTCCTTTGCTCACGCATGGGGAGAAGGTCCGCGATTTGCTCCAAACTCGCTTGAGCCGGCCTGAAATGACTGCAGCCTTTCAGGGAGAAGTAAAAGTGGAGCTGGCGATGCGTTATCAGCATCCGTCCATGGACATGGTCCTTTCGAAAATGCAAGCGGGCAACTATGACCGCATCATCATCTTACCGCTCTATGCTCAATACGCTTCAGCATCGACTGGTTCAACCTTGCAAAAAGCTTTCGAAGTAATAAGCAAGTGGTATGTGATTCCAGACGTTATCTCAATCAGTCAATATTGGGATTTTCCGGGGTACCTCGATGGGTTTGAGTTGCGAGCGCAGGCGTTTGACCTTTCCGCTTACGACCACATCTTATTTAGTTACCATGGACTTCCAGAGCGCCAGCTTGACAAAGTCTACGAAGACCGTCAATGTTCAAATCACCGTTGCGAAGACGAGATCAATGAAGAAAATAAATTCTGTTACAAAGCCACGTGCTACGCCACCACGCGAGCTTTAGCGCAAAGGATGCAAATTCCTTCTGACCGTTATACTGTTTGCTTCCAATCTCGTCTTGGAAGTGGATGGGTTGAGCCATTCAGTGACAAGGTCATTGAACAACGTGCAGAAAAAGGAGATAAAAAACTGCTTGTGTTCAGCCCAGCATTTGTAGCCGATTGTCTTGAAACCATTGTTGAAATTGGAGAAGAATACGTTGAACTCTTTCAGGAAAAAGGAGGCGAACAGCTGGATTTCGTTCCCAGCTTAAACGACCATCCTCGATGGATTCAGGGACTGGAAGAATTGGTGCTGAGCAAAATTGGCAGCACTCCAGCGCCTTGAGTCAAAATGTCAAATAGGCTCCACATGATTTCGACTAGGTTTCTCAATGCAGTCAGTGCAAGCTACTCATTGAGCGAAATGATCAATGCACCTTCTCAGACATTTTTCAATGGCCTCATGATGAGGCCTTTTGCATCGTTGTCTTGGGCCGAACATCCGAAGTGCTTATTTTGTCTCCGATTGCTCAAATAAACCCGAGCGTATGAATTTAGAAAAGTGAGAAATATTCATTGATTGCAGCGGTGAGTCTTTTAAATTTATCCCATGCCCAAATGGCCGCTATAGCTCGTTAGAAAATCTTGCCTTTGGCCCAACCAATAGCTGGACAATAAACCCAAGTTACACATCCTGTGAAATACGAAAGATCGTCTCACCTCTTTAAACAGGCGCAAGAATCCATTCCTGGAGGCGTCAACTCGCCTGTCCGTGCATTCAAATCTGTAGGAGGCCATCCGATATTTTTGAAAAGTGCCAAAGGCGCTTACCTGCATGATGAAGATGGAAATACCTATATCGATTACATCAACTCATGGGGGCCTCAAATCCTTGGGCATGCGCTTCCCGAGGTAATCGATGCAATCAAAACAACTGCAGAGCGAGGAACTTCATTTGGCACCCCCACCGAACTAGAAACAAGTATTGCAGAACTTATTCTTGGTATGGTTCCTGGAATCGAGCAAATAAGAATGGTGAATTCGGGAACCGAAGCGTGTATGAGCGCAATTCGGCTTGCAAGGGGGTATACTGGTGCAGATAAAATCATAAAATTTACTGGCTGCTACCATGGCCATTCAGATGCATTTCTCATCGAAGCCGGAAGTGGCGCAATAACCTTTGGCAGTCCCACAAGCCCGGGAGTCACGAAAAACACAGCCAAGGATACCTTGGTCGCAGATTTCAACAACCTGCAAAGCGTTGAGTTATTATTCGAACAGTATGCAGGACAAATCGCAAGTGTGATTATTGAGCCTGTTGCGGGGAATATGGGTTGTATCCCACCTGAAGATGGTTTTTTACAAGGGCTTCGTGAGATCTGCTCTGCTCACAATTCTCTACTCATTTTCGATGAGGTCATGACAGGATTCAGACTATCCAAAGGCGGAGCCGCAAGCCTATTTAATGTTACTCCAGACATCACGTGTTTCGGAAAAATCATAGGTGGAGGGTTACCCGTTGGAGCTTTTGCAGCCAAGAAAGAGATCATGCAGTATCTGGCGCCTGTTGGAGCAGTTTATCAAGCCGGAACGCTGTCTGGAAATCCATTGGCCATGAGTGCTGGGTACACCCTTTTGAACGCCTTAAATGAAACACCCGATGTCTACAGCAAACTGAATGCTCGCGGGACATCAATGGCTCATGAACTAAGAGAGGTTTTCACGAGAAAATCCATCAGTCATCAAATCAACCAAATCGGTTCAATGCTTTCGGTGCACTTTTGCCATGATTCCGTTCGTGACTTTGAATCGGCAAAAAAGGGTGACAATAAGGTTTTCAAGCAGTTCTTTCATCACATGCTGAAATCGGGAATCTATTTGCCCCCTTCTGCATATGAATCTTGGTTTTTATGCTCAGAAATAAATACCGAAGAACAGCTGAAGACAATTGAAGCTGCAAACTCATTTGTTCCTCTAACCTGAGAAATGCGTCGTCATACTTTTTGAATCCATCCTCGCTTTCTCAAAGAAACGGGTCCAATGATGAGTATGATTCAAAGACCATATGCTGCAACGACTCACTCAATCTCAAGTGCTCGAGACACAGGCAACATCTTTATGAAATGCCACGATTCAGACTTCTATAAAACCGCATCTACACCAAAGCATCGCATTCTGATTTGACCGCGCAACAACTCAAGATTTCCGCGGGACTCCAAATCCTTGAGGATTCGAGAAACTACTACACGAGATGTCCCAAGAGAATTGGCAATCTGTTGATGAGTAGTCTTCACGACTTGACTATCTGCTACTTCAGTACGGCATTTCAAGAAGTAAATGATGCGCTCCTCCATGGTCGTGGTCCCTGTGCTTTTCAATACACTCACCAAGGCCTCAAAAATCTCCCGAAACGACTGAACCACCATTATGTTCCACTCAAGACTCGTTTCAGCCCAACGCGCAAGAATATCAATAGGAATATACAACAAGGTCGATCCTTGCTTGGCCACAGCGAGCATATTTACCCTCGTCTCATTGTCATAGAATGTAACGCACGACAACTTAGAAGGATCTTTAGGAGCCACTTCGTACAGCATAAATTCACGGTCACTTTCAAAGTTTCTGTGAAAACACTGGACAGAACCTTCAACCAAAATTAGTCCCCATTTTGTAATTTCTCCCTCTCGAAAGACCACCGTGTCTTTTTCAAAAGTGACCAAGCGACCATTGCGTTTTATTTCAGCCACCATCGAAGCGCTGAACGGCAATTTGAGCTCAAAATTATCAATCTGAAGGTTTTTTGAATTGGGAATTGTCATTCGAAATGTTTTCGTCGCAAGACTAAACGTTCACGTTGCCACACCAAGGGACCTTTCGAAAGGTATAGTTTTCGTTGAGCAAAAAACTTAGACGAATTGTAAAAGTTTAGTAAGCATAAAGGAGCGAAATCAGAGGCAATGACGGGAGGCGTCACACTGCAGATGGTCCGCCCGATTTTCGAAGGCTCCGCAACCCATCATAGACGACTATGCTCACGGCATTGGCCAAGTTAAGACTACGGATGTGCTCACTGAAAATAGGAATTTGGAACAAACGATTCGGATGCTGGGCCATCAATTGTACAGGCAATCCCACTGATTCTTTGCCAAAGACCAAAAACATATCGTCCTGGTAATCGATATCGTAATGCGGCTGTGTCCCCTTGCTCGAGAAGAACGCAAAGTGAGCGTTTTGATGGACGGACATGAAGGCATCTAGACTCTCGTAAACGCGAACATTCAAGTGCCGCCAATAATCAAGTCCTGCGCGCTTAAGTCGGGCATCTGTGATCTCAAACCCCAAAGGATAAATCAAGTGCAACGTGGATCCAGATGCCAAAGTTAGCCGCCCAATATTGCCTGTATTGGTTGGGATTTCCGGTTCTACAAGTACAATATGGAAGCCCATCTAGCAATCAATTTTCTTCAAAGTTTACAGCTGGCAAATGTAGTTCGTATTATTCTTCAAGACGTTTTTCGAATGGCTGCATCTAGAATGGGAAGGGAATTCATTCCACTTCTTTAGTGCATCGAGCAAATAATCCAGTGATTCCAGCTCATTTGGTCCGCTCCGCACTTTAAAAAAGCCGTCACTTAGCGGGCTTTTTGGATACACAAGGACAGCTTTTACCTCCACGCCATGGAAGGAAATTTTCATTTATTACCTTGAAGGCCAACTTCGAACCAGCGCAATCATGAAAAAGTTCCTATTCATTATACTTACCTCCATTTTTGCTATCATGTGGAACACCGTTTCCAGTCAAACCGGTGAGTCGCGTGTGCTGATCATCGGAATCGATGGTTTGCGCTCGGACTGTCTTCAAGCCGCCGAAACTCCAGCCATAGACGCACTCATTGCCGACGGAATTTATAGCCCCGATGCATTGAATAATGACATCACATACAGCGGCCCTGGTTGGTCTGCAATGATGTGTGGAGTCTGGTCGGACTCGCACGGCGTGACCAGCAACAACTTTACCGGAAGCAATTTCGAAGGCTTCCCCTCCTTCATGAACCGTCTTGAAACAGAAAATACCGATCTCAACACCCACTCGATTTGTCACTGGGCGCCCATCAATGACTATATCCTTGGAGACGATGCCGATGACGCCTTGAATGTGAGCACAGATGCAGAAGTGGCCAATGCAGCCATGGCAATTTTGGAGTCCGGAAACCCTCATGCCCTCTTCCTTCACTTTGACGACGTGGACATCAACGGCCATGGATACGGTTTCAACCCCGGAGTAGCGGCATACATGAATACCATAGAAACCACAGACGGATACGTCGCACAAGTAATCTCCAGCCTCACCGCACGACCCAATTACGCATCCGAAAACTGGCTTATTATACTATCCACAGATCATGGTGGAATTGGAGTAAGCCACGGAGGCACAACCATTGAAGAAGAGACGATTTTCTTCATCGCAAGCGGAGCAAGTGTAGCCACCGATATAATCGTCAAAGACACGCTTGATATCTTACCGCCACCCGCCAATTGTATCGCACCTGGTTCCGCTGAACTACGGTTTGAAGGCAGCGGAGACATCGTTTACATCGAAGATGCTCCTGAACTTCAATTGGGATCGTCGCAGGATTTCACACTCGAAGTCCGCATTCGAACGGAAGCCACTCCAGATGTAGCGATCATCGGAAACAAAGATTGGGATTCTGGACTCAACCCCGGTTTCGTATTCTCCTTCGAATATCCCGGCGGACCCGCCTGGAAAGTGAACATTGGTGATGGCAACGCACGTGCTGACGCCATCGGGGCGGCTGGTATTTCAGATGGCCTGTGGCACACGCTCTCATGCTCTTTTGACCGCGATGGCATGATGCGGCTGTACACCGACGGCATCTTCTCCAGTGAAGAGGACATTTCCGGAATTGGCGGGATAGATGTGGGAAGCGGCTGGTTTTTTGGCTCAGATATTTTGGGGGCTTACAGCTATTCCGGGGCAATTGCGGAAGTGCGGTTTTGGCACGGAATCTTGTCCGATGATGCGATATCCGATTGGCACTGCAGCGCATTGGATGCCGGTCATCCCAACTGGGAATCACTGCAAGGGCATTGGGCAATGACCGAAGGGGCAGGACCAGAGGTGACGAACAATACCAGCAGCGAACTCGTTGGAACACTGCAAGGTCCTGAATGGCAGCAGCCCGAGTCGCTCATCACCTTCGATTACAGCAATACGCCACGCATCGTGGACATCGCAGTGACAGCTATGGACCACATGTGCCTCGATGTGAATCCGGATTGGAACCTCGACGGCATTTCTTGGGTCGACGGTTGCAACAGTTTGGACCTAGACGATACTCAGCGCGAAGAATTAAGAACAGTGGTTTACCCCAACCCTGGGGCTGTAGATTTTCAAATTAAAGGTATTTCACCTCAGGCTAGTATTGAAGTTTTCGACCCAAGTGGAAGATCCATTCATCACGGACAACCCGGTGAATCGACACGTATTGTGCCACACACATCAGGTCCTGGCGTCTACCTCATACGCATCATTGACGGGGAGAACCGCAGAACCCTGCGCTGGATTCGGCAGTGATTGAGAAGTTGGAGCTCATCCTCTTTATATAAGAGTACTTTTTCTGCTCAACAACATCTATTCATCCTGGTCGGAAGTTTGTTCTCTGAATAACATAAGGCAAATGAAATACTGGCCATCTGTCATGCGCGAAAGCCTGGACTAAATGTCTTCAGTGAATGGTCATTGAACGATGAAAGTCCCATTCCGTGCACCGTTTACTCGCACAGTGTAGACACCAGAATCCCAAGATGCTACATCGACGATGGCTTTTCCTGCATATTGCGCCTGCAAAACTCTCCTGCCCATTTGATCAACAATGGTAACAGTGACCAGATTATTCGTTCCACAGACAATGGTAATATTGTCACTTGCAGGATTTGGGTAGATGCGCAAATCCTCTTGACGGAGGTTTTCTTCCACCGACGTGTAGTTGTAATTAAATCGATAGACCTGACCATCCTCAGGCCATGAAGTCCATCCTGTAAAGTCTTCACTGGCCTGCAATAAGTCGAATTCTACATCATCGTACAGCGGGAAATCTGGCTCACCTGGTTCGCCATTTGCCCAAAAAAAGTTCGCAGTAAAAAGTTCCCAATTGTAGAAAGCAGAAAGTCCGGCAGACATAGAGCTCCAAAATGATATTTCATTGATATCCGTCACCGTATTCGGTCCGTAGTGAATTTCAATAGCCCCATTTTCGTACAGCCATATTTGAAAATTAGCAGTCGATGGAGCAGCACCAACCATCATCATTTCATAGTCAAAGCCCACGTTATTGAATTCGAGCTTAAAGATGCGATTGGGAGATTCACCTACCGTTGTGTGCAGATGTATTGATCCCTGCTCCACCGAGTCTTCTACAATCAGAATATCGCTGATATCCATCGTCGTCCCGCTAATCAAATGAAAAGCCTGCGATCCGTCCGCTTCTTCCGTATACACTTCTATCCCCCCACCCACGTCAGTCAACCTCAATAAATCAGAAGAACTTCCAAAGCATGGAAAGGAAAACGGCACATCCAAAACCACAATAGGCACATCCCATAATTCTCCTAGATTCAAGGACAACCCATTTTCCAATGGGACGTATACCTCCGTGAACACTTCAGCGGTATATGGCATTGCGTCTTGTCCAAAACTGAACACTGGGAACATCATCCCGAATACAAGCCC
>DDEH01000085.1 GCA_002336085.1 Flavobacteriales bacterium UBA1959 | reverse complement strand
ATCCAATACCACATGCTCAGGATCTCCTGAGATGTCGAATTTGTCGGCGAATACGGTCGTAGATCCAAAAAACAGCGGTCCGTAGAGTTCATAATGTTTCCACCCTTTTTCATCCACTCGTTTTCGTGCACGAATTCTTACGGCATTGTCCCAGGCAAAGACCAATGCAGCGACAACGACGCCGATGAAGACAGCCAAGGCTAGGTTGTGCATGAAGGCTGTGACAAGCGTTACCAAAACCATGATGAACACGTCGGATGTGGGCATGCGCCTGAATGTGCGCAGGGAGGCCCACTCGAAGGTTCCGATGGCAACCATGATCATCAGGCCAGTAAGCGCAGCCATGGGCAGCTTTTCAATGAGTGGTGCACCAAATAAGATGAACATGAGCAACATCACCGAAGCCACGATTCCGCTTAGGCGCGCTCTCGCCCCGGAACTGACATTGATGAGGCTTTGTCCAATCATTGCACATCCGCCCATTCCACTGAACAAGCCGCTCATGATATTTGCTGCTCCTTGAGCTACGCATTCTCGATTGCCATGTCCCCGAGTGCCAGTGATTTCATCCAGAATGTTCAGTGTCAATAAGCTCTCGATCAATCCAACGCCGGCGACAATTGCGGCATAGGGGAAAATGATGGAGAGTGTTTCCAGCGTAAACGGCACCACCGGTATATGAAATGGTGGGAATCCGCCTTTGATGGAAGCCAAGTCACCCACTGTTTTGGTATCAAGACCCAGCAGGGCAACCAACCCAAAAACCACGACAATTGCCGTCAAGCCGCCAGGTACTTTTTTGGTGAGTTTGGGCAAAAAGGCTATGATGGCCATGGAGATGAGGGTGAGGCCAACAAAAATCCCCAAGGAACTTCCCGTGAGCCACTCACCGCCTTCATCCTTGAATTGACTGATTTGGCTGCCACCAATGATGATGGCTAGACCGTTTACGAATCCAAAGATTACAGGCTGAGGGACCAGGCGCATCAGTTTTCCCAATTTGAGGAACCCTGCTGCCAGTTGAATAATTCCAGCCAAAATGACCGTGGCAAAGATGTATTCAGGACCCTCTAGCAATGCAAGAGAGGCAATCACCACCGCTATTGCCCCGGTTGCCCCGCTGATCATGCCTGGTCGGCCTCCTAAAACGCTGGCAACTAGCCCCACCATGAAGGCTGCGTAAAGTCCAGTCAAAGGGCTCAGACCTGCGATGAGCGCAAAGGCTACCGCTTCTGGAATCAAAGCCATCGCAACGGTCAGTCCGCTTAATACTTCAAGGCGGTAGTCGACGGCTTGTTTAAAGTCAAAAAGGGCGAGTCTCATGGCTGTTTTTAGGTCTGAAAAAAGGCGCAAAGATACCGGCTCTTTGCCTTCAAAAAACCACGGTTCCAGACTTAGATTTTGACTTTAGAATGGACGGCAGATGCGCTGGCTAACTTGTTTCTCACCGTCGTTCAATTTGATGAGGGCACATGAACTGTTCCACGCACTCCAAGGAATTTCGATTTGATTCATTCCTTCGACTTCGAACATGCGTTTGCCATCAAAGCCAAACAGAGTGGCTTTGAAGTGATTTCCAGGGTGTTGGTCAATGATGGTCAATCCTGTGGATGAGGTCTGTATGTCCCAAGCATCTGGTGCTTTTGGAACATCGATATTGGATAGTGTGACTGGTTCGACATAAACGCCATCGATGAAGTAAAAGGCACCGTAAGTGCCGACGGCACCAGTGCTCGCGGGATTCGATTCGAGCACGGTTATCGCATCGGTCTGGAAGTTCCCGATTGTAATGTGGTCGTATGCCGCATCCGCAATCACCGTGTCTGAAATCAAGGTCCAGCGGATGTAATCGCTCAAGACTTCTTCCGAGACGACTTGCGGAGTGGCAGTCAGAACACCGTCGTTATTCGCACTCATTCCTCCTTCACTCAAATGTGCACCTAAGCCGTTGGATCCGAATTCCATATAATCGGCGAGCGAAGCGTAAAATCCGATCTTATATGCTTGTCCCGGAATGAGTGGGGAGGAGAGCGGCGATTGGATGTAATGACGTTGATTGAAATCGGGAATCGTGTAGGCGTATATACCTGCCATTGACTCGCCATCCCAAGGCAGTTGTGATCCTTTGATTCCGATGGGACCCGGGTAAGTGCTCGTGGGCTGTGCGTTCCAGCAATCTGAATTGACGTTGGTGAAGAACAGTTGGGGCGTGCCTTGCGTCGGGCTTGTCCAATCGTTCAGATTATTCCCAAAGTCAGAGGCTCCCATGATTCCGCAGAACACTTCATCTCCACTCTCAAAACTTGCATCACCCACGAGATTCTGCGCTTGGGTTTGGCCTGCGAATAAAAAGACGAGGACGGCCAGAAAGGCGCTTAATGTGAGGGCGATGTTTTGACTGATCATGTTGTTCTGTTTTACGAGGTTGCAATGCTATATCCTTTCTTCATCAAATCGAGACCTGCCAAATGGTTTTAACATGTGTTGTCCCTGCTAGCGAATGGCACGGGCCACACCAAAGAACAGGTTGCCCGTCAGTAAACGTCCTTTGAATTGACCGTTTTGATCAGGAAGTTCAGCGCTTGGTCTACTCGTATGTTTCATCGCCGCAATCCGTGCCGAAAGCTCTAGGCTCCAATCCGGAGCGATGTCATAAGTGGCATGCATTCGAAGCATAGGGGCCAAGGCCATTCGGTTGGACGGAAATTCAGCATCGCTGTAATCGACAATGTTGCCTTCTTGTCCAGTAAAGGTTCGCCCACTCAGCGAGGTTCTCCAATGAACGAGTGCTCCAAGCGCGATGCCCCCATGTAAAATGGGAGTCAACGACCATTGGTTTTGCCATTCCAATGGAATGGTGATTGTACGCAATCGATTGTGATGGATGACACGCCGTTGTGCCGCAACGAGCACCTCAGCTGCGCCGTACACAGAGTTGAGCGTATCACCGGTATTGGGATCAATTTCAACTTGCAATAAGGCGTCGTCAATGGTGTTGAATTGTTCGAATGTCCTATTGTAATTGAGCTGGTGGACGAATTCGTTCCATTCGATTCCCGCACCCCATTTTTGCCGTAGAGCATCGAATTCGATCATTGCACCCACGCTCCATGATCCATCCGATTTCATGTTGTCGTTTTGGGCAAGGAGGTTTGCACCGTCTTGTTCCAAATAGCTGAACTTACTCCAGGTTGGACCCTGGTATACGCGAAGATTGAACGAGCGACTTG
This sequence comes from Flavobacteriales bacterium UBA1959, assembly GCA_002336085.1. GTDB lineage: Bacteria > Bacteroidota > Bacteroidia > Flavobacteriales_D > Sanyastnellaceae > UA16. The sequence goes on along the minus strand of DDEH01000085.1, from coordinate 211 downwards.
CGCCTTTGTCATTCATGCTTTGACCATCTGTTGAAGTTGCCATCGGTGCGAGCGCAGCGGCAAGCGGTTTGCTCGATTCAGGAGGGTTTTGGGGATCCATGAAGAGCAACAAATCCATAACGATTAGCCCACGTGCGGGCTCGATTTTCATTTCGGTCGATGTAGTGATCGCTGCTGATTTAGAATTTAGAGGAACACTCGGAGTCAGTCT
>DDEH01000040.1:2597-5379 GCA_002336085.1 Flavobacteriales bacterium UBA1959 | reverse complement strand
TTGGAGACCGCCATCAAAGAGACAGAGTTGTTTGAGCTCAGTACAAAAGATTATAAGTGATGAACATCCGAATGAACATTGTTTTGACAGCAGTGGCAGCAGGATTAGTTGCTACCACAGGCTGCGTGACCGATCCGGACAGCCCTGGATTGGAGTACATGCCTGACATGTACCGTTCTCCGGCGATTGAAGCGTATGTTGATTACGGCCAAGATCCATACCAAGTGGGAGAAGAAAAGGCGCGTGCTCAGCGAATGGTGCAGTCGGCACGCAAGCCTGTCGCGGGCACAATTCGCTTCAATCCAAGCGAAATAGATTTCATAATGCCTTACGCCTATGCGAATACGGTTGAGGGGTATGAAGCAGCCGGGGCAAATCTAAATTCGCCGTTGACTCAGGTTGGACAGGAAGAATTGGAAGCAGGTCAAGAAGTTTACTCGCGCATGTGCACGCAATGCCATGGAGAAGGAGGAAAAGGTGACGGGGCATTGAGCCGAAATGGCCACATTGTTGGTATTCCAAGCTATAGTGACAAATTAAAAGATCTTCCCGAGGGGAAAATGTACCACACTCTGACCTATGGTAAGGGTTTGATGGGCTCACATGCTTCCCAGCTCTCACAGAAAGATCGCTGGTTGGTCATCGAATACATCAAAGTCCTTCAGAATGGAGGTGATATGCCGGATTTTGACGACGAAGGCAACATGGTTAAACCGGTTGAATCCGATTCGGAGAAGGCCATGGCTATGAATAACTGATCATGGAATTCAAATTCGAAGGACGTACGAAACTAGTCACTCAAATCCTGATGGGAATTGGGCTGATCGCTCTGATTGGAGGTTTTTTGACCGATGGATCGGATCACCACCAACGCTGGTGGGCGAACTTGTTAATCAATGGATTCTTCTGGTTCTCTATTTCTCTAACGGCGGTGTTCTTTTACGCATTGAACTATGCTGTTGAGGCTTCTTGGTCCGCAGTAATAAAACGAACGTTTGAAGCCATGTGGCACTTCCTGCCATTTGGTGCAGGAGTGATTATTTTGGTTTTAGCAGCAGGCCACTTTTTTCATGCGCATCATTTGTACCACTGGATGGACTCTACGCTCTATCATGAGTACATGATCGTAGAAGATGACCACACAATCTATTTGGATGCGCCTGAAGTTGGGGCCATTGAGAATCCTAATTACGACCGCATAATAGCCGGTAAGGGTGCATATTTCACTCCTTGGTTTTTCTGGCTGAGAACGCTTGGCTATGTGGCGACATTTTTGATTTTTGCTGGCTTGTTCCGCAAGTGGTCATTGCTCGAAGATGAAAAACCAGATTTGAAGTTGCATTTTAAGCAGTTCAAGCGCAGTGCGATATTTCTTGTCTTTTTCGCTGTTTTCAGCTCCATGTTGTCCTGGGATTGGGTGATGTCAATTGATGTTCACTGGTTTTCGACGCTTTTCGGTTGGTATCTATTCTCTGGGATGTGGGTCAGTTTCATGGTTATGCTCAACCTAGGCCTGATTTGGCTACGTAGTAAGGGGTATTACCAGGAAGTATCATCGAGCCATATGCACGATATCTCGAAGTGGATGTTTGCAGTTTCCATGTTATGGAGCTACCTCTGGGTTAGCCAATTCTTGTTGATTTGGTATGCGAATATTCCTGAAGAAGTAACGTACTACGCGCAGCGCTTTTTCACTGATTATCAAATTCCTTTCATGGTCACTTTCTTGGTGAATTTTGCGGTACCGTTTTATGCGTTGTTGCCGAGGGACACCAAAAGAAATTCAAAAGTGATCGTTCCTGTGGGCATGTTAATCTTTATCGGTCACTTTGCAGACGTTTATCTGCTTGTTATACCTGGTACAATGTTCGACCACAATGAATTCGGTATTTTTGAGGTAGCGTTGTTTTTAGGGTTCCTTGGGTTGTACATCAATCGCACGTTGAATGCGCTGAGTAAAGCTCCATTGATTCCTAAGAATCATCCGATGTTACAAGAGTCGAAAGAATTACACTATTGATTGGAAGACCCATTAAGTGATGAAATTGCTCATTTTACTAGTTGTTGTCCTTGGTTTGGTAGCTGCCGTGCAGTTGTCCAAAGTGTACCAGCTTTCCATTTCATTGAGAGGAAAGCGGGAAGAGGATATCTCCGAAGCGGACAACCGTCTGAATGGTGGCCTGTTCTTGGTTTTCATGGTTGCGTTTTACGCCTCGTTCATTTGGTTGTTGGTCAAGTATGGTTCTTACGGGCCACCACCAGCGTCAGAGCACGGTGTAGCTGTTGATCGTCTGATGGATTTTAACATGGCGATCATCTTCGTGGTGTTTTTCATCGTGAATACTTTATTGTTTTGGTTTTCTGCAAAGTATTACTACCGAGCAGATCGAAAAGCACGGTTTTTCGCACATGATAATAAATTGGAGCTGGTTTGGACGGTTATTCCGTCTGTTGTGCTCGCTGTGATTATTGCATATGGTCTTCAGACTTGGAATGAGATGACAGGTGAAGCTTCTGAAGATGCCTTGCGAGTAGAACTGTATTCGAAGCAATTTGATTGGACAGCTAGATACCCTGGCGAAGACGAAGAGTTTGGTTTGGCCAATTACAATTTGATTACACCGATGAATGCATTGGGTATTGTAACAGAAGATGGTGTGACTGATGCACTCAGAGAGATTGAAGAAAAAATTGCCAAGATTGAGAATGAAATCGCCCATGAAAAGGGTCATTTACTGGCCGAGCGAGAAGCAATTGATGAAGAGTTAAATGACGGCCACGG
>DDEH01000040.1:0-2205 GCA_002336085.1 Flavobacteriales bacterium UBA1959 | reverse complement strand
TCATGAGAGTAGTGACGATCACAAGCATGCCCTCGAAGCGCGTTTGTCAGAAATTGATCACATGTTGGAATCGGAAGACGTAATTATTCTAACGCAGGCTGCTTTTGAAGCAAAAGAAGACAAGCTTTACCGCCTGATGCGTCACCGCCAGCGAATTCGAGAGATTCGCAATTTTGATTTTGATGGCGAATTAACGGCTTGGGAATCGGGAATAGACGATCAAATCGTAAAGGGTGAGTTTCACCTTCCTGTGGGCCGTGAAGTGGAGTTTATATTCCGTTCACGCGACGTGATTCACTCGGCTTATATGCCGCATTTTCGTGCTCAAATGAACACTGTTCCTGGCGTTCCGACCCGGTTCAAAATGACTCCGACCATTACTACTGACTCCATGCGAATGGTTTTGGACAACCCAGATTTTAACTACATTTTGCTTTGCAATAAAGTTTGTGGTGCAGCGCACTTCAATATGCAGATGAACATCGTCATCGAATCCCAAGAATCTTACGATGCTTGGCTGTCGGAGCAGGGTGAATTCATTGTGAAAGAAGGCTCAGAAGATCCGGAGATGGAGAAAGCCTCCACAAATAAAGAAAGTCAAACCATAACTGCATCCCTTTAAATCATGGGCGCACAACCACATCATCACGAAGAGAGTTTCGTATCAAAGTACGTATTCTCACACGATCACAAGATGATCTCCAAGCAGTTCCTCATTACGGCCATCGTGATGGGAATCGTTGCCGTTATGCTTTCGGTCTTTTTCCGACTGCAGTTGGGTTGGCCGGGAGAAAGTTTTGCCATTTTAGAAACTTTCTTGGGCAAGTGGGCTCCAGGTGGAGTGCTGGACCGCAATGCTTATCTCGCTTTGGTCACGATTCACGGAACCATAATGGTCTTCTTTGTTCTGACGGGAGGATTGTCTGGCACGTTCTCAAACTTGCTTATTCCATTGCAGATCGGAGCGCGTGATATGGCCTCAGGATTTCTGAATATGCTGAGCTACTGGTTTTTCTTGTTCTCTAGCTTTATAATGATATTTTCTCTGTTCACGGAGGGCGGTGCTGCATCAGGGGGCTGGACGACTTATCCTCCATTGTCTGCTTTGCCTCAAGCGATGCCAGGGTCAGGTTTGGGCATGACCATGTGGTTGATCTCAATGGTCCTATTCGTAGTGAGCTCTTTGTTGGGCGGTTTGAATTACGTTGTTACCATAATTAATCTGCGTACGAAAGGGATGTCCATGACGCGCCTCCCTTTGACGATTTGGGCATTTATGGTCACAGCGATTTTGGGAGTTTTGAGCTTTCCTGTACTGGTATCCGCTGTGGTTTTGCTGCTAATGGATCGTACGATGGGAACGGCATTTTATTTGTCTGATATTTTCATTGGCGGCGAAGCGTTAGACGTGACAGGAGGAAGTCCAATCCTTTATCAGCACTTGTTCTGGTTCCTAGGTCACCCTGAAGTGTATATCGTTTTGCTCCCTGCTTTGGGCATTAGCTCTGAGGTCATTGCAACGAACTCCCGCAAGCCCATCTTTGGCTACAAAGCGATGATCGGCTCATTGCTTGGTATCGGGTTTCTGTCATTTATCGTTTGGGGACACCACATGTTCGTAACAGGCATGAATCCTTTCCTCGGTTCGGTCTTTGTATTTACAACGCTGCTCATTGCAATTCCTTCAGCTGTAAAGGCTTTTAATTATATCACAACGCTGTGGCAGGGCAATATTCGATTTACTCCGGCTATGCTCTTCAGCATAGGCTTGGTGAGTACGTTCGTGACAGGGGGGTTGACTGGAATTATTTTGGCAGACTCAGCGTTGGATGTAAATGTTCACGACACCTATTTTGTAGTAGCTCACTTTCACATTGTGATGGGGATGTCTGCGATTTTTGGAATGCTCGCTGGAATCTACCATTGGTTTCCCAAGATGTTTGGGCGCATGATGAATACGAAGCTGGGCTTCGTTCATTTTTGGGTGACAATAGTATGTGGATATGGAGTTTTCTTCCCAATGCATTTCGTTGGAATTGCAGGAGCACCTCGGAGGTATTATGAATACAGTAATTTTGAGTTCTTGGGAAGTGTAATGGACCTGCAGCCAGTCATTTCTACGTTTGCAATCGTTGGAGCCATTGGACAGCTGTTTTTCCTTTTCAACTTTTTCTACAGCATATTCTATGGTCAGGAATCTGTTCA
>DDEH01000091.1:100523-105146 GCA_002336085.1 Flavobacteriales bacterium UBA1959 | reverse complement strand
CTCAGAACTTATTTTATTATGCTCAGGCGCCACCACATTCACCTCAACTGACAGTTCATCATTTTGAACTTGCTCCGCAATAAACTGAGAAATATCAAGCAGAGCTTCCCTTATTTGTTCCTCCTGCAGACGATTAAGCACCTGAATTATAACCTTTTGATCCTTTAGCGCCACCGACGAAGCACTCAAAGTCGAGAAAAAATTCAATTGATCAGCGGCCTTGATTTTCTCGCCAAATGCCTGCCATGCCTGCTGAATACCAACCTCATCGACCGGTTCTTTTCGAGACTCAAAAATTTGTTCTGCTTCCACCTCTTGCGCCATCGCCTGCAAAGTATCAGGTGTGGAGATGTTGATTTTTCGCCTCCTGGGTGCCTCCACAGAGGAGTCCTCGGGAGAATTCATTGTTACCGTGGTGCCTTTCGGCTCCACGGCAGCCGCGGACACCACCTCCACAGTTGGCGGTGGCAATGGTTCCACCGGAAACTCAGAGGATTGAACTGAATTGATTTCTACAACTTCCGCAGGCGCTTCCTCTTCAGGCGCGGTCGGCTTTGATGCAAGCACCTCTTCAGCTGGCATACCCGCAATCTTTACTGCAGACGCATTGCCATCATCCTTCCACCCCCCTACTTTGATCGGGTTCAGTTCAGACTTTTTTTTTTGAGCGTCTTCTTGTGAAGCCATTTGCATCAATGTCAACTCAACGAGAAGCCTTTGGTGATTGCTTCCTTTGTAACGCACATCGGCCTCATTTACCAGGTCCAACGAACGGATCAGAAACCGGACATTAACTTCTTTTGCCTGCTGAAGAAATTGCTGCTTCACGTCATCCGTTACTTCCATCAATGCGACGGTAGACGGGTCCCTTGCCACGAGCAAATTGCGCAAGTGCGCGCCCAGTCCGGTGATGAAATCGTGGGGGTCAAATCCACGAACGATAATATCATTGAGCAGCAATAAGGCCGGGGCAATTTCACCTCCTCTCGTTGCATGAACAACATCAAAATAGGTTTGATGATCCAACACATGGAGGTGCTCTGCTACCGCGTCGTAATTCAACTTCTTCCCTGCAAAAGCGACCAACTGATCAAAAATACTGAGCGCATCACGCAACGCACCATCGGCCTTGACTGCCACGACATGGAGCGCAGATTCTTCGGCTTCCACCCCTTCCTTCTCGCAAATCCCTTGCAAGTGCTTGACCATATCAGGGACAGTAATCCGATGAAAATCAAAAATCTGACAGCGAGACAAAATTGTCGGCAGAATCTTTTGCTTTTCTGTCGTTGCCAAAACAAAAACAGCGTGAGGCGGGGGCTCTTCTAACGTCTTGAGAAAGGCATTGAATGCCGCTTGTGACAGCATGTGCACCTCGTCAATGATGTAAACCTTGTACTTTCCTCGCTGCGGGGGGATGCGAACCTGGTCCACAATCGAGCGAATGTCCTCAACCTTATTGTTCGACGCCGCATCCAATTCGAACACATTGAATGCATAATCCTCGTCCTCACTGGCCTCAAAGCCATTGATCGCTCGAGCGAAAATTCTCGCAGAAGTCGTTTTTCCCACCCCGCGCGGTCCACAAAACAAATAGGCCTGTGCCATTTGCTCTTGTTCTATAGCTTGCTTCAGGGTTCGTGTTATGCCATCTTGGCCCACGACCGCATCCCAATTTTGGGGACGATATTTACGTGCTGAAACGGTGTATGAAGAAGACGTTGATTGTTCCATTGTCGAAGGCGAATATCGCACCGATTCGCATTGAAGCCCAAACTCCTTTATGAACACGTTACCCACGATGCAAAAACCCTTGGATGTTAACCCGTTAAACACTAATTTTGCGCCCTGTTTAACAAAACCCGTTCTATATGAACCGATACGAAACTGTTTTCATTATGACTCCCGTGCTATCTGCAGATCAGGTAGCGGAAACAGTAGAGAAGTACAAGGCTTATCTTAAAGAGAACAATGCAAAAATTGTTCACGAAGAGTCTTGGGGATTGCGAAAATTGGCTTACCCTATCCAAAAGAAATCAACTGGTTTTTACCAGCTTTTGGAATTCGAAGCTGATTCTTCTGTTGTCCTGCCCTTCGAAACTGAGTTCCGGAGAGACGAGCGAATCATTCGCTTTTTGTCAACCCGCATGGATAAATTCCATGTTGAATACGCGGAAATGCGTAGGAATAAATCAAAGGATGCACCGAAAGCTGCTCCTGCAACAACCGAAGAGGCCTAATTCTTAAAGTACAATACCATGGCGGATAAGAACGTACGTTACCTGAATCCCATCAGCATTGACACCCAGAAGGAGAAGTACTGTCGCTTTCAGAAGAAAGGCATTAAGTACATCGACTACAAGGATGCTAGTTTCCTGTTGATGCTTTGCAACGAGCAAGGAAAAATATTACCTCGTCGATTGACTGGAACTTCTTTGAAGTACCAGCGTAAAGTCGGCCAGGCAATTAAGAAAGCGCGTCACTTGGCTCTCATGCCTTATGTGGCTGATAATCTCCGATAATAAAGACGATATGGAAATCATTTTGACACAAGACGTTGACCGTCTAGGAAGCAAAAACGACACCGTAGACGTCAAAGCAGGCTTTGCACGCAACTTCCTTATTCCCCAGGGAATGGCTATTGCAGCAACATCTTCTGCCAAGAAAGTCGTCGCTGAGGTCATCAAGCAGCAATCACACAAGGCCGCTAAGGCATTTGATGAAGCTAAAAAGATACAATCCAAGCTCGAAGGCCTCGCCATCAAGATTGGTGCGAAAGCTGGCGAAAGCGGAAAAATATTCGGTTCAGTCAACTCGATTCAAATTGCTGAAGCCATCCAGGCTGGCGGAGTTAACATCGAGCGAAAGAACATCACCATTTCTCACGACAGCATCAAAGAGCTGGGCTCATATGAGGCCATAGTGAAGCTTCACAAAGAAGTGAATGTAACCATCACTTTCGAGGTGGTCGCTGACTAATCTCATTTACACCTTTTTAAAAAGCCAGGCCTTGCGGTCTGGCTTTTTTGTTGGCAAGAGATTTGGCGGCACTTGATGCCAGAACAAACCTCCGCTCCTCGTAACTTTCCAATCGGAACCCATGGAATTTCGTCTACAAAGTGAATACACGCCTGCGGGCGACCAACCGGAAGCCATCAAGCAGTTGGTTGAAGGTGTGGAAAATGGCACCAAGCATCAAACGCTTCTCGGCGTCACAGGCTCTGGCAAAACATTTACCGTTGCCAATGTTATCGCACAGACCCAGCGCCCCACGCTGGTATTGAGTCACAACAAAACACTGGCGGCCCAACTGTATAGCGAATTCAAAGAATTCTTCCCAGAGAATCTCGTCGAATACTTTGTAAGCTATTACGATTACTATCAGCCTGAAGCCTACATCGCAACCACCAATACTTACATTGAAAAAGACCTCGCAATTAATGAGGAAATTGAAAAGCTAAGACTAAGCACAACGTCATCTCTTCTGAGCGGAAGACGCGATGTAATCGTTATCGCTTCAATCAGCTGCATCTATGGCATTGGCAACCCCGTGGAGTTTCACAAAAGTTTGATCCCATTAAAGGTTGGTCAAAAGTGGGGCCGAAACGCATTTTTACATACGCTTGTAAGCAGCCTCTATAGCCGCACTCGCGCAGAATTCAAACGCGGGACATTCCGTGTACAAGGCGATACAATCGATGTGTATTTAGCCTACGCTGATCATGCATTGCGCATCCAGTTTTGGGGAGACGAAATCGAGCAACTCGAGACGATCAATCCGGAGACGGGAGAAAGCCTGATGGCGTTTGATGATATCGTTATTTATCCTGCAAATCTATTTGTCGCGAGCAAGTCCACGACGGATCAAGCTGTCTGGGAAATCCAACAAGATTTAGAAAAACAGAAAGCTTTTTTCCTAGAACAATCCAAGTACCTCGAAGCCAAACGATTGGAAGAACGCACCTTGTATGACCTCGAAATGATTAAGGAAATTGGCTTTTGCAATGGAATTGAAAACTACAGCCGTTATTTCGATCGCAGAGAACCCGGAGAACGGCCATTTTGCCTGTTGGATTATTTCGCTGACGACTTTCTTCTCGTAGTTGATGAAAGCCACGTAACTGTGCCACAAGTGGGCGCTATGTATGGCGGAGATCGCTCACGGAAGATCAATTTGGTCGATTACGGATTTCGCCTACCATCAGCAATGGATAACCGCCCACTTCAAGCAACTGAATTCGACGACATCACCCAGCAGATTCTCTATGTCTCTGCCACCCCAGCTGACTTAGAGTTGGAACGATCTGAAGGGGTGATTGTAGAACAAGTAATTCGACCAACTGGCTTGCTCGACCCCCCCATCGAAGTGCGCCCTTGCCAACACCAAGTTGATGATTTGATTGGAGAAATCAGGATCACCATCGAGCAAGGAAATCGGATATTGGTCACGACTTTGACAAAGCGCATGGCTGAGGAACTCACGAAGTACCTCGATCGTTTGAGCATTCCAGCACGGTATATCCACTCGGATGTCAAAACGTTAGACCGTGTAGAAATCATTCGCGAACTCCGAGATGGTGTATTCGATGTACTCGTTGGAGTCAATCTTTTAAGAGAAGGTCT
>DDEH01000091.1:59582-100136 GCA_002336085.1 Flavobacteriales bacterium UBA1959 | reverse complement strand
TTCTTACGCTCTGATCGGTCATTGACCCAGACCGCTGGAAGAGCCGCTCGTAATATCAATGGACGGGTCATTATGTACGCCGAGAAAATAACGGATTCGATGAACCGGACCATGGAAGAGACGGAGAGGCGACGAGAAAAGCAGAAGGCATTTAATGAGGAGCACGGCATTGAACCTCAGCAAATCAAAAAGGCAAGAAAGACCATTTTTGAACAAAGCTCAGAATTAGATGATCGACCGCGGCACCTGGTCGCTGAACAAGACCCCAACGCTTCTAAAAACTTCACCGATCCCGTCTGGCAAAGCATGCCATTGGAAAGTTTGGAAAAAACGGCTCAAGTAACAAAAAAGAGAATGGAACGAGCCGCAAAAGACTTGGATTTCATGGAGGCCGCTCGATTGAGAGATGAATACTTCGCATTGAAAGAACTCATCGATTCAAAAACAAACAAGTGAACACAAACAAAACAACCGCAGAGGATTATGCAGAAGCGAAAAAGCTTCCTGTTCGGGTGGTCTTAGAAAACATTCGGTCAGGATTGAACGTCGGTGCATTCTTTCGAAGTGGTGATGCCTTTCGCATCGAAGCAGTCGAACTATGCGGATACACTGCGCATCCTCCCCATCGCGACATCTTGAAGAGCGCATTGGGCTCATCTGAGTACGTTCCTTGGCAAGGGCATGAAACCGCGGCGTTGGCCATTGAAGAACTGAGACATCAGGGATTCAAAATAGCCGCAATCGAACAGTCGGAGTCCAGCGTTGCACTAGAAGATTGGATTCCTACGCCACATGAATCTTGGGCATTTGTATTCGGAAATGAGGTAAGAGGCGTTGATAATCAGACCATTGAACTCTGCGATGTCGTAATTGAAATCCCCCAATTCGGCGCAAAACAAAGTCTCAATGTGAGTGTTTGCGGCGGCATCATCTTATGGGAAGCTGCCCGAAAAATGGGGTTCCCTTATTGAACAATTCGCACAGAAATCAATCGGCTCACGATCCGATTCTCCGAAATTCTATGATTGTATTGCATGGTGCGAAAGTAAAATCAAGCCGGTAAACAAAAAAGCCCCGTTTCCGGGGCTTTTTCAAATGCTTGAAATTTTATAATCACATTCCCATCTCGGAACGCACGTCTCGGAATTCGAGATCACGATCGGCCTTGGAGCGCATACTTGGATTCTTTGCCAACGCCTCAGCAAGGTACTTCTTCGCACCGCTCGCATCCTTTAATCGTGCACAAGCAATGGCCATAATGTAACTAGCAGCAGCACTATCATCGCTAGAATTCTCTAATGTCGTCTTCGCAGCAGAGGCATCACCGTTGAGCATCTTAGCGAGCGCTACATTGACCGTACTCTCGCGTCCCATGTTGGATATTGCCGAAGGATAATCACCTTTCTGGATGAGAATGATGCCCTTATTGTAACCAACCTCTGGACCGGCTCCAGCAGCTTCATTGAGCAACGCCATAGCGTCATCAACGTTTCCGTCCTTGCGGGTAATAGCTGCCACGTTGTTTACCACCTCTTTGCTTCGCCCTAACTCAAGAGCCGCATTGAACAGCTCCCACGCCTGGCTCATTCGGCCCATTTGAGCCAAACACCAACCTGCATTGTTGTGCCCACGGTAATCTCCGGCGTGCACACGCGCTGTTGACTGATAAACCGAAAGCTTGTCATTCATGTCCTCGAACAAAGTCGCTGAAAAAAGCAGCTCCTCTACTGTGAGTGTATCAGCATTGCTCATGCTCAAATCCATCAACTCTTCATCGGTGTAGCCCTCAACATCATAAGCCACGGACATTTGGGAACGTCGCAGAGCAGGCAGTATCTCTTTCTCGATTTCTTTGTACGTCTTCGCAATGTTGCGAATCTCTTCTTCACGCTTGTTCTTATCGCTATACATCTCCAAAACGCGCAAGATTAAATTCTTGTCTTCTATTGATGAAGCGCTCATCAGCGATTTGAAGCCACTCCAATCTTCTCCCTTCGGAACCAAACTGAAAAACGCCTCATCCGTTGTCATCTTCTTCCGCTTCATTTCACGGGTCAAGGCATTTGCTGCAGATGACGCACGGTCACTCGCCAAGTCCTCATTCAAGGTAATTTCTCCTTCAGGCGATGCGTAAGCTTCGATCGACGTTCCAGTGATGGTCACGCTGTCGGCCTCATTGGCCAGCGCGATCAAGGCCTTCAAGGCCTTCCAATCATCGTCCCGCAACTCTCCAGAACGCACGGCTGATGAACTCTTCATGTAGTTCACTGTCGCTGCCTCATTGAAACTTAAGACGCGCTTAAACTTATGCTTTGACAAAATAAACCGGTCATCAGACTGAACCATCAGTGGCGTAGTAATTACACCCGCTCCAATGACAATAGGGTCAAAATCGACTGTTTTGCTGCCTTTGGTACCGGAGATTCGGACGGTTAATTCACCTGCATCCTCCATTGCCGGATCAAAAGGAACCGACGCTTCATAGGTGAAGGCCTTTCCATTCTCAAACGGGATAACCTTGTAATTCCCTGCCGCTTCCTCACCTTGGAAACCTTGCGTATCGAAAGGAGCACTCCCGCCTTCCCAAACCAAAACAGGTGTGGCTTCAATGCTCACTTTTTTGGCAAAGTACTTCGGAGGAAATTTTCCTTCAATTTTCAGTTCTACTTGGTCTCCTCTCAAAATGAGAGGGTCCGGAGATGATTCGAGGCCCAAAGCCTCCTTTTCTTTGTCCATGCTTCCAAGTCCAGCGCATCCGACAAAGAAAATCAGGGAAGTCAAAATAGCCGCGAAGGGCATCTTCCAGGTGTAAACGTTATTATTCATACTGTATGTTGTGAATCTTCAATTTCGTGACAAAACTAAGCAAACCTTGGACACCCTCAGCTATTGACGACGCCCATTGATGAGAACTTCCTAATTCGACGCTCCACGCGCTTGTCCGCGTGCATTGGAATCAACTTCGAAAGGTGTTTTTTTATTTCTTTTTTGACCTGCTTAAACATCGCATCAGGATCGGAATGCGCGCCTCCAAGCGGTTCGGGAATAATTCCGTCCACCAAACCGAGTTCCTGCATGTTCTCACTGGTCAGATTTAAGGCCTCAGCAGCTTCCATTTTATGCTCCCAATTCCTCCAAAGGATGGAGGAGCAAGATTCCGGACTGATGACACTGTACCATGTGTTTTCAAGCATGAGCACGCGGTCTCCAATACCAATGCCCAAAGCGCCTCCCGATGCTCCTTCACCGATGACGATGCAAATCACAGGAACTTTTAGCTGGCACATTTCAATCAAATTCCGAGCAATAGCTTCTCCTTGACCGCGCTCTTCCGCCTCAAGTCCTGGATATGCGCCGGGAGTATCAATCAAAGTGACAATTGGGCGATTGAATTTCTCGGCGAGTTTCATCAGGCGCAACGCTTTGCGGTATCCCTCTGGATTGGCCATTCCGAAATTCCGGTATTGACGCATTTTGGTGTTCACTCCTTTTTGCTGGCCAATGAACATGACACTTTGGTCATCGATGAAGCCAAATCCGCCTACCATCGCTTTGTCATCCTTGACCGTGCGATCACCGTGCAACTCCATGAATTGACCATCGGTGATGGCCTCAATGTAACTCAAAGTATACGGGCGATCGGGGTGACGACTGACTTGAACACGTTGCCATGCAGTCAGTTCCGAGTAAATATTGGCCGTGACCTCTCGGATCTTAGACTCGAGATCCTCGACCAAGTTGGCCATGTCCACATCACTAGTTTTCTGCAGCTCCTGCGCTTGTGTGAGTTGCTCACGCAACTGTCGAATTGGTTCTTCGAAATCGAGGTAATTCATGCGTTATCCCTTTTCAGAGGCAAATATGCGACAACTTTTGACTGTGAAACCTGAATCATGAGGACTTTCCCAACAATTCACCCACCATAAATCGGATGGCTTTTCCACGGTGGCTGATTTCATTTTTCGAAGTTCCTGTCATTTCAGCAAATGTGACCGATTCCCCTTGAGGAATGAATACAGGGTCGTAGCCAAATCCTTGGGCACCACTTTGATTCAGAGCAATGCTTCCCTCACACGTGCCTTCGATGTACGTCACATCTCCACCTCGAATGAGGCATATCGTGGTTCTAAACCGCGCAGAACGCTCTAAATCTGGTATTTTAGACATGGCCAAAAGCAACTTTCTCATATTGGCTTGGGCATCCGAATTTTCACCGGCATAACGTGCGGTTCTGACTCCTGGCGCACCATTCAAGGCATCAACCTCAAGTCCCGTATCGTCCGCAAAGCAGTCCAACCCATAAACCTCAGAGACGTACTGAGCCTTGATCAACGCATTCCCTTTCAAATCTGTGGCCGTTTCTGAAATCTCTTCGTGGCATCCAATGTCCGTCAGGGTTTGAATGCGAAATGCGCTTCCCAGCATCCGTTGCACTTCTTGGGCCTTATTGGGATTGTGTGTAGCAAAAACCAAAACAGGCAATTCACTGGGATTGGATTCATTCATAATCGTAAAAATAATGCCCATTTAAGGACGCAGCCATTTGCCTGAGGCTGTTTGATTGATTCGTTTCCATTCGATGCGTTTGGGAGCATGGTAGGGAGGCAAATTGGCCATGGCCCATGCCATCCATTGCGCTTCAAGTTCAGCGGCATTGGACGGCGCTGCGTCTGCATGGACCCGAATCACCAATTGATTGCCCCATTGCGGGTGCGGCTCCCCATAGACCTTGAAAGGAAGGTCAATCAACGATGACAATAAGGCTTCAACCTGCGACGGGTGAATTTTGATACCGCCTGAATTGATCACATCATCCAAACGGCCGAGCCAACGAAAGGTCGTGACACTTCGTATTTCAACGGCGTCATTGGTGGCCAATTCAGTACCGTCTGGAAACACGACCACCAGCGCTTGGTGAAGGCTGGAACGCACCTGGAAACCTTTCAAGCAGGTGAAGAGCTCTGCTTTCTGAGGCGCCAACTGACGCAATGCAAAATGACTGATGGTCTCCGTCATTCCGAATGACTCAAAGACTTTGGGGCCCGCAGGCATCCTTTTCACCAAATCATCATCCACGGGGCTTCCTCCCAACAGCACCAATTTTAATTCTTTCCATACACTTGGGTCTTTGTCGATGAGTGATGACGCTTGGGAGACGGTCATGGCAACAAAATCTGGCGCAGGCTGAAGAAATGGAACAACAGCGGGTTTTACCACACGCAAGTCCCAGCCTCCGATAAGCGCTCTTATGAGCATCATCTTCCCCCCTATATATCGAGCAGGCATCACCAAACTGGCTACCGGTTGGTCCGTCAATCCAAAAAACTGAATAGTTCTCAAGGCACTGGCCTCGATTGCTTTTTTGTTATGATGAATTGACTTAGGCATTCCTGTCGAACCCGAAGTCAGAGAAACAATATTTGTTTCCTCTGACCACCACTCGGCAAGAGCATCAACTACCTCATATTCCCATGACTCGGCACAAGCCGCTTTCATTCCATCCAAATGATCCGGTTGCAGCGGCCACCATTTTCCTGCCATGTGAATTCGAGCGTTCATGGAGAAAGATTGGCTTCTAAACATTCGCTTGCCCCACCCAATTCAGGCGCTTCCCATTCTTCATTTCCACTCGCAGACAAAAATCCATTTTTCACGTCCAATGGCCCTGAAATATTATTGGTAAAGAGCGCCCCTGTGCCAAGGCCTTGAGGCATCAGCTTGCTTTCGGATTGGATTCCATTGGCTGTCCACTGTGCGATAGCATTGAGGCCAACATTCGTTTCCAATGCGGAAGTCACCCACCACCCAATTCCCCTGCGCTCAGCCTCAGAAATCCAATACTGAGAAGCAGAGAAACCACCGAGAAGGCTTGGCTTCAAGACCAAGTAATCTGGACATACTGCATCAAGCAGCTCACCTTGCTGATCCTTCATTACACCAATCAACGATTCATCAAGCGCTATCGGAAGCGGACTAATTCTGCACAACTCAGCCAATCCCACATGATCATCAGCGACCAATGGTTGTTCGATGCTATGCAGACCAAGCTCAGCAAGGGCCTTCAATTTATCAAGAGGACTCCATCCAAGTTCTGACTTCGAAAAGGCTCCATTGGCATCGACACGAAGGGTAACGTTAGGCGCCGCGGACCGAACCGATCGAATCCAATTCAATTCCTGTTCAAATGGCATAGTCCCGACTTTCGCCTTCAACGTTTTGAATCCCGTTTCGACCAAGCGATTCGCCTGTGCAATAAGTCCATCCGGTCCATCCATCCAAATCAATCCATTGATTTCTAGACTTCTATTTCCATTTGAGAAATCACCTGAATATGCAGTAAAAACTCCCGGTGTTTTCAAATCTAAAACCGCCATTTCCAGAGCAAATCGCAAAGCCGGCAATTGATGCGGGATCGATGTCAAATCGATTTGTCGTCGGATCTTCAAACGATTCAAGGTGGATTCGATTAGTGCCGGCTCGTCTGGACTCAGACCGGGGATTATGCTGCATTCTCCCCATCCCAATGCCCCCTCATCGTCTCGGACTCGGATCAACCAAGAAGGCTTGGTCGTCAGGGTATTCCGAGAAGTTCTAGCAGGCGTTTTGAAATGCATTTCATACCGCACCCATTGCACATCCAAATATTTCCCCATCATTGCGCTGTGATTCCTGTTTGCGCCATCAGTAAGAACAAAGCAACTACTGCTGAGGATAAAGCGATTCGCTTCAATTCAGGATCAAAATCTGAAGTGTTTTTGAAGCGCATCACGCGAAAAATGTGCGCAACATGGACCGCATTCAGAATAGCAATCCATCCCATCCCACGCCAATCACCTGGATTCAATACCAAAGCAAAAACCCACCAAGACATCCATCCAATGACGAACAAAGCCGTATGATATCGTTTGGCCCAAAGCAATCCATTGCGCACGACAAGCGTTTGTTTTCCGGCATCAGCATCCGTGACATGATCGCGCATGTTATTCAGATTCAACACGGCAACACACATGGCTCCCGACCAAGTACCTGGCAAGAGCCACGTCATATCCCATTCATGCGCGAGCAAGACAGCTGTTCCACCCACACCTATCCATCCAAAGAAGAGAAAGACCATAGCATCACCGTATCCCTTGTATCCATATGGGTTTTTTCCTGCCGTGTAGCGAAATGCTGCCACAATTGCTCCAATTCCAATCAAAAGCAATAGCAGCGGAAGTGAAAATAATCCCGATGCCTGAAAGGCTAGAAACAATGAGAGGAGCCCGCTCAATAAGCACAAAACAGCTAGTACAACGATTGCTTTTTTCATCTCGCCCGGACTTATCCGGCCCGAGGCTACAGCTCGATCCGTTCGTGAAGCATCATCCGCACCATTTTCAAAATCCCCCCAATCATTGGCCCAATTCGAAAGAATTTGCAACAAGATGACGGTTACGAGAATTACAGAAAAAACAGTCCAAAACTGATCCTGCAACAGGTCAATTCCTTGAGCACGACGATGGCTCACAGCAGCCCCCACAAGCACGCAGGACGCGGCAAGCGGAAGTGTACGAAGGCGAGACGCTTCTATCCAATCTTTCAGGGCCATAGCCGTATCAAGGGAATTTGGGGAACTTCTGGAAATCCGGATCACGCTTCTCCAGGAAGGCATTCTTGCCCTCTTGCGCTTCCTCCATCATGTAATACATCAAAGTCGCGTCACCCGCAAACTCCATCAGTCCACGCTGACCATCGAGCTCGGCATTCAATCCGCGTTTGATCATACGAAGTGCCAAGGGCGAGCGCTTTAACATGGTCGAGCACCACTGCATTGTTTTGTCCTCGAGTTCCGCAAGTGGTACTACCGCATTGACCATTCCCATCTGCTCAGCCTCGGCGGCCGAATACTGCTCGCAGAGGAACCAGATTTCACGTGCCTTTTTCTGGCCCACATGTCGGGCGAGATAACTGGAGCCAAATCCGGCGTCAAAACTGCCCACTTTGGGACCGGTTTGCCCAAATTTGGCATTTTCCGAAGCAATTGTCAGATCGCAAACGACGTGCAACACATGGCCGCCTCCGATTGCATAACCATTGACCATGGCAATAACGGGCTTAGGCAAGGCTCGAATTTCTTTGTGTAAATCCAGCACATTCAGCCGTGGCACACCATCTTCTCCGATGTATCCTCCGACTCCTTTTACGTTTTGGTCCCCACCGCTGCAAAACGCCTTGTCTCCTTCTCCTGTAAATACTACGACACCAATGTCATTGCGCTCCCTGCAAATGTGCATTGCATCCAGCATTTCTATATTCGTCTCTGGACGAAATGCATTGTACACTTCCGGACGGTCGATGGTTATTTTGGCCACCTGATCGCAATATTCAAACCGAATATCTTCGTATTCCTTGATCGTCTCCCACGTTCTATTCGCCATGTTGTTCAAGATTATCTTTTTGTGGTCAATGCTGCTATTGTATGCGCTTGGAGAGCTTTGAAAAAACGCACCGAAGCAATCCCATCTGTTTTTATTTCTAACAAAGAGGGCTCTGTGTTGTTGTGCCAAACAGCAAATGATTCCTCAAACTGGGACCAGTTTGCAGCAAACGTGTAACTCAGTCCCAAATGCTGAGCGCTCGCCTTCATATTCTCCGCAAATGGAGCTTCAAAATACTGCGTCAAGACGCTTTCATCTTCCGGGCCATCAATCCAGCGAAATATGTTTCCCCCGCCGTTGTTGATGACAATGACTTTTAGGTTGGACGGCACAGGTCGGACAGCTAAACCGTTCGCATCGTATTGCCAGGCAGTATCCCCCGTCAAGAGAACGACCGGACGTTTGGAGTTGGCAAGCGCATCACCGACTGCAGTACTCAGGCAACCATCGATTCCCGCAACACCTCTATTGGCATGAACGTTTCGCTGCTTCCAGTCGAACCATTGCGCGTAGCGCGCACTTGTTGAATTGGCAAAATGCACCGATGCATTCTCAGCCAACCTTAAAGCGAGTCTTTCATAAACGTGCCAGTCTGTCCACGGATTCGAAGAAGCAGATGCAAACAGCGCGGCGGCAGATGTCATTCGATCCGAACGAACATTCCATTCCGAAGCAAAAGCATTAAACTCTGGCAAGGCCTTTAGCAATTCTTCTACCCCAATTTGGGGCTCAATTTCCCAAGTACCGGACTTGGAATAAAACATATCCCAATCGTGCTCCTCCTTGCCAATATGCCAATGCGGAAGGTTCCAGCCCACCAAATGCTCTCTCCATTTTTTGTCCATGGGAGGCAGTCCGCATGTGATGACCACATCAGGTCTCAAGTCCTCTATCGTGTCAATGTCCCACCCCAATTGCATGAGCGCCGAACTTGGCTCTATATGCGCCTGCGGAATCATCCCAAAAGCATCGGCGATCACGGCTGCTCGGTCTTTGAGCGTTTCGAATGCTTCGCTAGCTCGAGCATACTCTGGCACCGCACCGAGCAGGATAAGAACTTTGGGGTCGTGGCAGCTTAACCAATCAACCAACTCATCCGGGATTGGTGCATACTCGCATTGGTGGTTTGTAGCTTGGGCATGTTCAAGCCCCATTTTCGGTGGGAATTCAGAACTTTCGCGCATGGAATAAAGAGGTTCTTGGAATGGAACATTCACATGCACCGGCCCAGATTGGGCTTGCATCCAAGCTTCTTCCGCTGCGGTGCCTATCTCATCCAATGACAGGTCCAGTTCATCCACTTCCAAAGAGAAGGTTGTGTGCTGCTTAAATGCCTGATTCTGGACAACCATCTGTCCTGGGCCAGTTTTTCGTTTTGCACGGGCACGATCGGCCGTAACGCTAATCAAAGGCACTCCCATGTAATAAGCCTCAGCCAAGGCAGGTCCGTGATTCAAAGCCGCTGTCCCCGAAGTTGATATGGCACAACAGGGCGTGCCCGACTCCAACGCCATACCCAGAGCGATGTGAGCGGCACTACGCTCATCAAGGGCCACTGTGATGCGCAATCCTGCTGCATGAGCTGCCAGCACCAAGGGTGCATTTCTCGAACCTGTCGAAATGACAACATCGCTCAAGCCAAGCGACTTCCAAGTAGATATGAGCCCATGGGCTGCCGGATGGTCCGTCGTCCTCATGGAGCAAAAATAAGGTTGATTCCCTACTTCAAGGCTTCAAATTCGTTCGAATCGTTTCGATTTTTGCTTGCGTCTCCTCCCATTCCCCAACCGCATCAGAACCACTCACAATTCCTCCACCCGCGAAGAGTCGAAATCCATCAGCAAAACATTGCATGCATCTTAAATTGACAAAATAATTGGACTCAGCCTTTTGGCTCCATCCCAAGTATCCGGTGTAGTACCCTCTATCCTGTATTTCGTTTGTCTCGATGAATTCCAGAGCCTTATCCCGAGGGGCTCCGCCCACTGCTGGAGTAGGGTGTAGTTCTTTGAGCCAAGATGCTTCATCCACCGCAGATGAAAAGAGAATCCTTGATTCAAGATGCTGAATGGCACCATATTTTCGATCTTCAGCGGCAAGCTGTTTTACGCCTTGGGCTCCAACAGATCTTAATCGGTGGGTAATGAAATCAGTTACCAACTCCTGTTCCCTTCGATCCTTTTCGGTCCACTCTCCATTCAAATTGGATTTTGTCCCCGCCAGCGAAACCGTTTCAAATTCATTTCCCCGTCGTTGGAGAAGCAGTTCAGGCGACGCGCCCAGCCAAACGCCTGATTCTGGATGAGCGAGCAAATAGACCATCGCATCAGGGTACATCTCACATTTGGACTGAAATAGTCTTTCGGGAGCCAATGGGGTTGTCCAAAATTCCGATCGACTAACAACTACTTTCTCCAATTCCTCGGAACGAATCGCTTCTATCGCCGCATTCACCGTATTGAGGTGGTCTTGTTTTTTTGCTCCTGAAACCGTTGGGGAAGGAACGAGGTCCAAATGGGCATTCAAAGGAAAGAAAACCGGCTTCTTATTCCCTGTGATTTCGAGGATAGGAGAACTATTGGAGGACGCAAATGGAGCCAAATGAAATGTAGTCTCTCCATTTGAATCCGGCTCCAGCGTCCAAATTTTGTCCGCCCCGTCTCCGGGCATTTTCCACCACAACTGAAGTACTCTTTGATCGCTCATTACCCCTCCTTATCTGTCGGCAGCGGTTCTTGCTCTTTGGGTTGAGGAATGATCATCACCGTAAGGCGACTAGTGCACACCAAACGTTCCTTGTCGTCCTTGATATCGATGGCCCATACGTGCATTTTACCACCGCGATGAACCAGTTTTGCTTCCCCATATACCCACCCAGTTCGAACGCCACGAACGTGATTCGCATTTACTTCTACGCCTACAGCTGCTTTGCCTTGTTCGGCTACCAAGAAATGAGAGCCCACAGAGCCCAGCGTCTCTGCCAAAACCACACTTGCACCTCCATGCAGCAAACCATACGGCTGATGCGTTCGGGAATCCACAGGCATCTTTCCTGTGACACGCTCGGGTTCCACGGTCAGCACTTCCAAGCCAATTGCATCCGCAATTGTTGGTACATCGTTTAAATTTTTCATCGCATTCAAAGCCATTTCGTCCGAAATTTACGCCATGCAAGATTCAACTCCACCTCAACCACGCATACTATTAGCTGAAGACGACCTCACCTTGCGTCGAACGGTAAAACTAAATTTTGAAAGAGAAGGTTGGTTTGTCATCGAAGCTGAAAATGGTGAGCAGGCGCTTCAGCTGGCGAAACAAAATCATCTTGATGCAGCAGTCCTTGACGTTATGATGCCAAAAATGGATGGATTGGAGGTTTGTCAGGCTATGCGTGTCGGAGGATCCGACCTGCCTGTGCTTTTTCTCACAGCTAAAAATGAAGGTACCGATCGTGTGGAAGGTCTAAAAGCTGGAGGCAATGATTACCTCGGAAAACCATTTCATTTGGAAGAACTGCTCTTGCGCGTCAAACTATTGCTCCGCAATAACGACACCAGCAAACAGACTGTTTCAGGAACTTATGCTTTTGGAAAAAATTGCAGCATCGATTTTGATGGCTATCAAATCACGACCCGATCGGGGGAGTCTCAAAGCATTACAAAACGCGAAGCCAGCCTCCTGCGTTTGCTCATCGCAAAAGCAAACCAAGTCGTCAGTCGTGAAGAAATACTTAAAATCGTTTGGGGCTATTCAGCGTTGCCCAAAACGAGAACGATTGATAATTTCATCGTTGCATTCCGTAAATATTTCGAAGCTGACCCTAAAAATCCCAAGCATTTCACTTCCGTGCGCGGGGTAGGCTATCGCTTCATAACACAATAAAAACCCATTCGCGAGGCAACCCTCGGAAAAAAGACACGTCATAGTTACAAACACAGTCTGAGAATACTGTGTTGGTTTCAATTTCTTGCAGGTTATGAAGAGGGACTCAATGGAGTTCCTCTTCTTCTTTAAGGCCGTTTCTCTCTGGCCTTATCTATGAAAACCTGCTGATTGAAATTCCCTCCTGGAAGGGCAATGATCATTTTACTTTTACATAAACGACGGACTTCGTCTCGAAGAAAGGTTCAGGGAACCACGACGAAATCGGAATGACCTCAGTTGTCTGTCGGACTTCCTTTAGTTCTTCGCTCAAGTCTCCTCCTTTCAATGCGAGTACACCATTGGGCCATGGGCTCAATGACCGTTTGTCAATCTTATTCAGGACCCATGGAAGAAAACGGTTCATTCGGGTCACTGCACGGCTAACGATAAAATCAAATCGACCGGAAATGTCTTCTGCACGTCCATGGTGCACGGTGACATTTTTCAAGCCAAGTTCCTTCACCACCGCTCGCACTACTTTTATCTTCTTCCCGATGCTATCGCACAAAACAAATTGTACGTCAGGGCAAGCTATTGCCAATGGAATACCCGGGAATCCACCACCCGTTCCCACGTCCAAAACACGGCTACCCGGAGCGAATCGCATGGCCCTGAAAATAGCCAAACTGTGAAGCACATGTCGTTCCTCGAACGATTCCATGTCCTTCCTTGAAATTACGTTGATGGCGGCGTTCCACTCGTCATAAAGTGGACGAAGACGATTCAATTGCTCTCCTGCACCTTTGGGCAGTTCGGGAACTACTTTTTCAAAATCAATCATCAAATCGTTTCTCGAACGCCTCCCAAAACCCGTTCCAACATATCCCTTGCTCGAAACAATTGAGCTTTCACTGTGCCTAAAGGAAGGCCGAGTTCCTCAGAAATTTCATCATAGCTCTTTTCTTCGAAATACCGCATTTCAACCAATCTTCGGTACTTAGGCTTGAGTTGACTCACCACCTCATGCATTCGTTCCTTTCGCTCTTTTTTCTCCAAGGATTGGAACGGATCGAGGCCTTCATCTGCGACATGAATTTCCATCGAATCTCCATCCTCGTTACGAAATCCCTGATCCAGAGACAATGCTTTGAGCCTCTTTTTCCGAATAAAATCAATGGTGTGATTGGAACCAATTTTAAAAAGCCACGTCGAAAAAGCAAAAGCGGGAGTGTATTGCTCAAGGCGCTGGAAGGCCTTGCTAAATGTTTCCATGGTCAAGTCATCTGCATCGTCCGAACTGAAGACCATCTTATTAATCAAATGGAAAATCGAGTCACGGTAGCGTTGCATAAGCTCTGCATATGCTTTTTCATCGTTTTCCTTGGTAGCTCGCAAAACCAGCGCGTAGTCGTAGCGAGCCTTGTCGGACAAATTCGGGTTCACATCCATGGCTATGAAATGGGTAGTCAAACGTTTGGTGGATCGCCGCAGCAGCTTTACCACTTTCTCTTGGACGGAACGAAAACCATTCGAATGGCCATCATCCACACCCAACAAGCTCCCAACGGTTGCAGCCAACCGAAATGAAGCCAATGATCAGGGGTTTGACTCGCTTTGGCGATTGACCGAAAGGTAAGGAAAGCAATAAGCCATGCAGACCCTAGACCCGCACCCACTATCCATAGCACAATGTGCAAAACCCCGCTCCCAAAACCGACCAAGAAAGCCCACAACCCCAGCAATATCCAAAGGCCGGTAAGAGCCTGCGGAACCGACAGTCGGATACCATGTCCCAGTCCATAACGCCGAACTGTAGTCCAATGCCTTTGCTTTTGATTTTGCCAGCCTCTCGCCGTTGTTGGAAGCTTCGAATCCATTTGCGCCAGGCGTTCTATGCAAGTAGCGACGCGATGATTTCCTGAAGCAAGCATGTGCTGAACCATGAGGTCATCATCACCAGACACCAAATCCAAATGAACCTGGACCCTTGGATAAATTGCCGCTCGAACGGCCATGTTTCGACCGACTCCCATGTATGCTCTTCCCCTCTCTGCCCAGCCCACATAATTGCGAGCAATGCGCACGGCATCCCATGCTTGCAATGCCCCAAGTGCGCCCTCGCCACGTGCCAAACGAGGCAAGCTCACTCCAAGCACAATGTCTTGATCCAATTCAATGGGTCCCGTCAATCGTGTCAACCACGAGGCGCTAGAAGGCAAGCAATCCACATCTGTAAAAACCAACGTTTTACCTTTTGCCTTTTTTACGCCAAATTGGAGTGCCTCTTTCTTTCCCGAACGGGTATCCTTGAGGTGGTGTGTGCTCAGCGCAAAAGGCATCGATGCCTCATTCAGAAAGGATTGTAATTTGAACCAAGTATCGTCTGTTGAATCATCATCTACGACGACAACTTCCCACCGCCCTAGTATATCTTGGAGTGCCAGCGCTTCTAGCAGAACTAAAATTTCATCTGATCCGTTCCTGACGCAAATCACCACACTCGCACGAATGGAACTGTCTTTCGTTTTCATTGACTGTATCGCAATCGGGGCAGTCAAATCCTTGCACGCGCTCTTCGCATATGCCCTCGCCAAATAGAGCTCGTGAGACATCCATGCAACAATGGCTAGAGCATAACTGACAAGAACGATAACAAGAGTAGAATCCATGAGAAATCAACTTTCACAGATCACCTACGGGTATTCATAGATCAATTCCATTTCATTCAAAACAATGACAGTAATGCCTCGAGGACTTCCCTGAAAAGAGGACAAGTCAAACCAAACGATTTTCTGAATCAGCGCGCGACAATTATCTCCGTTAGCATCATGCGAGATAGAAATTAGCTGCTTCGGCGGCAAACTCTTGAGCATAGTCCCTGTCTCCAGAGCAAAATCGTGCTCACGGCATCCGCCACCATAGCGAACGGAAAGCATCAAGGAATCACCGATGATGCTCGCATCCAAAAGATCAAAAGGATCATGCGCTACTGCAATGTCTTCAGCTTCGACCTCAATCAACTCGACTGTCTCGTCCACATGATTGCGCTGGCATGACACCACCAACGCAACGAATAACGCTGCGCTGAAAAAAATCAAGATTTGGCGATGCCCCTCAAGACCAAACCTCAAACTCATCGTATATCAATGAAGTAGGGCATACGCGCTTGAATCGGATCCTTGGATTCAACCATGCGCTTCACCGAGAGCCATTGTCGCCATTGTTCTGCTGGAATACCCGCACTGATCAATGCATTTCCCAGCATCTCAGCACCCGCCAAATCTCTCACAAAAGCTTCCAAAGGATCGACAGTCTCAGGCAAGAACACGATATTATCTTCATCTAACGAATCCAAGCCTGCAAGCTCCGCTGCGTGAGCAATGGCTGCATCCAAATCCCCAAGTTCGTCAACCAGCCCCACTTCCAGGGCATCCGAACCAGTCCAAACTCGGCCACGCGCAATCGCATCCACATCATCGTAGCTCATGCCTCTCCCCTCCGCCACGATGCCCACAAAGTCTTCATAGATGTTGGTAATCGATGCGTTTATAGCCTCGCGTTGGACAGGATCCAACTGCGCGTCCAGTCCGATTCCGGCGTGAGCGTGTGTTCTCACATCATCAAAGGCAAGCCCCATTTTGTCTTTGAGCAATTCTTCTGCGTTTGGCAACATGCCAAAGACGCCGATTGACCCCGTAATCGTAGTGGGGTTGGCAAAAATACGATCTGCTCCTGCTGAGATGTAGTAACCGCCTGAAGCTGCATAGTCTCCCATGCTCACGACCAAGGTTTTCCCAGCCTCTTTCAGCAATTCTGTTTCACGCCAGATGATATCACTGGCCAAAGCAGAGCCACCAGGACTGCTAACGCGAAGCACCACAGCCTCAACATCCGGCGCAAGCCGTGCTCTCCGAATCGCTTCGGAAAGTGTCGTGGAACCTATGGTTTGATCGTCACCTTCTCCCATGTAAATGCCACCCACTGCATAAATCACTGCCAAAGGCGAACCTAGTTCTTCTGCCTCTTCTTTCTCGCCATATTCGCTATTGAACAATGATTCGAGGAAGTCTCCTTCTAAATTTATTTCAAGACCTTCCATGCCCGATGGATTTAAATAATCCGCGAACGTCACGTATGTCGGCTCCTCTCCATCGAGCCGCTCTTTGATTCGTTCCTTCAGCTCATCTTCGTAAAGCAAACCGTCGAACAATTCCCACTGCACTGCATCCTCGGCTGTACGCAAGGCGATGTTTTCAGCGATTTCATCAAGTGTTGAGACATTCAAGTTTCTGCCCTCTGCAATTCCTCCGCTCGTTTGATTCCAAACGTCAGCCAACAGTGCGTTCAGCTGTTTGCGATTGGAAGCGCTCATGCTCTTGCGCGTGAAGGGCTCAACAGCACTTTTAAACTCATTATCAGGGCCACGAAGAACCGTCATCCCAACACCAATTTTATCCAACATTCCAGTATAGTATGTTGTTTGCAAACGGATGCCCGTAAAATCCGCATATCCATTTGGATGGAGGTACAATTCGTCAGCTGTAGATGTCAAATACATCCCTCCTGTAGTGGCCATTTCGCCCCATCCAATGATCCATTTTCCAGACTCCTGAAAACGACCGATCGCATTGTGAATGTCAAGCATTGTGGAGGGCGCCGCAGCAGCTCCATCTAAATTCATGTAAATCCCTTCTACATCTTCATCTTCTGCCGCTCGCTCTAGGCCTTTAATAATGTCGCGCAATCCCATGGTGGAACTCGCTTCAAATCCACCAACGGAAAAATCGGCATTCTGCGTTGATCGCTCGGTAATCGGACCGTCAAAATCCAATCGAATTACCGTGTTTTCCTTACTCACCGGCTCCGAATCGTCGACTTCAACGTCACCTAAAAAAGAGACAATTCCTCCAACGAAAACACCCACAAACACAAATGAAAGCACCGTACCTGCGATAATAAAGGCCAAAGAGGCTCCAACAAAAGAGGAGGCTACGTTTTTGAAAAATGACATGATTCAGGGTTATTAGTTTCGAAAGGTACGATTCGCAGAACCAAATCGTGGCAGACCGCTGCTTTGTAGCATATTTGCAACGTAAATTAACACCAGTTGATAATCAGAGGAGCCATCGGAGTCGGAAGCAATCAAGGCGATCGCCAAGCCTTATTGAAGCAGGCCAGAGAACTGCTCGAATCCTTCTGGTGCTGCACCGCGCGTAAGTCGAACATTTTTGAAACCGAAGCATGGGGAATGGCCGAAGGAACACCAACCTTTTTGAATCAGGTCCTCCTTTTTGAGTGGAACCATATGCCAAACCCAGAAAGCTTACTCGATGATTTGCTTCGCATTGAATTGGAGCTTGGAAGAAGACGGCACACCATCTCCAATCAAACCTATCAGTCACGCACAATCGATTTGGACTTGTTATTTCTTGGGGATCACGTCCAATCGTCCGATCGCCTCGAATTGCCGCACCCGCGGATGACTTCACGGAAATTTGTTTTAGCACCCTTGAATGAACTCTGCCCTGATTTTATTCTTCAACCTTGGGGCCAGAGCATACGCGATTTACTTCACGCTTGTTCGGATGAAACACCGGTTCGCATGTACCTTACCTCCTCCGAAGAATGAACTCCCCTTACGCATACATCGCCATCGAAGGCAACATAGGTGCAGGCAAGACCACATTTGCAACTTGGCTCGCCCACCATTTGAAGTGCGACCTTATGCTCGAACAATTCCAAGAAAACCCCTTCTTGGAGAAATTCTATAACGATCAGGAGCGCTATGCCTTGAGCGTGGAACTGACATTTGTCAGTGATCGGTACCGCCAATTGCGTGAACGATTGGGCGCACGCAACCTCTTTCGACAAGTATTGATTTCTGATTATGCTTTTGTAAAAAGCATGATTTTTGCCAAGGCCAATTTGCCGGCAGATGAGTTCAAGCTGTTCCGCACCATGTTTAAGCTGATGGATGCGCAAGTAGCCCAGCCAGAAGTTGTGGTGATTCTAGACCCGCAGCCTGAAAAAATCAGACAACAAATTGAACAACGCGGACGCAGTTACGAACGGGACATGCCACAGGAATACTTGGACAAAATCGCCTATCACTACCAACTTCATTACCGTTACGCCCGCGGTTCGCGCATCCTATGGATCGACACCACGGACGTTGATATTGTCGAGCGACCGGCAGATGCAGAACGATTGGCGGCCTTGGTTTTGCAACCCCGCAAGCCGGGTGTGTATTCGTTAAAAGCGTAACAGCAAACGGTTCCATATCTTGTGCTCATGCGCAGAATGGATTTCCTTCGGATGAGTGGGCTGCTCGGCATGGGCGGGCTCTTCAATTCTTTTACGTCTAAAAAGGGCAACACCCGGTCTGAATCGCTCGATGCAGAGATCCAGGAGAAAATCAAGATAGCTGGAATCACTGGAAATGCTTTTCATTTAAAAGCCGACCCCATTCCCAAAGTTCGAATCGCCCTACTGGGATTGGGAAATCGAGGGCAAAGCCTGATTGACATGCTCAATTGGTTGGTTCAAGAAGGCCACGCAGAAATAACTGCTATCAGCGACATCAACCCCAAGAAAGTCCAGCGCGCAAAAGAACAAATCGCAGAATTTCAATCCTATGCGCCAGTTGTATTTACTGGAAATAAAGACGAGTGGGAGAAAGCAATGTCTACCGACATAGCCGATCTCGCGCTTATATGCACCCCGTGGGAATGGCACACCAAAATGGCGCTAAAAGCCATGAAAAATGGACTGCACGCGGCTTCGGAAGTCCCCATTGCCTATACCCCAGAGGCATCCATAGAATTGGTGCAGATGGCTGAAACCACGCAACGCCATTGCATCATGTTGGAGAATTGCTGCTACAACCGAGAAGAGCTATGGATTTTAAACATGATTGAAGAAGGTGTTTTCGGCACGTTGACTCACGCGGAGTGTGCCTACCTCCATGACTTGCGGCAGCTGATGATTGACCCCACTTATTACGAAGATCGTTGGCGTTTGAAGCATCATTTGCAGCGCAATGGCAATCTGTACACAACCCACGGACTCGGTCCTGTTTGCATGTACTTTGACATTCTAAGAGGAGACACGCTGACCCACTTGACTTCCATGAGTTCAGGCGAAGCGGCCCTTTCTGAGGCACTCGCAGCCACGAACGATCCCGAGTTAAAAGCAATGGCCAGTCAAGTGACCTGTGGCGACGTGAACACTACACTGATTGGCACGGCAAAGGGCCGATCTATCATGTTGCAATTTGATGTGCACAGTGGGCGCCCTTACAATAGACTTGACAAAGTGGTAGGATCAAAAGCGACACATTATGGATATCCCTCGCGGCTGTATATTGATCACGGAGCATCGTGGGATGGACATCGTTGGCTCTCAAATGAGGCCAAAGCAGAATACCGAGATAAGTACGAACACCCGCTTTGGACTCGTCTTCAAAAATTAGCAGAAGAACATCCCCAAGGGCATGGCGGAATGGACTTCGTCATGATGTACCGACTTATTCGTTGCTTGAATCTTGGCGAATCACTCGACATGAATGTTTACGATGGCGCACTGTGGTCCTTGGTCGGAGCTTTGTCAGAAGCTTCTGTAACCGCAGGGTCTGAACGCATGGTCATTCCAGACCTTACTGCAGGAAAGTGGACTGAATCCAGTCGGCATCCTGTGGGAAGGGAAATTTAGAAAACGAGCGGAACTCAAGCTTTCACACCAAGCAGCTCAGCCATCTTACCTCCAATGTCTGCAGGGCTATCTACCACGTGTACTCCACATTCTCGAAGCACGCGCTTCTTGGCTTCCGCGCTCTCCTCTTCCCCGCTGACAATAGCGCCCGCATGGCCCATTGTGCGTCCCGCAGGAGCTGTGACACCCGCTATGAATCCAACTACAGGCTTGGTGCCATTCTCCTGAATCCAACGCGCCGCCTTAATTTCTAGGTCGCCACCTATCTCTCCAATCATAATAATTCCATCTGTATCCTCATCATCCATGAGCAATTGAACCGCTTCCAAAGTTGTTGTTCCTATGATAGGATCTCCGCCAATTCCAATTGCCGTTGATTGCCCCATCCCTGCTTTGGTCACTTGATCAACGGCTTCGTATGTCAAAGTGCCAGATTTCGACACGATACCTACTCGACCGGGATTGAAAATAAATCCAGGCATGATGCCCACCTTGGCTTCACCTGCGGTAATAATTCCTGGACAGTTGGGACCAATTAGTGTGCAGTCGCGCTGATCGACGTAGGCCTTCACTTTGGTCATATCCGCTACCGGAATGCCTTCGGTAATGGCCACAATAACCTTGATACCTGCGTCTGCAGCCTCCATGATAGCATCCGCTGCGAAAGCGGGGGGCACAAAAATGATGCTCGTGTCAGCATCTGTGGCCTCTACGGCTGAACTCACCGAGTTGAAAACCGGCTTTCCAAGGTGCTCCTGCCCTCCCTTGCCTGGAGTTACTCCTCCGACCACTTGTGTTCCATAATCAATCATCTGGCCTGCGTGGAAAGTACCCTCTCCGCCTGTAAAACCTTGAACAATGATTTTAGAATCTTTATTGACGAGTACGCTCATGTTAGTATTGTGTTGTTCGCGCCGCGAATTTAGTCGAATTTCGCGCCATGAACCGAGGAATTCTTGGAGCAATTGACGGAAAAACCATTTGTGCCCTCTCCACACCTGCTGGAATGGGAGGAATCGCTGTGATTCGAGTATCGGGTCCTGAGGCAATCTTACTAGCGAGCAGCGTTTTTTCAAAGGATCTTTCCTCAACCCTATCGCATCAGGCCGTATTTGGTCGCATGGTGCGCAAGGATGAGGTCTTGGACGAATGCCTTGCGACCGTATTTCGAGGTCCGGGAACCTTTACAGGAGAGGACACTGTTGAATTCGGAGTGCACGGCTCACCTTTTGTTCAGAGCGAAGCGGTACGCTGGCTCATTGATGCTGGATGCCGCCACGCGGGTCCTGGAGAATTCACTTCACGTGCGTTTCTCAATGGCAAACTTGACCTCACGCAAGCTGAAGCCGTAGGTGACCTCATCGCCTCGGATCATGCGGGTGCTCATCGATTGGCCATGAAGCAGCTTCGCGGCGAATTCGCTGCCGAAATCAATGCACTCCGAGAGGATCTAATCGGATTTGCAGGATTGCTAGAACTAGAATTGGATTTTGCAGAGGAAGATGTAGAATTTGCAGACCGGGCGAAATTTGATGCTTTGCTGATCGACTTGCTAGCAAGAATTAGCAAGCTTTCAGATTCCTTTCGGCACGGAAATGCCATTCGTGAGGGCGTTCCCGTAGCGATACTGGGCGCCCCTAACAGAGGGAAATCCACTTTATTGAATGCACTTCTCGGTGATGATCGGGCCATTGTCAGCGCCACACCCGGAACCACGCGTGATACCGTTGAGGACACATGCATCATGGAAGGAATCAAATTTCGTTTCATCGATACAGCCGGTATCAGAGAAACGGAGGATGCCATTGAAACAGAGGGAATTCGAAGGGCATTGGAAAAGGCGCAATCGGCTGCGGTCGTCTTGTACCTCATGGACGCGACGTGCGATGAGAACGAAAATCCCGAAAAGCAGTTGTCCTTATTGAAGGTTGACGAAGGCGCTACCGTGGCGCTAGTATGGAACAAAACAGACATTCAAGCGCCTCCAAAGTCATCCGCACCTGACACAATCACGTTTGCAATCAGCGCACAAAAGCGACAAGGAATCGATGAAATTAAATCGTGGCTCCTTGAGCGTGCACGTGGCCAGTACGATAACGACTCTATCGTAGTCACAAACTTGAGACATTACGAAGCACTAATCGCAACGCAATCTGCTCTCGAGGCTACGCGATTAGGACTCGGCAATAATATTCCGGGAGACTTGGTGGCTAGTGACGTCAGGCAAGCCCTGCATCACCTCGGCACCATCACGGGAGCCATTGACCCCGAGGATATCCTTGATCACATCTTCAGCAATTTCTGTATCGGAAAGTAAGAGATGCTCGTTTGCTTTCGCATCTTGTGTGGCCGCCAAAGGCAGCTCCACAAGTTCCAATCAATCCTTGTGCAACTGGACCTTGACCGCAGCAAAACCGCGAGGTCCTTGCTCAACCTCAAAAGAAACTTTTGAATCCTCTTTGATCTCGCCTTCCACATTGTTGATGTGAACAAAAATGCTCTCACGAGAATCCAAGTCGCGGATGAATCCAAAACCTTTTGAATCATTGAAAAATGAGACGATTCCAAGCCGTGGGGCGTCGTCTGGCAACTTTTCTTTCTTTGGGATGCCCAATTCAATGTCCTCTGCATTGATTTCTTCCTTCTCAGCAGGATCTGGTGGAGTGTCCGAAACATTGCCATATGCATCGACATACGCAATCATGCTGTCGTCATCAAGGCTCGACTTATTTTCTTGTCGCACCAACTTTTTGGCTTCCTTCTCCTTGCGTTTCTTTTCTCGCTTTAACTCACGCTCGCGTTTTCCGAATGATTGCTGTGATCTTCCCAGGATTTCTAGATGTTTAGATTGAATTGCCTCGAAGGTAAGGCAAAGGAGCTGAATAGGACAGCTCACAAAATCGTGAAAGCCTTTGCCTCACGCAAGCCCGGCGAGCGATGACTGATAAAATGCAACACCACACTCTTGTACCAAACTGAACGTAAGTCACCTATTGCAATTCAAGCACCCACGCGCCCCAAGGTGGAACTGTCAATAATTCTCCTTCTTCTATCGATTCTTCCGTAATAGCATTGCGAAATATTCTTTTCCCTTCTAAAATCTCATCAAAACGACCCAAATTCAACTGCGACGGTTCGTTCGATTTATTGAGGACAATCATCAGCGTCTGATCAGGGGCACTCCGAAAATAGACGTAGACTTTGTCTTCCGGGACAAAGTGGCGCAGCGTTCCATCTGCAATAGCAGGTGCCGATTTGCGCCAATTCAAAAGCGACCGCAACTCCTCCTGAAACATAAAGGACTCGATACTAAGCCCAGTTCCCGTAAATCCATTCACGGCATCTCCATCCCAACCACCTGGAAAATCGCTTCGAATATTCCCATGGCTGTCATCGCCGGTATTGGACATCAGAATTTCCGTTCCGTAATAAAACTGAGGTATTCCACGTGTAGTAGCAAAGAAATAAGCCGCCAAACGCGTCAAATTCACATCATCACCCAGCTGGGTATGCACCCTGCTCATATCATGATTGTCAGGAAAAACAATGTGATTGAACGCATTGGAGTAGAGAAAATCGTTTCCAAGCATCTCATACAGCTTTACCCAATCTGAATACCAATTTTCTTCCTCCGTCAAGCTTTTCATCACCGCATCGTGAAGGGGAAAATCAAGCAGGCCCGGCAAGCAGGAAGTATAGCCATCCGCATTTTGTTGGCCCGACTGCCAATACGCCAAAACGGCGGGATTCAAACTCCATTCTTCACCGCAAATATTGAACTTTGGATAGGCGTCCATCACCTCGCACGACCATTTCGCCATAAAATCCGCATCCGAGTATGGATAGGTATCCATGCGAATGCCTCCCAATCCTAAGTATTCAATCCACCAAATTGTATTCTGGATGAGGTAATCTGCGAGGAGTGGTTGCCGTTGGTTTAGGTCGGGCATCTCTTTTACAAACCACCCATCGGCAAATGCTTTGACATCGCTCGGAAGTGCGTAAGGATCACGCAATGTCGTTCGACGGTGCGTGGTTTGCATGTATTCACCGTCATTATTGATCCAGTCAAGCGTGGGCAAGTCTGTCATCCACCAATGCTCCGAACCGCAATGATTCATGATCATATCCATGATGACCTTCATGCCGCGTTCACGGGCGTATTCTACCAATTCCGTGTACTCTTCGTTTGATCCGAACCGAGCATCGACCTGGTAGTAATCAGTTGTGGCATATCCATGGTAAGACCACTGTGGCTGATTATTTTCAAGAATAGGATTGAGCCATATAGCTGTAAATCCCATCGCGTCCAGATAATCCACATGTGCTCGGATTCCGGCAATATCGCCACCGTGGCGCCCGTGATTATCCGCGCGACTCAACCCCTCTTTTAGTCCCAACACCTCATCATTGGAAGAGTCGCCGTTCGCAAAACGATCCGGAGTAATCAGGTAAATCGCATCCGCGGAGCTATAGCCCTGAATTACCCTATCCATGCGAGGATTGAGTTCAAAAACAGTGCGCCCGAAAGTCTTTCCTTGGCGCTTCGTTCCATCCCTCCATTGAATAGCCAAACTGCCTGGCGCAGCATCCTTCGCTATACGCATGTAGATAAAAACATAGTTTGGACTGTCTCCATGAACCACTCGCGCAATGGTAACCCCCGGATAATCCACCACAGGATGCAACTCTGCAATGCGGTCGCCATGAACCATGATTTGCACCGTATCCACGGGCATGCCCACCCACCAATTCGGGGGGTCAACGTGATGGACAAATGATTGTGCCTGAACGAATGTAGTAGCGAAGACCATCAGCAGAGCGGAGGCCATGGTTATAGGTACTCTCATGGTTCTTGATTGATTGGCAAAAAAAGCAATGGAGGCAGCATTCAGAGCCAGCGAAGCAACCGATCAATCACTTTCGTTTTCCTCGGCGTGTAAGGCGGCATCAAAAGTGAAGCCGCTCCTTTCATTCGCTGTTCGTATACACCGCGCAAGTGAGTGAATTCTTTGAATCCGTGCTCGCCATGCCCCGATCCAATTCCGCTGTTTCCCAACCCACCAAAAGGCAAATGATTGCTCGAAACATGAACGACTGAATTGTTGATGCTCGCTCCACCAGACTGGATACGATCCAAAACTTGGCTCACAAAACGGTTTCGTTTGCTGTAAATATACAGGGCGAGGGGAACAGGCCGGCTGTTTACAGCTTCCACCACCTCATCCAGCGTATCGTATGGAATGATTGGCAAAATTGGCCCAAAAACTTCTTCTTCCATGATACGTGAATCGGCCGGCACATCGGAAAGAATAGCCGGATTCACCAGGCATTGATTGGCATCTCCACCTCCGCCATATGTCAATTTCGCGCCCTTTGAAACCGCATCGTCAACCAGATCCAACAGACGCTTTGCGTGTTGATCTTGGACAATGCGCTGATAATCCTTATTGGTCTCAATGTCTCCGGGATAGAGTTCAGTCATTGCGATTTGAAACGCCTTTGCAAACTCCAACTCCAAATGCCTTGGAACAAAAACATAATCTGGAGCCACACAAATTTGACCAGCATTGGACAGCTTGGCCCAAGCAATTTTCTTTGCGGTAGCCCGAACAGGTGCAGACTCATCTATGATTACGGGTGACTTTCCTCCGAGTTCAAGTGTCACACTGCACGGGTGCTGAGCTGCGGCCCGCATAACAATCTTTCCCACGGCCGGTGATCCAGTAAAATAGATATGATTGAATGGCAGCGATAGCAAGTGCGTGGCTTCTTCCACTCCACCTTGGACAACTGAAACTTCATTCGCAGGGAACACTGCAGCGACAATTTCCGCAACAATCTCAGACGTTTTTCCTGTCAATTCTGATGGCTTGAGCACAACCGTGCAGCCCGCGGCGAGAGCAGCCACTAGAGGGCGAAACACCAGCTGCATCGGGTAATTCCAAGGCGAAATAATCAACACGACTCCCTTTGCCTCGGGCCGAATCCAAGATGCTGAGCCAATCAACGCCAAACCACTGGTCACACGGCGTGGTTTCATCCAGCGCTTCACCCCTTTTTTTACCGCTTTAATTTCGGATTTAATGACAAAAATCTCGGTCAAATCAACTTCCTCAGCGGGCTTGCGAAAATCCTCCCACATCGCCACTTTAAGGTCATCCCTTCGATTCCAAATCTCTCCGTACAGCGCGTCGAGTCGCTTTATTCGCTCCTTCGCACTGAGCCTGCGTTGGTCTGCCGTTCGAGCACTTAGGGCTTCGAAAGTGCTGTTAATTTGCTCGGCCGATGGAGCTACGGGCAATATCGAGTTGGGCAGAGTCGAGTGAAGCATGGCACCAATTTCTATTAAACTAACGTGATATAGCGTCAAATTCCACCGAAACTTTCAGAAATTGGTCCGATGAACGGGCATTGGGACAAACGGTATTCAGAAACTGAAGGGGTTTACGGAAAAAAACCCAATCCATTTTGGGCTCAAGAACTCGAGCACTGCGAAGGAAAAACGGCATTGCTTCCATGTGAAGGCGAGGGGCGAAATGCCCTTTGGGCAGCCCAGCGAGGGTGGCATGTAGACGCTTTTGATTCCAGCAGCGTGGGCATGGCAACATGCCGAAGGTGGTGCGAAGAGGCCAGCGTGGAACAGCTTGTGAAGACACATATCTCAGACGCTATGAATTTTCGAGGAAACGAATCAGGCTATGACGTGGTGGGACTGTTTTACGCCCACACCCCACATTCCATCCGTCAGCAGTTTCATCGAAGGGCCGTCACATGGTTGAAGCCTGGAGGAAAACTCATTTTGGAGGGATTCAATACAAACCAGTTGGGCCTGTCCTCCGGTGGCCCAAAAGACCGCAGCATGCTTTTCTCAATTGATCAATTGCAGAACGACTTCAAAGGATTAAAAGTGGAACAACTCGAAACGATTCAAGTCGTATTGAACGAGGGTCCTTTTCACCAAGGAAATGCTGAAATCATTCGCATGATTGGGTCGCTTTCAAAGGATTGAACTTAATTTTATCCCTCCATGCGTCAGCCCTTTTTCATTCTCATTCCCATCAGCATCCTTATGGGCTCCTTCGCATTTCCAAGGCCAAACGAGCCTTGCGAGTCTCCTGCTAATCGGTTGGAATCGGAGCTGCATTTGAATTCAAGTGGCGAAGCGATTTACGAGCAATGGTGCGCCAGTTGTCACGGGACCAATGGCCGCGATTTTCTCGAACGTATTTGGAAATTGGGAAGTCAGCAAGAAGATCTCGAACGCGTGATCGCCAGCGGCCACCCATTGCTAGGCATGCCCGCATACCGCGATGCGCTATCCGCTGAGGACATCCGCAACGTGGCGGAATATGTTCTGTCCAAGGCCAAAGAATCTCCTAGTTTCCTAGCTGCACCTCCCCTATTCGTCCAAGCCTCCGACATCCAATTGCGCGCCAACATAATAGCCGATGGACTCGACACTCCTTGGGGAATGGATTTCCTGAATGACACAGCGCTGATCTTTACAGAGCGGGAAGGAAAACTCTGGACAATTCAATCGGGCATAAAGCAAGAGGTGACGGGCCTGCCTCATGACATCCATGCAAAGGGCCAAGGCGGATTACTTGATGTCATGCACTGGACAGAATCTGAAAACCAACAGAATTGGATTTATTTGTCGTACAGCAAAAACCATCCCAATGACAAGAAGCTGTCAGCCACTGCGGTCGTGAGAAGCCGAATTACTAAATCCAAGCAAGGCTTTAAAGTTGACGAGTGGGAAACCATCATGGTGGCCACCCCATATGGCAAAACGCACCACCACTACGGAAGTCGCTTGGCCATGGGCAATGACAACATGCTTTACATCACCTGTGGTGAGCGAGGACTGCGCGATGTGCATCCACAATCATTGGAGACTTACCCCGGAAAAGTTCACCGTTTGCACCCCGATGGCAAGGTGCCCCAAGACAATCCATTTGTCGCCGTAACGGGTGCGATTCCATCCATTTGGTCGTGGGGTCACCGAAACCCACAGGGCATGTTAATTCATCCGGAGACTGGCGCAATCTGGACCCATGAACATGGTCCCAAAGGAGGGGATGAAATCAACGTATTGAAAAAAGCGGCAAACTACGGCTGGCCAGAAATAACCTTTGGCAGGAATTACAGCGGTACCGTAATCACCCGAGACACGGCCAAAGTGGGAATGGAACAACCCTTGCATTATTGGCTTCCTTCAATCGGTGCGTGCGGCATGGAAATCATTCATGGCGATAACTGGCCCGAGCCTTGGCAAAACAACTTGCTCGTCGGTTCGTTGAGTTTTGAATACCTAGAGCGCTTAGTGATTGATTCATCTGGCCGTGTGAGTGGGCGGGAAGAACTTCTGAATGACATCGGCCGTGTGCGAGACATTGCGCGCAACCAAAGAGGCGACATATATGTTGCAGTCGAAGGAGCGGGACTTATTTTGCACCTTGAGCCCATTCTTGAAAATTAATTGATGGACACAAAGAGCACGCGTTTTCTTCTAATCATGTCCGCAGTGGCGGTATTCGCAGTGGGTCAAGTACCGGCCCAATCAGTGACGCCAAACCTCACGAATGCGGAGGAAAGTGCACTGCGGAAATCTGCGGCTCCACCAGTGGACACTATTCTCTGGGAAAGCAAGGGCTTGATTAACATCCACTTCAGCCAAGTGCAGTTGAACAACTGGGCGGCTGGTGGTCAGAGCAATCTCTCTTTGTTGACCAAATTTGATCAAATTTGGAACCTCGATCGCGAGCGATTCGGCTGGGACTCTGAACTCCATCTTGCGTTTGGCCTGTTGCATCGGCCTGACGACCGGATATTTCTCAAGACAGATGACCGCGTGGAGTGGTCAAGCAAAGTGGGATACCGCACCACGAAGACCGGATTCATCACCCTCATGGCGCACTTCCGTTCTCAATTGGCTCCGGGCTATGCCATTGAAAATGGGGTCCCAAATCGAGAGATACTCAACTCAAACTGGCTTTCACCGGGATATGGAGTCGTCGCTGCAGGAATGGATTACAAACATCCCGACAAAGCCATCAACGTATTCCTCGCCCCAATTACGTTCAAATCCACTTGGGTAATGGACGATTCGCTATCTCAAATCGGTGCATTTGGTGTTACTCCCGGTGAGAATAGTCGTTACGAACTCGGTGGTTATTTGAAAATGAACACTATTTGGCGGATTACTGATGAAATCAGCTACACCATTCGCTTGGATCTTTTT
The DNA here is from genome assembly GCA_002336085.1 of Flavobacteriales bacterium UBA1959. Taxonomy (GTDB): domain Bacteria; phylum Bacteroidota; class Bacteroidia; order Flavobacteriales_D; family Sanyastnellaceae; genus UA16. Next base: position 70,898 of record DDEH01000091.1, on the reverse strand, counting down.
TCCAACTTCATGGACAATCCCAAAAACATCGACATCTACAGCGACCACATCCTTTCCTTAAAAGTCAACTCTTGGTTGACGACGACAATAAGCGCAACGATGATCTATGACGATGATATCGCTCTGACCAAAAAACCCGAATCGGTAAACGGGGAATCGGTGGCCAATGTAGGACCCGGATTGCAATGGAAACAGGTTCTTTCCGTCGGTCTATCCCTAAGCATTTGAGGGCACCCGACTGACCATCCGACTGCATTCCTTATTTTCACCTGTTCAAACGATAAACACGACCATGAAAGCTTACGTTTTTCCCGGGCAAGGCGCCCAATTCTCCGGAATGGGCAAGGACTTGTACGATGCTTCAGCAGCGGCTCAAATGCGATTCAAGCAAGCAGACGACATCCTAGGGTTTCCCATCTCCTCCACCATGTTTTCAGGAACCGATGAGGACCTGAAGCAAACTTCAGTGACGCAACCAGCAATTTTTCTGCATTCTGTCATTTTAGCGGAATACCTCGGAACATCCTTTAAGCCAGACATGGTCGCGGGCCATAGCTTGGGTGAATTTTCTGCTTTGGTTGCTGCCGGTGCACTCAAGTTTGAAGATGGCCTTAAGTTGGTTTCGGAGCGGGCGAAGGCAATGCAAGACGCGTGCAACGCGGCTCCCTCAACAATGGCCGCTGTGTTGGGCCTAGAAGATGCAAAAGTGGAGGACATCTGTTCCAAAACTGAGGGCATCGTTGTCGCGGCAAACTATAACTGTCCCGGACAGCTCGTCATCTCAGGAGAAATCGATGCAATTAACGCTGCTTGCTCTGCTCTCACAGAGGCAGGAGCGCGCCGTGCACTCGTGCTGCCTGTTGGCGGCGCGTTCCACTCGCCTTTGATGGAATCTGCTCGAGAACGATTGTCAACGGCCATCGCTGCTGCTCCATTCCAAGCACCTCGGTGCCCTGTGGTTCAAAATGTCATTGCACAGCCTGTTAAAGATCCCGATGAAATTCGTTCCAATCTCATTGCTCAGCTCACTGCTCCTGTGAGGTGGACACAATCCATGGAGAAGATGATCGAGATGGGCGCCAAAGAAGCAATTGAAATAGGCCCAGGCAAAGTATTGCAAGGACTGTTCAAGAAGGTTGATCGCGCCTTTCCAGTTTCTGGAGCAAGCATCGATAACGGTTAGTAACGGCGAAAATCCGGGCATTAAAAAAGGCGGAGTTTATCCGCCTTTTTTGTGTATTCTATATAAGCTTTGCATCACGCCACTTCCGCAGCGTATGAGTGCAATGCTTGCAATTCCGTTTCTGACACAAGTAATGCGTGCTTGAGCTCGTTATTCTCTCCTCGTAATTCATCGCATCGCCGCTGAGCTAAGGCAAGCTCATTTTTGAGTCGCATGAATTCCTTGAGCGTCTTCACCCGCTCCTGTTGAGCCGTCTCGAGTTGCACCATAAGATCTTCCATGTGACAAAGAACGAGGAAGAGATCGTTGGTTTCAACGGGTAACAAAAGCACTTTTCCACCTTTTGACGTTCATTTCAACAATCGAAAGAAAACGCTTCCGCCAATTAAAGAAAACTCAAGATATTTCAATACGACGTGGATCGTTCAAGTGGTTTCGAAAGATCAAAAGAAATATGAACATCAAAAGCCCAAACACCCCACTAATGCCGTAAAGTTGAGGGATAACTGTTGCGTCTCCTGCAAACCGATGCCCTGAGAAAATAGCTCCGGCCCCAATCCCCACTTCTAAAGCCATCAGCATGGTGCCCAATGCCAGGGCTACTTTTCCCGGCTTTGCCAAATCAGCCGTCCATGCAAAAATGGTCGGCATATTAATGCCAATTGACATACCATAAACCACACCGGCTAAGGCCGCTGTCAATTGCGTATCCGCCAAAGCCATACCAAACATGCCCAAAGCCAGTAACGCAGAACCGATAATCATGAGCGGCACACGGCCCATTCGATCTGAGGCTTTTCCGGCAACCAATCGCATAGAAATAGACGCAATGACTATGATCGTATTGAATGAACCTTTGTACACATAGCCCAAGGAATCCACAAAATCTGGTGTAATCGTGAGAAATGCCCCAAATGCAAAGGCCACCGGTAAAAGCGCCACGGACGATGGCCATGAGGACCAGTCCAAAACAGGTCCACTAAACACATTCAGATCTTTCCAACGGACTTCGCGACTGTTTGGAAGGGATTCTGGCAACCGAAGGGTGAGCAACAAAGCAATCAAACCGAGACCGGTTGATGTCAAAAACATAGCGTCATAACCAAATTCAACGGTCAACCAGCTGCCAAGCGCCGGCCCGCCCGCCATGCCCGTATTTCCCGCAACACCGAGGTATCCAAGCGCTTCTCCACGCCTGCTTAATGGAGTGGTGTCGGTGAGAAATGCAGTGGTCCCAGTGGGCCTGAATCCTGTACTCATGCCATGCAACAAGCGCAGCAGCAAAAACAACCAAATCACAGCAGGAACGCCACTCCAATGCATCTGCAAATCTGGCTGAAACCAACCAATTGCGATGTAGCCCAATCCAGCAATCATCGTGACCCACGTTCCAAAAAGCATCACCGGCCTGCGACCCGCAGAATCCGCAATGCGCCCGCTGATAAAGCGCGAGGCAAAAGCACCAATTGTAAAAAGACCCACAATCCAACCAATTAAATCAGGACGACCGAGCGAAGTCAAAAAGCCTGGCAATTCAGGCATAATCATGCCAAAGCTTGCCATAAACAGAACGGTGCTGGCGCACAACAACCAAAATTGAGGGGAGAAGATCTGCTCTTCGGGGTTATGAGTTTTCTTCACTTGCGCGCAAAGGTACCGCCTATTACCTTCGGAGTATGCAATATCCAGCCAAGGTTCTTCTCGCTTGGGGCGAGGCAATTTCAGGAAATTCAGACATCCACCAATGGCTCATGCAAAATGGATTTCCCGAGTTGGGATTGACCTGCAATGCTCTTCATCACGTAGAATCTGCTCGCGATTGGCTCATGAAAAATGGACATCCCCATCTCATGGCCTTGGTACGAGGAGCAGAAGGAGAAGCCAAGGCCGTCCAGTGGCTGGACGCGTTTGGCTACAATTACCTGGCGCAGGTTGCCTTGGGGGCCGACAATGACGATGCAGCTGTCGAAAAACTAATCAAACTGAACCAGCGGGAGTGGGCAGGAATTGCTTTGAAAATTCGGTCAATTAAAAATAAAATCGAAGAAAACAACAATGATATGCACCGCATATCTCCCCTGTAATTATCGGCTTTTGTAAACCAAATGACTCCACTTTGAGTCATCCAACACCTCATTCGAAAGCCGCAAAACATCCTCTGCAGTTATGGCATCAATCGCCGCGAAAACAGACTCCAAGCTCTCCACACGTCCGTACAAAAGATAGCTTTTACCCAGCCCCGTCATCATGCTACTTCCTGAATCCTGAGAAAGCGCCACATGACCAATGACTTGCTGCTTGATGTCATGCAATTGGCGCACACCCAACCTTTTCTCCCGGAGTTTTTTCAATTCTTTGCGAACCAAGGCCTCGGCACGGGCATGAAGGCGAGTGTCCGTGCCAAAATACACACTGAACAATCCAACATCGCTGTATGGTGTGTACGAGCATTCAATATTGTAGGCCATTCCATGCTTTTCGCGCACATTGAGGCTCAATCGATTATTCATAGTAGGCCCGCCCAAGTGATTGGCGAGCAACGCCAATCCCAATCGATCCGGATGACCGCTGCCCTTTGTGGTGCATCCCATTACATGGTGAACCTGGTGAATGTCTTTTGCGAGTCGCACGTCAAAAGGCGCCAATGCTTCAAAAGGTCTTCGATTCAATGCGGCCGAACTGGAAGGCATCCCTCCAAAATACTTTTCACACAAACGAAGCACTTTTTTCCAAGGCGTTGCGCCAACAACACTAAATACCATCTGTTCCGGATGGTAATGCCTGTCTACAAATCCAGCAATCGTATCGCGTCCCATTGCCGACACCGAAGATTTGTTCCCCAGAATATTGCCTGAAAGCGGATGGCCGGCAAACAATCGCTCCTCAAATTCGTCGAAAATGGAATCTGCGGGGCTGTCCAAATAGGCATTTAACTCATCAAGAATTACGTCGCGCTCTTTGATTATCTCCTTTTCTGGAAATGTTGCATTGAACGTGATATCGCTGATCAGTTCAATGGTGCGTTCGAGGTGTTGCTCCGAAAATGAAGCGTAAATCCAAGTGTCCTCCTTTGACGTGTAGGCATTGAACTCTCCCCCTACACAATCGAGGCGATTCAAAATATGAAAAGCCTTGCGCTTTTGGGTTCCTTTAAAAAGTGTATGTTCAATGAAATGAGCCACACCCGCTTCACCCGAATGTTGCTTTTCATCGCGTGAACCCGCATTGACTACCAAACCACAATGGGACACAGGACGCGGCACTTGCTTGTAAATCACCCTGAATCCATTCTCGAATTCTGCCGTGTGCAATTCCTCCTTGCCCCAGTTGGGCGAGGCATGCATCTCTCTAGCCGTCATGCCATTCGCCAATTGAATGGGGGATTAGAACGGTAAATCGTCCTCGTCGTCCGCAGCAGCAGCAGGCATGGGCGGCACATCAGGCAGCGGAGCTGCAGACACCGCTTCTGGTGAGGCAGCAGCCGGGCCGGAGCCTGCTCCTGATTCCACACGCCACGCATTCAAATCCACATAGAAGTTGCCATTGTACTCGCGGCCACGAATATCAAATTTCACCACGACATCATCGCCTTCGCCCAGTTGAGCGACTTGCTCAGTCCGTTCTTTCACGGCAGTGAACTTCACATCTTGGGGGTACTGATCTTCCGTCGTGATGACAAAATCACGCTTATAAAATCCACTTGGGAAGTCTTGCTGGTCAAAGATCTTTTTGATCTTTCCTTTCATTTCGAAACTCATGGTGTAAAAATACCTTCAACCGCCCGAAGAATAGGCATCGGTTGAGAACTTGTCAGGAAGTTTCCCGATCAGCCGGGATTGAAAGTCAGAACAGCCTTGAGCGCATCAAAGACCTCCCCAGCAGCTATGCATTTTTTAGCGTGCTGATGAATCGCATTTTCGAGAGCAGCACCGTCGTCTTCGTGCTCCATGAACAACTCCGCTAATTCAAGCAGCTTGAAATCATTTACATCTGTCTCATCGGGCATTTTCAAAAGGGCGCCCATCTGTGCCAATTCATTGCCCGTCAAAGTTGTGCTGTTTCGGACTTCGATTGGCAACGCATCCACCCCAATACCTGGCGCCATCAGGGGCTTCGGCACTTCAAACAAAGCGCTACCCGATGCGCGAACGTAGGCATTTCCTCCACAACGCCCGACCAGATCGAGTTGATTCGGATCAGGCTGACCTGTAGCATTGAGAACATCGTCACGAAAGTGCATTCTTCGCACTTGGCAAATAACCAACTGACCCGCTCCGCCTTGATCCCCTAACGATTCCACCCGCAAAACATCACATTCCAACTGCACCGGACTCTCCGCGACACGAAAAGGCTGAACAACTTGAGAGGGCAACGAGGTCAATCCTGCCTTTTCAAATTCACTGACACCTTCCGGAAAGTCACCACTTGCCAAGGAGCAAGCATGAACCATTGAGTAATCGACCAAATTGATCACTACCTCAGGGACCACCTTCACATTGTCCAGTGTATGCTTGGTCGTATTTCCCCGCATTCGACGTGCCGGGCTGAATATTAAAATCGGTGGGTTGGCCGAAAAAACATTGAAATAACTAAAAGGGGCCAAATTGGGCTGGCCATTGGCATCTACTGTGCTTGCAAATGCAATTGGTCTTGGCGCAATTCCACCCAATAGTTTGCCGTGCAAATCTCGTCCTTCCAGCTCTAACGGATCAAAAGAAACGAAGCTACTCATCCTTTAACACGATGATTTTCAACCGTTTCAATAGTGTCAACTACTTTTGCTTTCAAAGCATCTTTGAATTGCTTGAGCCGTTCTGAGATTGCGGCATCTGAGGTGGCGACAATTTGAGCTGCTAGTATTCCGGCGTTTTTACCACCATCCAATGCTACAGTTGCCACGGGCACACCGGAAGGCATTTGAAGAATACTCAAAACAGAGTCCCAACCGTCAATGGAATTGCTGCTATGAATTGGAACGCCAATCACTGGCAGAATCGTCAATGAAGCCGTCATTCCCGGCAAATGTGCCGCTCCACCTGCCCCAGCCACAATCACCTTTATTCCGCGATCTGAAGCAGATTTCGCATGCGCGAACATGCGTTCGGGAGTACGATGAGCAGAGACTACTGTCATCTCATAAGCAACCTCTAATTCCGATAAAACGGCAGCTGCTTGCTCCATTACATGGAGATCGCTTGAAGAGCCCATAATGATACTGACAAGTGGATGTAAGGCGGATTCCATGACTTATTCTTTTTCTTGTCTTTGTTCAATTTCATCCCGAATCTTCGAGGCTTGCTCGTAATCTTCACGGGCAATGGCTTTCGTTAGTTCGCTCTGCAAGGTAGCCAAGCTTTTATCGCGCTTCCTTGGCTTCGACTCTTTCGGCTTCGGCTCTTCCATTTCAGCTTCGGATTGCTCCAGTTCGCTTTCACCGATTCCCGCCATTTTCAAAACTGTCTCCTCACAGTAAATCGGGCATCCAAATCGGTACGCCAAGGCTACGGCATCACTCGGACGGCAATCAATCTCCTCTTCCTTCTTGCCCCCTTGGCAAATTAACTTTGCGAAAAACACGCCTTCAACCATGTTGTAAATAATCACCTCGGTGACCCGAACTCCGAAAGACTCCATGGTCGTTTTGAATAAATCGTGCGTGAGCGGACGCGAGGCCTTCATCTTCTCAATTTCAATGGCAATCGCTTGTGCTTCTGAGCCGCCTATTACGATTGGCAATTTCCGACCTCCAGTGATTTCTCCCAACACCATTGCATAAGCACCCGATGAAGAGCCACTTAACGTGATGTCAGAGATTTCCATTTCTACTTTCGTCATGCTTTCGAATGATTCAATGCGAAGGTAAGCTGACCAAACCAATCAGCCCATTAATTCCTTTGCAGCTGCCGTGAGTTTAGGGAGCACTTCAAAAGCATCTCCAACGATTCCGTAGTCTGCAGCTTTAAAAAAGGGCGCTTCAGGATCGGTGTTAATTACGACAATAGTCTTTGATTGATTCACACCGGCCAAGTGCTGGATTGCTCCTGAAATGCCTGCGGCCACGTACAAATTTGGACGAATAGTGATTCCTGTTTGTCCAACATGCTCATGGTGAGGACGCCAGCCAATATCAGAAACCGGTCGAGAGCATGCTGTAGTCGCTCCCAATGCCTTTGCCAAATCTTCTACAATCCCCCAGTTTTCCGGACCTTTCAAACCTCGGCCAGCGCTGACCACCAACTCTGCTTCAGGCAATGGAACTTGACCATCGGCACTTGCCGTATCAAAGCCTGTAACGCTTTCCCTTGCCGTGCCTATTTCTGAGGCGAAAGCTTGAACTTCCGCTTCGTTTGAGTCATTTTTAATTCCGAATGCGTTCGGTGTAACCGTGTACACCGAAACGGCCGTACTCACGGAAACATCTGCCATCGCTTTCCCAGAAAATACATTTTTGCGAACCGAGCCATGGGTCGGAAGTTCTGTCACTCCCGCAACCAAGCCTGCCTGCAAACGAACGGCAACGCGGGGCGCTATCGCTCGTCCAAAGTGGTCGTGAGAAGCAACGATTGCGATTGCGCTGTGCTCCTGAGCGGCAGCTGCTGCCAGTTTTGCCCACTGACTGCTGTCAGTAATGGCCTCAGAGAACTGAAGTACGTGACTGACTCCTGTGGCACCTAAGCCACCGTCACCGTTGATGTCGCCCGCCACAAGGGCAATGGCAGAGATTCCTTGTGCTTCAGCGTGGCTAGCTGCATAACTAGCTGCCTCAAGACCGCCCTTCGTGGGCATCCCATTTTTGATAGAAACAATTGCTAATACTGACATGGCTTAAATGGCTTTGGCCTCTTCACGGAGCAGGCGAATAAGTTCTTCTGGTCGATCGGCATCGATCATTTTACACGCTCCTTTCTCGGGAGGCAACGTGAATTTATCCACGTCAGTGGACGTTTCACTGGATGCCTCGACTACATTCAATGGTTTCGATCGGGCAGACATGATGCCACGCATATTCGGAATCCGTTGCTCTGCCATGCCTTTTGCAGCACTAGCGACCAAAGGCAAAGAAACCTCTACGTTTTCTTCTCCACCTGCGGACTCTCGTGTCAATTTGGCCAAACCATCATCGATCTCCAAGGTTGTCGCCAAGGCGACAAACGGCAAATCCATCATTTCGGCAATCATGGCCGGAACCACTGAGCCGTTGTGATCAATGGTTTCTTTTCCGCAAAGAATCAAATCATACGATTGCCCTTGCGCCTCGTTCGCAATCAATTGAGCAACTTGCATAGGATCTGTAGGTTCCACATTGATCCGTATCGCGTCATCAGCGCCAATGGCTAATGCCTTCCGAATAATGGGGTCACAAACTGCTTCTCCCACTGTAAGTGTTGTGACACTGCCGCCGTGTTTTTCCTTCAATTCGATGGCACGAACGAGGGCATACCACTCGTCGTACGGGTTTACGATGTACTGCACGCCACTTGCGTCAAACGCCTTATCGCCATCAGTGAAAGCGATGCGGCTCGTCGTGTCGGGTGCTTGGCTAATACAAACAAGTATTTTCATGGGACAAATGTAGGAATTGCACGACCAAATGAACACTCTTCGTACCGCTTAAACTTCGATCTAAGGGCAAACCAAAACCACTCTTACTCATTCAACATTCAATGCAAAGAATCGAGTAAAAAAAAATCGGTTGAATATTCAATTTTGTTGCTTTATTTGTTGGTTTATCTTTGCCGACCAATTCGAAAGGACAACATCATGCGTGAAGTGCAGTATAGAGAAGCCGTTTGTGAAGCCATGAGCGAAGAGATGCGCCGGGATTCAAGCGTTTTTTTACTCGGTGAAGAAGTCGCTGATTATAACGGAGCGTACAAAGCCTCCAAAGGCATGCTTGAAGAGTTTGGTGAAGAACGCGTCATTGACACCCCTATTGCTGAGCTCGGTTTTGCAGGAATTGCGGTGGGTGCAGCTATGAATGGTCTGCGTCCCATTGTGGAATTCATGACCTGGAATTTTGCAATATTGGCCGCTGACCAAATCATCAATCACGCCGCAAAAATGCTCCAGATGAGCGGTGGACAATACAACGTACCCATCGTGTTTCGCGGACCCAACGGAACTGCTGGGCAATTGGGAGCCACCCATAGCCAGTCTTTCGAATCCATGTACGCATCGATTCCAGGCCTAAAAGTGGTCACACCTTTCACCCCCTACGAGGCAAAAGGTCTCTTGAAATCAGCAATCCGCGACAATGATCCTGTGTTGATCATGGAAAGCGAGAAGATGTACGGCGACAAAGGCATGATTCCTGATGGCGAGTTTTTGGTGCCAATAGGCAAAGCAAATATTCGGCGCAAAGGGGATGCAGTTACCATCGTGTCATTTGGCAAGATTTTAAAGACGGTGCATGAAGCGGCTGACCAACTCGAAAAAGAGGGAATAGGAGTCGAAATCATTGACTTGGTGACTATTCGCCCGTTGGACTTGGATACCATTATCCAGAGCATCAAGAAAACCAACCGATTGGTGATTGTGGAAGAAAGCTTTCCTGTCGCAAGTATCAGCAGCGAAGTGGCGTATCGCGTTCAGCGAAATGCGTTTGACTACCTTGATGCGCCCATTGTACGTCTTTGCCAGACAGATACACCATTTGCCTTCTCGCCTCCCTTGATTGAGGAAGCCCTTCCGCAAGTGAAAGACATTATGGAGGCCGTAAAGAACGTAGCTTACGTGGCTTAGAAAGGCCTCCTGAGGAATTAAATTTGAATCAACCGCATCTGAGAAAAGATGCACTACATACACAAAATGGATACAATACTGCTTTATTCAGTACCTGCAATCGCCATCCTGGGATTGCTCATCATGGCCGTTCAAGGAGCATGGGTGCGCAAACAAGACGCCGGTGATTCGAAAATGGCCGAGATTGCTCAGCACATCCACGAAGGGGCGCTAGCATTTTTGAATGCAGAATACCGCATTCTTGCTATTTTCGTAGTAGTAGCAGGCGCATTGCTTGGTTTTGTTTCTACCATTGTGGAGACCACCGAGATTTACATCGTCGCTGCATTCGTCATCGGAGCCGTCTTTTCAGCGCTTGCTGGCAACATCGGCATGCGAATCGCTACCCAAGCAAACGTTAGAACCACCCAAGCTGCTCGCACTGGAATTGCCCACGCACTGAAGGTGAGCTTCACAGGCGGAACCGTTATGGGTCTGGGTGTCGCTGGACTTGCTGTATTTGGATTAAGTATGTTGTTTATCATCCTTTTTCAAATAAAAAGCGGAGGCGCATGGGACGGCGTTGAATCCATGACCATCGTCTTGGAATCCCTCGCTGGTTTCTCTTTGGGCGCTGAGTCTATTGCACTCTTCGCTCGAGTCGGAGGTGGTATATATACGAAAGCTGCAGATGTCGGAGCCGATCTTGTTGGCAAGGTAGAAGCTGGCATTCCTGAGGATGACCCGCGAAACCCTGCGACCATTGCAGACAACGTTGGCGACAACGTTGGTGACGTAGCCGGTATGGGTGCGGATCTATTTGGTTCTTATGTAGCGACGGTGCTTGCGGCAATGGTATTGGGCAACTATGTCATCAACGACATGGGCGGCAATATAACGGATGACTTTGGGGGCATTTCAACCATCCTTCTTCCATTGATCATCTCAGCATTGGGTATCATATTCTCCGTTCTTGGAACATTTTTCATCCGTGTCAATGACGACGCAAAAGAACCCGAAGTGCAGCGCGCTTTGAACATAGGAAACTGGAGCAGTATCCTCATGACGGCTGTGGCGTGTTATTTCTTGATTGACTGGATGTTGCCCAACGAATTGAGTATGGACTTTTTTGGAGAAGGTCTACGTACGTTTGATTCAATCAATGTTTTCTACGCTGTTCTTATCGGACTCGTTGTTGGTGCTGCTATCTCCTACATGACTGAATATTATACCGGTTTGGGCAAGAAGCCCATCCTCGATATCGTGCAAAAATCAGCCACTGGTGCTGCGACCAATATCATCGCTGGTCTCGCCACTGGCATGATCTCTACGTTTGGTCCTATTCTGCTATTCGCTGCTGCCATATTTGGCGCATACGAATTCGCAGGTTTCTATGGTGTTGCCATGGCAGC
>DDEH01000091.1:24722-59182 GCA_002336085.1 Flavobacteriales bacterium UBA1959 | reverse complement strand
GCAGAAATGAGTGAGTTGCCTGATGAAGTCCGTGAGCGAACGGACATTCTGGACTCTGTCGGCAATACGACAGCAGCCATCGGAAAAGGTTTTGCAATTGCATCTGCGGCATTGACTGCATTGGCTTTGTTTGCTGCATTTGTTGAATTCACGGGAATCCCTGGAATCAACATTTTTAAAGCTAACGTCCTTGCAGCCCTCTTCATTGGAGCCATGATTCCTGTTGTTTTCTCTGCTCTGGCCATGAATTCTGTGGGCAAGGCGGCCATGGAAATGGTAAAGGAAGTGCGACGACAGTTCAAAGAAATTCCCGGAATCTTAGAAGGAACGGGCAAACCTGAGTACAGCAAGTGTGTCGATATCTCTACACAGGCAGCGCTGCGCGAAATGATGCTTCCTGGAGCCATGACCATCATCTTCCCATTGGTCATTGGTTTGTTGCCATTGGCGTTCGGTATTGACGGTCAGTACGCGGCTGAAACCCTCGGTGGTTACATGGCCGGTGTGACCGTTAGCGGTGTCTTGTGGGCAATCTTCCAAAACAACGCAGGCGGAGCTTGGGACAATGCAAAGAAGTCCTTTGAAGCAGGTGTAGAAATCGATGGTGAAATGACCTACAAAGGTTCGGATGCTCACAAAGCCGCTGTTACAGGTGACACCGTCGGTGATCCTTTCAAAGATACCAGCGGACCTTCTATGAATATCTTGATCAAATTAACCTGTTTGGTCGGCCTTGTGATTGCTCCAATTTTGAGCGACCACAGCGCAAATAGTAGCCATGGCCAAAACGAAGAAACGCAAATTGAGCAATCGATTGAGGCTTCCTCAGAAAGCCAAGAGGCGCGTATTGAAGAGTAGATACTACTCTGCGTTTTAAATGAAAAAAGGGAACCGTAATCGGTTCCCTTTTTTAATGTCTTCATTTTACTCCTACTCGATCCTGTTCAAATCTTATTGAACGGAATCAAGGCAAAACATCATGGTCGAAGCTTTGAACAAGTTAGACAAACAAGCCGTGAAGTTCAGCATCGACACTTTCAATGACATTGCCGAGATCATTCTTATTCTCGTGAAAAGCATTGTTGTCGACATCTATAATCAGCAGCTTCCCTGCAGAATACGTACTGATCCAGGCCTCATATCTTTCGTTCAGTCGGTTTAAGTAGTCCAACCGAATCGCTTCCTCGTAATCCCGGCCACGTTTCTGGATGTTCTCCACGAGCTTTGGAACAGAAGCACGCAAGTAAATCGTCAAGTCTGGTGGCGAAATGAATTTCTCCATCAGCTCAAAGAGCTCCTGATAATTCTTAAAGTCACGGCTGCTCATCAAGCCCATTGAATGCAAGTTGGGCGCAAAAATATGAGCATCTTCATATATCGTACGATCCTGAATGACCTTCTTTCCACTTATTTGCAACTCTGACAGCTGAGCAAACCTTGAACGCAAAAAGAACACTTGCAGGTTGAATGACCAACGCTGCATGTCTTTATAGAAATCGTTTAAATAAGGGTTGTCATCAACTTGCTCAAAGTGGGGCTCGTAGCGGTAGTGCTTTGCGAGGAGCGTAGTGAGTGTCGTCTTTCCTGACCCGATGTTTCCGGCTATGGCAATGTGCATGATCTTGGCTTCGTTCGAAGTGCAAATTAGGACTTAGAAAGCCAGAATGAAACATTGGTTTTCAACAGAAACCCAACAGGGAATTAACGTTCAATTGTGCAAGTAAAACAGCACTCGTTTCAATTCGGTTGTTCTTCTCTGGACAGAGACTTCTCAGTCGAGGCGAATGCAAAGGCCTTAATTTCATCAATGTTCTGGCGGGAATTGGACAGCCGTGGAACTTTGTGCTGTCCTCCCGACTTCCCCTTGGAAAATAGCCATTGATCAAAGGTCCCCTTTCTCACAGCAAGTCCCTCCGGAAATTGCAATGCGAGTCCTCCGCTTCGCTTGGCTTCGTAATCGGAGTTTTGACGCGTCAGTGACGCATCCAAGCATTCCAAAAACAGCGAAAAACCTCCCTGCGGTTCAACAGCAAATTCGATCAACCATTCATGCCCTCCGGTGCGATCCAAACGCATAAAGACAGGTGCCGCTGTGTAATCTCGCACTCGGGCGCCAGTCAGCGCAGAAGCTTCTGCAATGGCTTGATCAGATTGTGCCACCATGATTTCCTCACCAAATGCATTCAGGTAGGACGTAGTTCGGCCTACAACTAGCATTCGGAAAGGATGCGTTTCTGTAATTCGAACGACGTCACCCAAAGCATATCGCCACAAACCAGCATTTGTCGAAATGACCAACACATATTCTGTTCCTGCCTCCAGCTCCCGCAACTCCAACACTATTGGATTTTCACTGCCCCACTCAGTTATGGGAACAAATTCGAAAAAGATTCCATAGTCCAGCATCAACAGCATATCGTCGGCATTCAGACGGTCTTGCAAGCCAAAGAAGCCTTCGGAAGCATTGTACGTCTCCACGTAATCGAATGAATATCGTGTCTTGCCAATCAATGACCGAAACTCAGCTTGGTACGGGGCAAAGCCCACACCACCGTGCATAAACAATTGCAAATTAGGCCAAACTTCCCCAAGCGTATTCGCTCCAGAAATTTCAAGAACGCGCTTTGCAACCACCAACATCCAACTGGGTATTCCCGCCAAAATCCGAACGTCCTCCTGCATCGTTGCAAGGGCCATAGCGTCAACTTTTTCCTCCCAATTTTCCATCAAAGCGATGCTTCGATTTGGAGTGCGCCTTGCTTCCACCCAAAACGGAAGATTACGAACAATAATCGCACTCAAGTCACCGGAATATGATCCCTTTTTCATCGGATGCAAGGAAGATGATCCACCCAAAATCAGGTGTTTACCGCCGTATAATTTTGCGTTTGGACGCTGGTGACAAAAAAGTGAGAGAAGATCTTTCCCGCCCTTATAATGGCAGGACTGCAGCGAGTCATTGGTGACTGGCAAAAACTTGCTCCGGTCGGAGCTTGTGCCCGAACTTTTCGCAAACCACTGCGTCTCTCCTGGCCACAGAACATTGGGCTCTCCGGCCTTGGCACGCTCAATCCAAGGTTTGAAGTCATCGTAAGACCGGATTGGAATATGCTTCTTGAAATCCCTCCAATTTCGAATGGATTTAAATCCCGATTCTTGGCCAAAAATCGTTTGCTGACCTGCCTTCAAGAGGCCTGAAAAAACAGAGCGTTGAACATCAACAGGTTGCTTGCGCACCATTTCAATGGCGTACATACGCCTGCGGATGTACCAACTAAATGCGGAGTTAAGAGCCATAACGAGGTTTCAAGTCGAAGTTAGTTCAAGGAGCTGAACTTTAGAATTGACCCCGCCAGAATCCAACTTTGACTAGGGCTGTTGTCGCTATTACAAATTACGAAAAAACACGTTCAATGGCTCCTAGCGCCAGATCTACTTCGTCTTCAGAATTGTACCGACTAAAAGAAAATCGCAAACTCGCACGCTCAGGATCATGAAATTTCAGAGAACGTAAAACATGCGATCCCAGGGTGGCTCCGCTGGAACAGGCACTTCCTCCTGAACAGGCCACTCCTTCCAAGTCGAGTAAAAAAAGAGCCATTCCTGATTTTGGATGCGGTGGAAAAGAGACATTCAGTACAGTATAAAGACGGTCATCATTATCAGAATGGCCATTGAATCGCACATCTAAAAACAAGTCCTTCAGGCCCCTTACCATCCGTTTTTTGAGGCTTCTTATATGATTTTCATGGCTATCCAACTCGTGATGGGCAATTTCAAAAGCGCTCGCCAGTCCTACAATATTGTGCGTCGATTCTGTGCCTCCTCGCACCGATCGTTCTTGGCTACCTCCTTCAATTTGCCCTCCCAATTGAATCCCTTTTCTGATGTAAAGGAATCCGATTCCTTTTGGTCCGTGAAATTTATGAGCAGAGCAGGCAATGAAATCTACAGGAAGCTCTTCCAAATCAAACCTATAATGGCACATGGTTTGAACAGTATCCGAATGAAACAAAGCTCCTGCTGCGCGACAAAGAGAGCCAATACGATGAAGGTCCTGCAATACCGCCACTTCATTGTTGGCATGCATGAGGCTCACAATCGTCTTGGGCCCTTTTGACAGCAAAATCTCGAGGTGATTGACATCCACCATTCCATCTTCCAGATGGCGCACCAAGTCCAATTGAATCCCATGTGATCGCTGAAGAGATTGAGCTGTTTTGATAACTGCGCTGTGCTCTGCTTCCGAGGTAATGATGCGCTCACAACCCAAATCCCGTACGGCTCCACGGAGAGCCAAATTATCAGCTTCTGTACCTCCCGATGTGAAATAAATACAACTTTGATGGCAATTTAGGAGCTTCGCTATGGACCTTCGGCTTTGCTCAATAATCACACGGGTTTTTCTGCCTACGGAATGGCTTGAAGACGGATTGCCATAAGACTCACGCAGCACCGGAATCATGGCATCTGTAACTTCGGGTGCGACGGCGGTAGTCGCTGCATTATCAAAATACACGTTCATTTCGAGGATCAAAGGGACAAAAATGCATCAAATCAGATGAATGGACAACGCCTTGTCGAAGAATATTGCGCTCCTCCAAAGAAATCAAGCCTCCAACAATGCCAATAAGTCTCTCTTGAACCGTCCTCCGAGAGCAGAGGCTGCTTCCATGGTTTCCGCTTCCGCATACACCCTGATGATTGGCTCTGTATTCGACTTTCGCAAATGAACCCAACCTTCAGGCAAATCAAATTTAACACCATCAATGGTGTTGACTTCGGCTTCTGGATTTGCCTTCACGAGCTTGATTAGAGCTGCATCCACGTCGGCATTAGGAAGTGCCAACTTGTCTTTGGACATGAACCAATCGGGATAGGTCTTTCGAAGTTGCGATACGGTGAGGCCTGAAGCAACCAAATGCGTGAGAAACAGAGCCGCTCCCACGACAGCATCACGTCCACAGTGGGACTTAGGATAAATAACACCGCCATTTCCTTCCCCTCCAATGACCGCCTGTTGGGCACGAATCGCCTCTACAACGTTGACCTCACCCACCGCACTTGCAGTATGCTTGCCACCATGCTTCTCGGTGACAATCCGCAAGGCGCGTGTGGAACTCATGTTGCTTACCGTGTTGCCCGGAGTTTTAGATAAAATAAAATCCGCCACAGCCACCAATGTATACTCCTCACCAAACCAACTCCCGTCCTCGCATACAAACGCTAATCGATCAACGTCTGGGTCGACACTAATGCCCAAATCACATTGTTGATCCACCACAACCTGACTCAATTCCGACAAATGCGCTGGCAAAGGCTCGGGGTTGTGAGCAAAATGCCCCGTGGGTTCGCAATTGACCTCTACCACCTCACAGCCCAGAGCTTCGAGCAGCATCGGCATAATGATTCCACCTGTGGAATTGACCGCATCCACGGCTACTTTGAGCTTTTTCGATCGAATGGATGTTGCATCAACCAAATCCAATTCGAGCGCGTGATCCACATGCCATTCCATCCATCCACCCAAGTGTTCCGTTCGACCAATCGCCTCGATGGAAGCGAAAATCGGAGATTCTTGCGCAAGCGCCAGCACCTTTTCTCCCTCCGAGGCATTTAAAAACTCTCCTTTCGGCCCAAGCAACTTTAGGGCATTCCATTGTTTGGGATTGTGGCTCGCCGTAAGAATAATGCCTCCTTGGGCATCCTCTTCTGGAACCGCCAATTCGACGGTTGGTGTAGTACTGAGTCCCAGGTCCAAAACATTCACTCCCATGGCGTTCAAGGCACCGACCAAACAATCCCGAACCATTTCACCACTAAGCCGTGCATCCCGTCCTACGACGACCGTTGGCTGACTCACCCCTGAGGATTGACGAAGCCAAGACGCATAGCCCGTTGCAAATCGCAAAATGTCATGAGGCGTGAGCCCCTCTCCCGCTGCTCCTCCTATGGTCCCTCGAATTCCAGAAATCGATGTTATTAGCATTCGCCAAATCTACCTTGCTTCCATGGTTTTCGTGGACTAATCTGCGCATGATGTGAAAAAAGGACTGCGATAAACAACGCTCCTCTCATCTCCTCGGCTTAATTTTGAGGGTATGAATGGAGAAGGTCAAGCATTCCGAGATGAGCCCGCGCTCAAAGACTTGGTTCGCAAGTTCGAAGTCATGGTCCAATCAGGCGACCAATCTTTCTTCGATATGGACGAACTGGAAGGTCTGATTGAGCACTACTTAGGCGTCAAAGAAACCCGAAAGGCTGAAATGGCGCTGAAACACGCGCGTCAGCTGTATCCTGGACATTTGGGATTGAAATTGCGTCAAGCGCAGATCTGGGCCAATAGCGGCAAGCCCGTCAAGGCAGTGCCCTTGTTAAAGGACTTACTAAATATAGAACCATACAACGAGGAAATCTTGATGACCTTGGGGTCGATTTACAGTCAAATCACGGAACACAAACAAGCAATCGATTGCTTCAAGCGCGCACTAATCTTTGCCGATAGCGATGCTAGGCGTGAAATCCGAATCGATATCGCTCTTGAATATGAAAACCTCGGAGCTTGGAAAGAAGCCATTCGCAATCTCGAAGAAGCTCTCGACGAAGATCCGGGAAATGAAACAGCCGTTTACGAATTAGCATTCTGCTTTGAGCGCACTGGAGAATTTAAACGTGCTGCGGCATTTTATGAAAAGTTCTTGGACGAGCAACCGTATTCTTTCGCTGCATGGTACAGCATGGGAAACGCACTTCAGCAATGCAGCAAGTTTCCCCAAGCCATCGAAGCATATGACTTTGCCATTGCCATTGAAAGTGCTTTTGGTCCTGCTTATCACCAAAAAGCAGAAGCATTGGTGGCCATGGAGCGCTACAACGATGCACTGCACACCTATGAGGAAACGCTAACTTTTGAAAACATCTCCCCTCGCACGCAATGTTATATGGGCGAATGTTTGGAACGACTGGGCAACTTAGACCAGGCCTCTGAATACTACCTCGCGAGCCTTAAGCTCGACCCTGCATTCGCAGATGCATTTATAGGCCTAGGCGTTTTGGCCGATATTCAAGGTCGGCTCGGTGAGGCGTGCACCCATTTTGAACAGGCCATTTCCATAGAGCCTGAGCACGCGGATTATCACTTGCTTTTAGCCACAACACTCAAAAAGAAGGGAGAGCATGAGCGGGCTGAAAAAATCTATACCCAAGGACTGATACTCGATATTCGAAACGCCGAAATATGGCTGGAGCGAATCGACAACCTTCAAGTAGCGGATCGCCATGAAAACGCACTTGAAGTCATCGATGATTCTCAGACGGCGTTAGGAGATGACGGATGCATCGGATATCGGAAATTTATTAGTCTGTACGCCCTTGGCCAACAGGTTCAAGCCTTTGAATGCCTCGAGCATCTGCTCATTCATCATTATGATGAAGCACAAAATTTAATAGACTTATTTCCTGCGCTTGCCAATGATGCGCGCTTCGTAAAACGCCTCGAGCGTTTTAAACCATAATTCAATGTTTGATATTTCACATTTACCGGAACGCGACGCCCGCCCGCGACAAAATGGCCTGACCATGGTCATGGACAAAGGACTCAGCCTTCGGCAAGCAGAAGATTTAATCGAAACGGGGAGCGACCTCATAGATTTTTTAAAATTGGGTTTCGGCACTGCCATTGTTACTCCGAAAGTGGCTGAGAAAGCGAAGCTTTACAAAGACGCTGGCTTTGATGTGTACTGCGGAGGAACCTTGTTTGAGGCTTTTTTCGTGCGCAATGAGCTGGACAATTATCTGCGCTTCATTGACAAAATGGGAATTGAATGCCTGGAAGTGAGCGATGGCTCCATGGTCATTCCCCACGATGAAAAATGCGAAGTAATTGCCCGTCTCAGTAAAAATTACAAAGTACTCTCCGAGGTAGGTTCGAAAGAGGAAGGTATTTTGATCAGCCCATCGAAGTGGATTCACATGATGAGCAATGAGCTTGAAGCAGGAAGTTTTAAGGTAATTGCCGAGGCGCGAGAAAGTGGTAACGTCGGCATCTACCGCCCCAACGGCAGTGCACATGTCCAACTGATTAAACGCATTTTGGCCAAGGTGGCACTGGAGGACATCCTCTGGGAAGCACCCAAAAAGCCCCAACAAGTTTGGTTTATCCGCCAGTTTGGCGCCAATGTCAACCTAGGAAATATTGGTCCCAATGACTTAATTCCATTGGAATGTTTGCGCATGGGCCTGCGTGGAGACACCTTTTTTGAGCACTTGCCCGAAGCCTTGGCGGACGGCAAGCGATTGGAACCAGAAGAAGTTTCCGAAGACGACTGATTGCGATTCAAACCGATATCGGCCAAGCAATTATTCATTCCTACTTTGATGCACTTTGTGAAATGAGCACAGCGGTACAAACCATCACTCCGCTTCTTCTGAAGCGGTGGCTAGACAGCAACACTGCTGTCAGAATCCTCGACATTCGAGAGATCCATGAAGTGAGCATCAGTAAGCTGACCGATTTTAATATTCCCATGGCCTTCTGTTTGTCACGGCATGCAGAAATACCGAGAGATTTGCCTGTGGTCATCTACTGCCGATCTGGCGCGCGATCTGCAGCTGCAGTGAGCGCATTGCAAACGAAATATGGTTTTGAAAACCTATCCAGTTTGAGAGGAGGTATCACCGCTTGGTCAAAGGAAATTGAACCGGAAATGGAAATTGCATGAAACCCACGTCAATTAATCCAAATCGGAAATCGTTTCGAGACTTTTTAGGCCTCTATTTTAGAGGCATTGCTATGGGCACTGCTGATCTAGTGCCAGGGGTATCCGGAGGGACCATTGCGCTCATCACCGGAATCTATGATGAATTACTCGGATCCATTTCTGCTGTAACTCCTCGATTAATTTTAGGGTTTCTCAAGGGTGAATGGCGGGCGTCATGGGCTTCCTTGAATGGCAATTTCCTGGTGGTACTAGCAGCAGGAATTGGAACGAGCATCTTTGGACTTTCTAGCCTGCTGCATTACTTGTTAAAGCATCATCATACTCTACTGTATTCTTTCTTTTTTGGTCTGGTCGTGGCCTCTATACCCGTCGTAGCAAAGGAAATAAAAGCAAAAAACGCGAGCGTTTTCATTGCTTTTGTGATCGGCACGGCTACGGCATTTGGAATCAGTTCTTTGCCCATAGTGCAGACGGAACCGACGCTACTTTATCTCTTTGGAGCTGGAGCGCTGGCTGCGTGCGCCATGATTCTTCCCGGAATATCAGGTAGTTTCATCTTGCTGTTGCTCGGTGCGTATGCTGCGGTGATTGGTGCGGTGAAATCATTTGATTTGATGCGCATTGCCATCATTGGCGGCGGAGTCATTTCGGGCCTGCTGATTTTCAGCAAATTCCTCAAATGGACACTCGAACGGCATTACAACGTCATCCTGGCCTTGCTCACTGGATTTCTCTTGGGGTCGCTTCGCGCCATTTGGCCTTGGAAAGAAAAAATAGAACTGCTCCACACTCACAGTGATGGCAGAGAAACATGGTCTGAAGCGCTGGCATGGCCGGCTCATACAGCCATAGAATCATGGGGATGGGCAGCGACTTGTGCGCTTCTCGGAATGGCATTGGTCATTGTCATGAATAGGTTTTCGACCTCATCCAACCATGGTTGATACTCATCGCTATGGCCTGCTTGGAAAATCGCTAAATCACTCGCACTCCCCTGCCCTTTTTGCGCAAAGATTCAAGCGGGAAGGCTTGGATTCTGCAAGCTATTCACTGTTCGAATTGGATGATATTAGTCAATTCCACACATGGCTTTATGAAATCGAAAATCGACTTGGCACACTCAATGGACTCAACGTAACTGTGCCCTACAAGGAATCGATTGTCCCTCTTCTCAAAGGACTCAGCCGCGAAGCATTAGCCATCGGAGCTGTAAACGCCATCAAACCAATGCGAGGACAAGGTTGGATTGGACATAACACCGATGCCCAAGGTTTCCTAAACAGCATTCGACCCTTCCTCCGGTCGGATCATGAACGCGCGCTCATCATTGGGAATGGAGGCGCTGCAAGAGCCGTACGCCATGGCCTCAAGGAATTGGGCATCCAAGTCATTCACGTCACACGAAAAGACGTTGCATGGCCTTCTGTGCGTTATGCTGACTTGAGTCCCGAAGCCGTGCATCACTACAAACTAATCGTTCATTGCACGCCCGTCGGCACTTACCCCAACGTGCATGAGTCTGTTCCATTCCCTTGGACAGGAGTGACCCCACAACACCTTGTGGTGGACCTCATCTACAATCCTGTGGAAACACAATTTCTTCAAGAAGCCCGATTGAGAGGAGCAGAGACAATGAACGGCAGGGACATGTTGCATGCACAGGCCGAAGCTGCATGGCGCTGGTGGAATGCATGAACGAGTATCCGCGGCGTATCTTTGCCTTGTGAGTGAGAATAACCTTCCCCCAACGGAACAGCGAGGAGTCCATAGGCACCTCGAAAGCATGAGCATTGAAGAACATTTGGCCGCCATGCACGAGCAGACTCAATCTGCATTCGATGCTGTAAACTCCTGCCTACCCGCGGTCCAGAAATTCGTTGAAGCCTTGATTCCCCGAATGCAAGAAGGAGGCCGGTTGTTTTACATTGGTGCCGGCACCAGTGGTCGACTAGGAGTGCTAGACGCTAGCGAATGCCCACCGACATTTGGTGTAGAACCGGATGTCATCCAAGGTTGGATCGCAGGAGGTGACGGTGCTCTGCGTGTTGCCGTGGAAGGCGCTGAAGACAACATTGAAGGTGCTTGGAGCGATCTAAAAGGTGTAAAACCCACATCAATGGATACGCTGATTGGAATCGCTGCCTCTGGCCGAACGCCCTATGTTTTGGGTGGGATCCGAGAAGCGAACCAAGCCGGTCTGATGACAGCGTGCATTACATGCAACCCCTCCACTGCTCTGGAAGCTTTGAGCGCACACGCCATGGTAGCTGTAACTGGGCCCGAATTCGTCACGGGAAGCACACGCCTCAATGCGGGTACAGCCACGAAATTGGTACTGAATCTCATCAGTACCACGGCCATGGTACAGTTGGGCCATGTTAAAGGATCTTCGATGATTGACATGAAATTATCGAATGCGAAGCTGATTGAACGCGGCATCCGAATGATTCAAAAAGCGACAGGCGTGGATGAGAACCGCGCAGAAAAGTTACTGAAGATCCACGGCAGCGTGCGGAAGTCCATTGATCAAATCCAAGGAGATGCACACGCTTGAGCCCTACTTTGCTTGGCGCAACCACTATATTGCCAGCGACGATCAACGCAGTCCGTTTCATGGCAGGCAATACAGCGAGTTCGAGTATTCCACGAAGATTTACAACTACTTCATTCACCCTCAGTGGGATTCTTTTGAATCGCAGACGTTGTTTTGCAAAATTCTATTCGTGGACTATGAAGAACGGTTTGCAATCATAGAGTTCATCGGCGAATGGAATGACTGCCTTTTCAATGATGTCATGCTCTTGAAGCGCGAAGTCATCGATGTCCTCATGGCAGAAGGCATCAACCGATTCATTCTAATCGGCGAAAACATCCTCAATTTTCACTTTGGCGATGATTGCTACTATGAGGAGTGGTTTGATGAGGCCATGGAGGAGGACGGTTGGATTGCATTGCTAAACTTCCGCGAACATGTACTTGATGACATGAAGAGCATCGATTTGGACAGTTATTTTGTGTTAGGCGGTGAGCTCAGTGAAATCGGTTGGCGCACGCTGACACCTGCCCACCTCTTCGAACGCATCGATGACTGTGTGAACAAGCGATTGGGACTGATTGGCTAAAGATTCTGCCAGATCAAAACCCCTCAATCGCGCCAAGTCCAAATAGCGCAAAATCTAACCGCACAGGATCGACAGGATCTACTTGACGCAAAGCAGCCATGAGCTCCTCCACTGCGCGCCAATCATTGGTCTTTCGTTGAAGCAGTTCCAGTTTCCTTCCGACGTTGCCCGTATGCACATCCAGTGGAATCATCAACTGTCTAGTTTCCAGGGCTTTCCATAACCCAAAGTCCACTCCTCGCCCTGCGGGGCGCACCATCCATCTCAAGAACATATTCAATCGTTTGGTAGCCGATCCTCGAACCGGAGTGGCCACGTGCTTTTGAGTGCGGCCAGCTTCAAATCCACGGACGGAAGCGGCTGCAAAGAAACGTTCATGAAAGATCTCCAGGTGAGGCTTAACAGAGGCGGATGAGCGTAGCGCAGGGTTTTCTGGAATAAAAGCCCCTTCCAATCCATGAAAAGTGTGCAATAATTCTTGGAGTGCATGCATAAACAGCAAAGCATCTCTCGGCTGAAATGTTCGATGGACAAACCCCTGGCTCACAGCTTCCATTTCTGAGGCACTCGCTTGTTCCAAAAACTGTCGAGGGGCATCATCCATACGAGCAATCCACTCATTTGCATTTTTTTTAATGGTGCCTCGCTGGCCCCAAGCCAAAGTAGCTGTGAGGAATGCTGCCAATTCGATATCCTTAGGATCTTGAAATCGATGAGGGATGGAAATGGGGTCGTCTGGAATAAAATCAAGCGATTCATACCCCTCTGCCTTTTCCAACAAAAACCTTTTCAATTCCAAAGAAACATCCGGCAATTCACCGGGATTTATTGAGATCAAACTCTTATTTGAATTCTTCGCCATGTCACGCAAAATTGGAACTAAATTTGCAGCGAATGGAATTTGTGCATCCAGAAATACTGTGGGGATTAAGTGCATTGGCCATTCCCATCATTATTCACCTCCTTCACTTCCGTCGATTTCGTCGGGTAGCCTTTTCACAAGTCGCTTTTCTCAATGAAGTGCAAAAGGATGCGAAGGCAACACAACGAATAAGACACTGGTGGGTTTTGATCGCTCGTTTGCTAGCGTTCGCTGCAGCAATCATCGCCTTTGCACAACCCCAAATTCCGGCAGAACAAGCCTCCGAAACTGCAGCAAATGCAGGAAATGGGCGTGCTGTCGCTTTGTACATCGATAACAGCCACTCCATGGAAGCCATGGGTGAGGAAGGTCAATTGCTTCAGGTGGCAAGAAACAAAGCAACACTCGTCGCTGAGCAATTCGATGCAACGGATCAATTTCAAATTCTAACCTGTGATTTCTCTGGCAAGGATCAAAAATTTTTGACACAGGATCAAGCCCTTGAGCGAATTGAAGGCATTCGAACCTCGCAACATTCACGACCCATCCATGATGTCTTTTCGAGGATCAACAACCAATTGATAAAAGCAGACGGAGTAAAACGCACCGCATATCTTTTCACGGATCTGCAAAAATCAACCCACGGTATTTCATCCGAATCGGAAGCGCCAGACACGCTAGCAACTTGGCATTTCATCCCTGAGCTCGCGGGAGAAGCTCCAAACATTTGGATCGACTCTGTTTGGTTTGATGAGCCCATGCGGATCGCCCAGCGTGCGACGAGCCTCCGAATCCGGATACAGCACAATTCCAGAAACGCCGTAAATGCTGTGCCCATGAATTTGAGCATCAATGGCGACCGTGTTGCTGTAGGCACCTTTAACTTGGTGCCTGGGCTCGTCACAGACACGGTTTTACGCTTTAACCATGGTGCACCCGGACTCAAGGAAGGTGTGGTCTCCATCGAAGATGCTCCCATTCGATTCGATGACGACTGGTACTTTGGATTCGAAGTGACTAACGACATCCGCGTTACACTGCTAACTGAAGCCAAAGACGCAGCTGCAACTCAATCCATCCAACGTGTTTTCGGGACAGCCAGTGGACTGTATTCCATACAAACAAGCGCCGAATGGACACCTGATCTTATCGCTCAGACTCATTTATTGCTCCTACACGTTTGGCCTGCTCAAGGCAGTGGATTTGCCAG
This sequence comes from Flavobacteriales bacterium UBA1959, assembly GCA_002336085.1. Lineage (GTDB taxonomy): Bacteria > Bacteroidota > Bacteroidia > Flavobacteriales_D > Sanyastnellaceae > UA16. The sequence continues at coordinate 45,268 of DDEH01000091.1, read as the reverse complement.
AGAAGTTTCCGAATTCGTGCAGCGAGGCGGGAGTGTGGTAATCCTCCCCGATGACCAAACGACCGAGGACACCGAATTAATGAACGCCCTTGATCTTCCGGCGTCAACTGGTTGGAATACCACGGAGGACCGTGTTCGTTCGATTCAGCTTGAGCATCCTTTTTTCAAAGGGATGTTTGCGGAATTCCCAGAGCGCATTGACCTTCCCGTCGTCACCAAGATTTTAAAGCGCACACCGAATACAGCGGAGGAAATTTTGGCAACCACAGACTTGGGTAAGCCTTTCTTGACGCGACAGCAACTCAAAAATGGGCAGGTCTTTCTTTTCCATGTCAGCCCTGATGCTAAATCGAGCAACTTAACACAGCATGCCCTGTGGATTCCACTGCTACTGAGAATGGCGGAACGTTCCTATTCCACCCCCGTAAACGCTGGTGAAATTGGCTCCATCCAACGCTGGTCCATCACCGCCGATATTCCCAGCGTTTCAGAGTTGAAGCTGACCCGGGGAAACAACGAAATTGATCAAGCCATCCTTTCAAGGGAGGCGATTTTCGAATGGTTGCCGGAAATCCGTCAAGTCCCCGGTCAGATCCAAGTATTGCTCGAGGGCTTATCACTTCCTCCTGGTCATTACTCGATCCGGGACAAGACGCAAGCCTGGTCGACAATCGGACTGAACCAGGACCGTCAAGAATCAGACCATGCCGCTTTTGAAGCGGAAGAGTTCCTCTCAATGATTGAAGCAGAGGGCTGGCGACACGTTACACTCCTCAATGTTACGAGTTCAAGCCTACCACAAATCATTGAACAAACCGAGCAAGGCGTGCCCTTGTGGAAGGCGTTCCTGATATTTGCATTGTTTGCCCTTTTAATCGAGACGTTATTACTGCGCGCATGGAAAGCTTAGTCATCAAAAAGGTCCAAATTATGGATCCCCAAAGTGCCCACCATGGGCACGTTCGAGACATCCGCATTACTGCGGGAAAAATCGAAACAATCAAACCCACTATCGATACAAGTGAAGAAGCAAATGTCTGGCATGCGAATGGCGCGTGCGTTTCGCCCGGCTGGGTAGACTTGCAAGCACACTTTTACGAACCGGGTGCCGAGCACAAAGAAGGCTTAGAAAATGGAGCTTTAGCTGCAGCTAATGGTGGTTTTACCCGGGTAACGTTGAATGCAAATCCTCATGTCAAACCTGATGATCGGTCGGCGGTAGCCTTCCTCCAGTCGCACAACCATTCATTCGCCTGCTCCCTTTATCCCATGGCGACTATTTCAATCAATGGAGAAGGCAAATCACTCTCAGAAATGCATGATTTGGGAAAAGCGGGGGCGGTAGCTTTCTCGGACGATTTGCCGATGGATGACACCGAAATGCTCCGGCGTGCACTTGAGTATGCTGATGGCATGCAACAACCTATCATTAGTTGCCCCATCGATATGGGACTGAATGCGGGCGCCATGATGCACGAAGGAGCTACGAGTACCCACATGGGCATTACAGGCAACCCCAGAGCCTCGGAAGTAATGCGGATCCAACGAGATCTCGAAGTAGTTAAATACACGGGAGGTCGGCTTCATTTCTCCGTGATTTCTACCGCAGAATCTGTGGATTTGATTCGATTAGCTAAAGCCCAAGGATCCAACATAACGTGCGCCACAACTGCCAATCACTTGCGGTACATCGATGAAGACCTCAGTAATTTTGATGGCACACTGAAAACCATGCCCCCCTTTCGCTCTGAAGCTGACCGCAAGGCACTTTGCAACGGCGTGATTGATGGCACCATCGATGCCGTCATTTCGGATCACAGGCCCGAAGACCTTGAACACCACGATGTAGAGTTCAATCTCGCCGCATTCGGAATGGCCAGTATTGAATCCACCTTTGCCATAACACTGAATGCACTCCGCAACGAATCCAAAGAAACTGCTCTAGAAGCAACAATTCGGGCATTGAGTGCAGGGCCTCGGTCTGTTCTGGGATACAGTGCTGCCACCATCATGCCCGATGAACCTGCCGAAATGACGTGGTTTCATCCTGATATGGCGTGGGAAAACTGCGGGATAACCAAAGGCAAAAACGTACCACAATCGGTTTCTCCTCAAAAAGGAAACTTACTCGGAAATCCATTGGGAACCGTTCGGGGAATCAAGCTCCTTCGCAGGGATTGAGGTGAGGGTCTAGCTACACTCTAAGCCTCTCCCTGAGGGCCACTGAAGGTCAATGGCATCGCTGGGTCCTGATTTCCTTTGGGCGCTTGAATGGGGCCTTGCTGCTGCTCAAATCGTTGAACATTTTCACTCAAAGCCTGCAACAATCGCTTGGCGTGGTGCGGAGCCAAAATGACTCTACTACGCACTTTTGCCTGCTTCATTCCGGGCATGATCTGCGCGAAATCTACCACAAATTCAACAGGACTGTGGGTAATCACGGCCAAGTTCGAATAGACGCCTTGCGCCTCTTCTTCCGGCAAGTCAATGTTTAGTTTTTTTGATTGGGTGCGTTCGTCTTGTGCCATGGCGCAAAAATTATATTCAGAAAAAATTCAAGTTAGTTCAATTGGAGGCATCAGGACAATGGCAAATCCAATAATTCACGCAAGTTGGCAATGCGCTTGAATGCCCTTTCACCACGAGTACCCTTTGCAGGTGAGCCTTTTCCATGAGGATCAAAATGGATGGCACTCCACCCCGCATCTAGCGCCCCTTGCACATCGCATTCCATATCATCGCCAATCATAATGGCATTTGAAGGGGATGAATCCGTCAAAGCAATGCTCTGTTCGAAAGCATCAATTTTGGGTTTCTTGAACCCCAATGCATCGCTGGTCAACACTCGTTGAAAGAATGGTTCTAGACCGGAATTTTGCATCTTGATGTGCTGCACTTCTTCAAATCCATTGGTCAAGATGAACATTCGATGTCCGCGGGCGTGCAGTACTTCGCATACTTCCATTGCACCTTCGCACAACCCCGTCCGAAAGGGAGCGCGCTTCACGTATGCCTCCCCCATTGCCTCCGCGAGTTCATCCATTCCTTCGAAATCCAAAATGCCTAATTTTTCGACGGAACGCTTGAATCGAAGCGGACGCAATTGTTGCTGTGTCAAAGTCCCTTCCCGGTATGCCTTCCAACACCGTTCATTTTCAACTTCATACACTGCAATAAATGCCTCCGGTGTAAATCCACTGGGAAGTTTGGACTGTGCCAATTCTAGGAAGATTTCATGCAATGCTTCTCTTGAATTGCGGTCAAAATCCCACAGAGTGCGGTCAAGGTCAAAGAAGAGGTCAGCTAGCATGGAATGAAGTTAGGCTTTTAAAAAAATTAGGACGAACTCCCTACAACCAACCATGAGATGGTCGTCAATACAATGGCCCAAGCGGCAAATGCAAGTATGAGTAAGGCGGGCATCCTGGCATCCTTCGTGTGATACTTGGAAGCCAAAATGGAGGCGATGGGAACGGAAATAAGTCCGCTGATGACCAACAATCCCCAAAGTCCGAACCGCCTTCTGAACCTTACCCAGCGTCTGCGACCTGGAGTAAATATGGGCCCGACTCTTTTTCTCCCCCCTCGTAATTTCTTCCATTTCTTAAACAGCCATTTCCCGAAATAAAAAAAGAGCAACACTCCAAACGAGGCTCCAATGGTGCAAATGATCACCGTCGAAAGCCACCCAATTCCGCGGCCAATCATGATGGATGGGGTCACGATAAATTTCACAATCGCAGCCAACATCCACAGTATCATTTCGATGGGTCCTGGCATTTTAATTCATTTTTGAACCAAATGCCAAATCGCCTGCATCGCCCAATCCCGGGTGGATATACCCTTGATCGGTAAGCACTGCATCCACTTCCCCAACCCAGAGATGACCGTGACTCGGCATAACACTTAGCATTTTCTGAACTCCTTCAGCACTCGCTATAATCGCTGCGATATGGATTTCTGAAGGCATGCCAAAGCGCTCAATCAATAGTTCTAACACCTGAGCCAGTGATGCTCCTGTTGCCAGCATAGGGTCGGCCAGAATCAAGGTGCGGTTTTCCAAGCTAGGAGAACTCACCGCCCCAATGCCGATGCTAAAATGTTCGTGGCTTTCGTCTTCGTATTCTCGGCAAGCGGAAACAAACGCATGATCCGATTGATCAAAAACACGGCTAAGTCCAGAATGCATAGGCAATCCTGCACGCAAAATTGTTCCCAAAACAGGCCGCTCTGCCAGCTGATTCACCGAAGCTTTTCCAAGTGGCGTTTGCACCACACCCAGACGGTAACTCAACGTTTTGGCGATTTCATACCCCATGCACTCGCCCATTCGAGTCAGATTCATACGAAAGCGTGCACGGTCTGACTGCAACTCAACATTGCGCAGTTGAGCTAGGATATCGTGCGAAATGCCCGGTGATTGGCTGAGGTCGTGTAACATGAAAATTGTTTTAACGGACGCGTTGCAGCATTTGTTGATACATCATTCTCCACCCTGTCCAACTCCCTGTGTCGCTGACAGATTCATTGTGCCAAAGCAAGCGCAAAACACCACCTACTTCGCGGACGGATGAGGCAATTTTTGCAACATGTTCAACTGCTTCATCAGGCGACACTTTGAGGTAGCGCATGAACGTGGCATCCATCGCTGCAATGGGATGCAACTCCAAGTTCATAATCGCTTCTTCCTTCAGATCATAGGCAGGGAAGGCACGAGACATGCCCGCACGAAACCCGGGAACATCGGCAAAACCGAGCGAATGATCCTCCTTTATGCCCAAGGATTGCAACCGGCGCCAACTGTTGCCAGGATTCTGGAGTAAATAGTGTTGCCTGGATCGAGTGACAGGTTCGTCAATGATGTGTTTTAGGCGCGCCATTTCCCGTTTCATTGTATCCAATCCGAGCGCGTCATGAGAAGCAACACCCGGATGAATCCCAACCTTCGCTTGACTCCTCAATTCCCGTATTTGCTTCTGGAGCCCTGCAGACTTCCAGAAGATTCCTCGATCGTATTCACCTCGGTCAGCAAGCAAGAAAAAATAAATAGCAACCATGCCAGCGTTTTGATGCTGCGACTCCAACCAATCATACGTTTCATAGGGGTCGAACTGTCGTCCACTTAGCACTCGGATGCGTTCAGAAAAGCGGTGCATACGGCCTTTGAACAAATCTTGTGCGGCAGCGGCAAGCGTCATGAACAGGGAGCGGTGCTTGTAGGCAAAGGCACTGTCTACATCAATGGTAGGAATGACCTGGTAAGTACCTACTGAATGGCCCACTTCGTGGTATTTCGCCCATGCCAAAACACGGCATTCCACTTCGGGACGCTCAAGCCAGCCCTCTTGGTAGACCCATGTTTTTTTGCCCTCAATCCTACCAAATCTATCGCGCTCTTGCACTGATAACTCGTGTTCTTCCAGTCGTGTAACCATCCAAAAAAGCCAACTCCACCAATCGCAGATAGATCCTTCATGTCCCCGATGCATCACCCCAAATGGCAAACGCGATCCACCCGGTGTTGCGGACGTTGCTGCATCAGACCACTTCCACTTTGGAACTTGGGTTCCCTTTAGGCCTAGCAGGCCAGATGACGGAATCCAAATGGCCGAATCTTCCCCGCGTGCCGCAGATGTGCCGCCGTATTGGATTTTTCGCAGCTTACTATGCTGCCATTCCGTTTCATCTTTGGCCCATTGATATGGACATCCAAGAATGACTTCAAACGCAATGTGCGCGACATATCGGTGACGCTCATTGGGGCCGTCCGACTCCTCCGGGAGCCATATAATTAGTGACTCAGCCATCGGATAAGAGAATTAACCATGGCCATTCCTGCTTCGCCATTCCCGTAAATCGGTGAATCAAAATTTAAATCAAACCCCGTTTGATTTAATGCGTTTCGAGCAGATTCCAAATCGGTGGGTTCAGAACATAATTGCGCATATCCACCCACCAAAAGCTCCTTCCATTCCGTGGAATCGCGAAGCACCAAAGCCGGACGATGCATGAAAAAAGCTTCTTTCTGAAGCCCCCCCGAATCTGTCCAGACCTCATCCACATCCTGCAACCATTGAATCATTTGGGCATAACTAGCAGGATCATGCACCTCGATATTTCGCGCCATTAATTGGTCTTGCCAAGAATCTCCCAAAAGTTGAATGAGCTCCTTTCGTGTGCGAGGATGCACTGGAAAAAGAACCAAAAGATCTTTCTCTTGAGCCAATTGTCCAATTCGCTCCATCCAAAGTGCAAGACGAGTTGAATTATCCACATTGGAGGGCCGATGCAACGTCAGTAAAACTTTTTCAGCTTTTCCGTCCCTTCTCCGTTTTGGAATACCGCCAAATAGACGGGCAGTATCCAACATTAAATCTCCAGAATGCTCAACATGCAAACGATAACGCTTGCCAGTTTCAATGCCTTCATCAGCCAATTGTTCAACCGCCGATTCTGACGGACAGAATAGAACATCACTCAAATGATCGGTCAAAATTCGATTGTGCTCCTCTGGCATTCGCTTGTCAAATGAACGAAGTCCAGCTTCGATGTGCACCACAGGAACATGCAATCGACTGGCAGCCAAAGCCGCAGCCAACGTAGAGTCGGTATCTCCAAAAACCACCACCGCATCCGGCCGATAAGATAAAATTGCATCCATAACCCCTTTCATCATTTGACCCAAACGAATGGCCGGACCTCCTTCGACAGTCAACTGCACATCAACAGGTGGAAGTTGAAGCTCCTCCTGAAAGCGACCCGACATATCGTATGAATAATGCTGACCAGTGTGCAATAAGACCTGCTTTAACTCATCAGCGTTAAGAGCAACTGCGCGGCTAAAGGCAGCAGCCTTCATCATTTGAGGTCGGGCCCCTACGATGGTCAAAAGAGTCTTCAAAACAAGTATACCTTTTACAATTCGCCAGCATCGGCAAAGCTAAAGTAGTCGTCACCCGCAACAATGAGGTGGTCCAATAACGGACAATCCAACATTTTGCCTGCCCATTGAAGATTTTTTGTGAGTTCGCGGTCGGCTCGGCTTGGCTTAGAATTGCCGGAAGGATGGTTGTGCACAGCAATAATGCCAGCCGCTCTCATCGCAAGCGCCTTCGAAAATATAATCTTGGGATCTGCGACGGTTCCGGTCAAGCCTCCGCGGCTAATCATAACTTCACTCATCACAGCATTGGACCTACGCAGCAATAATAACCAAAACTCTTCATGGCCCAAATCGGTCAGCTTCAGAGAAAAATGCCGGTATACGTCCTGCGAACTGCGGATAACATTCAAAGAATGCCGGCGTCCAGTAGCCATCTGGCGCCTTCTGCCCAATTCCAATGCGGCTGCAATTTGAACGGCCTTGGCCATGCCGATACCATCGACCAATGCATAAGCTTCAGGAGGCATCTTCGAAAGGACAGCCAAATCGCCCTGCGCCACCTGCAATAGCGACTCCGCAACCTCATATACCGGTTTTCCGCGTATACCAGAACCAACCAGTATGGACAATAAATCTTGATTTGTCAGAGACTGAGCACCCTCCAAAATTAGTTTTTCCCGAGGCCTCTCCTTCTTTATTGCCATTTACCTCCCTTGCAAAATCTAGTTTATGAAATCAATCTTGAAAAAAGTCAAAAAAAAAAGCCCCCTGTTTCCAGGGGGCTAATCAATGCGTTAATTCGATAGCTCAGAGCTTCGATACGTGAACGGCCAAACTCGATTTGAGGTTAGACGCTTTATTCTTATGAATCACGTTATTCTTGGCAAGTTTGTCCAACATCGCTGAAACCGTTGGTAGCATTTCTGCAGCCTTCTTGGGGTCAGTTGTTGCTCGCAATGCACGAACGGCATTTCGAGTCGTTTTGTGCTGGTAACGGTTGCGAGCGGCTTTCTTCCGATCGGAACGAATGCGCTTCAAAGATGATTTGTGATGAGCCATATGCTTTCGACTGTGTTTTTCCCTAAGGGGGTGCAAATATAATGGAGATTATAGTCTTTGCAAACATGAAACCCATTGAAATTCAGGAAAAACAGAAAGGACGCACCCCTGCGTCCTTTCACCCTAACAATCTACTAGTCATTCAGTGCGATGCCTGCAAACTCCGCATTGAAATACTCGACAATATTACAAATAAACACGCTTAATATAATTTTATATTAGCTTAAATCGTCATTTAAGCCCTCTAACGAGTCAGATAATGGAACTCAACTGCACTTCTGAGCCTTGAAATTTTAGATTGATAGTATCTTGCAAGTCATCTAATGCGTCTAATTTCTGCTCCTTTCTGTCCCTTATGCAGCACAATATTCTTTGGAATGCTGCTTTTGACGACGTTGCAAGTGCACGCCCAAGACAGCGTTCTATTCACAAATGCTTCAGAAAGCGCTCAAGTGGATGTGGATGGGCTTCACCATGCCACCGCAGTGGCTGACTTCAATGGCGATGGATGGCCCGATATTTATGCAGCGACAAAACAAGGTCCCAATAAGCTGTTTCTCAACACCGGTGGAATGCATTTTGAAGAAGTCGCTGTGCAGGCGGGAGTCAATGACCCGGGCAATAGCAACGCCGCCTTGTGGGGCGACTTTAACAACGATGGCTGGCCCGATCTGATAACAGGCAATTATCTTGATGCCAATCGCTTGTTTCTAAACAATGGCAACGGCACATTCGAAGACGCTACAGACGATTACAATTTTGGCAATGAAGGGCCTTGCCGCAGTTTGCACGCTGCAGATTATGACGGTGATGGCTGGCTTGATGTATACGTGGTCAACATGAACAGCCACAATGCCATGTACCGAAATATGGGCGGTCAATCCTTCCAAAATGTGACTTTCCCCAGTGGAACTGAGGATACGGGGATCGGCATGGGATGCGTGTTTTTTGATTCTGACAATGACGGCGACCAAGACCTGTACGTGACCCACGACGGAAATCAGGTGAATAAATTTTTCCAAAACAATGGCGATGGAACGTTTTCCGAAAATGCGGTTGAGGTTGGCCTCGATTATCAGGGCAACTGCATGGGCGTTGATGTAGCAGACATAAACAACGACGGCTGGCTCGACATCTACATTACCAATTTGTATCCGAGCGAACTTTTCCTAAATGATGGTGACGGCACGTATACAGCCATTGGAGAATCAGCTGGAGTGGACGATTCAGGAATGACATGGGGATGCGTTTGGTTTGATTACGACTTGGACTCAGAATGGGATTTGTACGTCGTTAACGATTTCGCATTTGCTCCAACTCCTAATCATCTGTATCACGGGAACGGTGACTTGACTTTTGACTTGGTCAGTGAAGGTGACCCTGTTTTGGAACACAACCACTCCGATTATGGTTTGGCGCAAGGAGATTTCGACCGCGATGGTGACGTGGACTTGGCCATCGCCACCACTGGATCCGCGTCGCAACCGGGATTTCAGATCCTTGAAAACCAAAACAGTTCTGGCCATTACATCAGATTTGAATTGGAAGGAACCAGCTCCAATCGATCGGCCGTTGGCGCTCGCGTGGAAATCCATTTCAATGGACAAACAAGGATGGATGAAATCAATTGTGGCCAGGGATACAGTGGAGCGAGTTCGCTTGTGGCTCATTTTGGACTTGCAGATGCCACCCAAGTAGATTCCATGAACATCCGATGGCCGAGTGGAATCGAAAGCACGCACGGGACCTTTGATGCCGATAGCACATATAAAATTATCGAACCGGGTTCTCAGCCATGGTTCCAAGTCGGATGCACGGACGTCCACGCCTGCAATTACACCATCGCCGCTCAAACCAATGACGGCTCGTGCTTTTATCCCGATGCAGGACTCAACTGCAACGGAATGCCATTGGAGGGTTGGCCAACCCTGGAAACGCACAGTGCGGCGAGGCTTTGGAACGAGGCGCTACTCGTTGGAATACGCAATGACTTTGCACGCCCCACAGTCCACGCCCGCAACTTGTGGCATCAATCTGCACTGGCCTATGATGCTTGGACGGCTTGGGCACCTCTGAGCACAATCGGGCCACAACCTTGGCTGCTGGGCGATACCGTAGGTGAATTCATCTGTCCTTGGGAGCCGATGCCTTCGCTTACAAATGAATCGGACCGGCAGGAGGCCCGGAACCGATCCATCAGCTATGGCAGCTATCGGCTGATGCTCCATCGCTTCGCGAATGCACCTCGGTCGGAACGTATCATGGCACATCTCCATTCACAAATGGAACAGCTCGGCTATGACACAGCATTTTACTCGACAGATTACACCACCGGAAACTGGGAACAAAACGCCAACGCTTTGGGGAATCACTTGGCCGAACAGTTCATCGCATTTGGGTTTCAAGACGGAGCTTTCGAGGAGATCAATTACCAAAACACATACTACAATCCCTTCAATTGGAACCTCGTGATGGACGAGCCCGGCAACCCCAACATGTTTTTCCCCAATCGATGGCAGCCTCTTCAATTGGCAGAATTTATAGATCAATCGGGAAATGAAGGAACCAATGCGTCGCCAGATTTCTTGAGCGCAGAATGGGGAAATGTTCAACCGTTTGCGATGAACGCAAATGATACCAGCGTATTCAAACGGCTAGGTAGCAATTATACGGTCTATCATGCAGCGGATCCTCCGCCACTCATCGATCCAGGGCAGTACACAGACTTGGAAAGTGACTACAAGTGGGGCCACACATTGGTCAGCTTGTGGTCGTCTCACCTCGATCCTCTCGACTCCATTGTTTGGGACATCAGTCCCGGTGCCTTTGGACTGAATGGACTGATGCCTCAATCCATGGAAGAAGCCAGGGAGTATTACCAGGCAGAAAGTGGAATGATTCAGGCTCCAAACGCGACGCCAGGGCATCCAACCAATCCCTTTACGGGAAGTCCTTACGAGCCTCAGGAAGTATTGCGTGGCGACTTTACCAGGGTGCTGGCCGAATACTGGGCGGACGGCCCCGAGTCTGAGACGCCGCCCGGTCATTGGTTTACGCTATTGAATTACGTCAATGATCAAGCGGAACTTGATCGGCGCTGGCGAGGGACGGGGGAGCCTTTGAGCAAATTGGACTGGGATGTGCTCGGATATTTTGCCATGGGCGGCGCCATGCACGATGCCGCCATCTCAGCTTGGAGCAACAAAGGCTGGTACGATTACGTGAGGCCTGTATCGGCCATTCGCTGGATGGCCGATCGAGGCCAAAGTTCAGATCCGGAGCTACCGAATTACAACGGAGCCGGCCTTCCCCTCATTCCTGGAAAAATCGAATTGATCACGTCCAACGATCCGGTGGAGTTGCGCGGACCATCGAACGAACACCTCTACGAAGTCAAAGTCATGGCGTGGCGTGGACCTGACTACATTGGTATTCCATCCCTGAATAACGCTGGCGTGGGGTGGATTCGGGCCCGCGAATGGTGGCCCTACCAGCGCCCCACTTTTGTGACGCCACCTTTTGCCGGATATGTCAGCGGACACTCCACCTTTAGCCGAGCAGCGGCAGAGGTACTGTGCATGTTTACTGGCGACGAGTACTTCCCCGGGGGAATGGGAACTTTTGCAATTGACGCCCATGAGTTTTTGGTTTTTGAAGACGGTCCTTCTCATGATTTCGAACTCCAATGGGCCACTTATCGGGATGCAGCAGATCAGAGTGCACTCTCCCGAATTTGGGGAGGAATCCATCCACCGCAAGACGACTTTCCCGGACGTGCCATTGGACAGCTGGTAGGAGTGGATGCCTTCTTATTGGCGGAATCGTATGCATTCCCTTTGCTTGAAATCCCATCGAATTGCTCGGGAGACTTCAATGCAGACGGGGTTCGAAATCTGCACGACCTGCTTCTTTTGTTGGTACATTTTGGCGAGTCGACAAATGCAGCTGGCGGTGTGGCACCAACTCCTCTGGATTTAAACAGCGATGGCTCGGTGAACACCACTGATCTGCTTGGCTTATTGACCGTCTGGGGGTTTCCGTGCTGAGGTCAGCTCATGGAGTGTGGACCACAAGTTCATCAATAAACAGCCAAGAGGCTGACGAAGCGGCATCGTGCCAATCAGGACACGGACCCGGATTGATCGCTTGAAATCGAACGAACTGGGTCTCCGCATTCACCGGCACTCTCACGTTCACTGCCCCTTGGGTTTCGTCTGGTTCAAAAGCCATAGGACGATTCCACACCTCCCTGCTCATCCAATCTCCTTGCCAATTCTCACCGTCCGTGGACCACTGAAAACGAACCGAGTCCGGTACAAATATCCAAGCATCTTGGTAGAGGTAAAATTGCATACTTAATGCATCCACCTGCTGGGTTTTTCCGAGCGCGATTGTAACTGACATGTCCGCGCCTTGAGTGGCTTGCCAGCATCCATCTCGAAAATCTTGCGAACCCCTGCGGCCATCGGCCAATCCTTGTGCGCCTCCTCCTGGGTAGTAAGAACTCCATTCGTGGCCCAATTCCACAGGCTTGAACGCTCCAACGTGCCCGGCCAAAGGAAACCGCCAAGGCTTACCGATCGAAATCCCATCACGGCTCAAGTTCACCACCAATGTGCCTTCACCTTCAAGTTTGAAAGCGCGATCAAACGGCTCACGAATGAGGCTATCTTCTTCCGCATGCTGCCAATAAACCTGGCCATCCACGCCCGAAATGGCGCGATTTAATTCCACCTTGAGGTGACCTTCATTGTCCGCAGGTTCGCAGGAAATATCAATCGGAACTGCCTCCCAACCGTAATCCACATTCCAAGCATCCAACCGGCCATAATGCAACCCCATCCTTCTCTTAAATTCTTCCCAATTCTTATTTGATTTCGCACTCCAAAGAACTTCACTCATGGCCACAATCCGAGGGAAAATCTTAGAATTCACCAATTCCTGAGGTGCCCGCTCTGACCACATATTGCATTCGCCGCCGAGAATGCGGCCTGTCCCATGTAATCCCTCAGGCTCCGGTTCAAAACCATAAACGCGCTCCAGATCGATTGATTCAATGGGATAATCAAAGTAACAATGCGACGTCGGCGACATGATCGCATCGCGTCCCATGGCCACTGCATCACGCCCCCCTTCCATGCCTCTCCACGACTGAACCGTGGCGCCATCGGGAAGTCCTCCCTCAAGAATTTCATCCCATCCTATAAGCTTGCGGTTGTTCTGTGCTAGAAAGCTTCCAATTTTTGTAATGAACCAAGATTGCAGCTCGTGCTCGTCATGCAGGTCCTCTTCGTTTATGCGACGCTGGCATTTCGGGCACGCCTCCCAGCGTACTTTAGGCGCCTCATCCCCTCCAATGTGGATGTATTCTGACGGAAACAACTCCATAACCTCCAAGAGTACTTGTTCTAGAAATCTAAATGTCGAGTCTTCTCCAGCACAATAAATATCCTTGAACACCCCCCAATCGCATGGGACTTCCAAAGAATCACCCGTACAACTGAGCCACGGATAGGCAGCAATGGCAGCTCGGCTGTGGCCCGGAAGTTCAATTTCTGGAATGATGGTGATATTGCGATCCGCCGCATATGCCACAATTTCTCGAATCTGCGCTTTGGTATAAAATCCACCGTGCTGCATTCCGTCTGACTCAGTGCGCCACGCACCGGTAGTCGTCAACTTCGGATATGCGTCAATCTCCACGCGCCAGCCTTGGTCTTCGGTGAGATGCCAATGCAACACATTCATCTTGTGCAATGCCAACATGTCAATGGTACGTTTTACAAACGCTGGATCCATAAAATGTCGGCAACAATCCAGCAAAAGTCCACGGTGTTCAAACCGCGGAGCATCAGAGATCGAAACATTCGGCAATGCCCAAGGACCCGCGTCATCCGTATTTGGTGGCAGCATCCACCGCAGGGTTGTCAGCGCGTGAAACGCTCCTGCCTCTTGGCTGGCCCGAATGGTTACACCCGATTCATTGATCTCCAAATCATAGCCTTCTCTCGGCATGCCTTCGACGCGATTCAGCTGGAGATTCAATCCACTTTGTCTGGCGCTTCCAGGCAACCACGTTTTCCAAACCTGTTCACTCCCACTCCATGCGTCGTCAATGTGCCATTTCCAATCGCCTCGCCAAACGCACGTCGATTCTGTTCCCTCCAACACATTCAAATGTTCTGGAGCGGGAATAATTGCCGTCGAAATCGGTTGCACCTGAGGGGTCAAACAGCCCACGATTGCCGATAAAGCGGCCGCAGAGAAAAACCAGTAAAAGGTGTGTCGCATGGTCAAATGTAAATCAGAGCAAGAGCTCAACGAAACCATGCACCAACTTCTTCAGCATGCACAGGATAATCACGGCCATCAAAATGCCGCGTCGACTCAACCGTTTCACGTCGGCATGAAGCATGGAAGTCGCTAATGCCCATTTGAATCCAGTCCTCGCGTTGATTGGGCCGGACGCCGCTGGCAGCTGTCACGTAAAATCCATTCTTCAAAGCAAACCGTATATTCTCCGCCCCATCCGTCGCTTTTTCTCCTCCACCGCTACTGAGCAACCGATGAATCCCAATGGTTTTTAAGGCCGATATATCCGCTCGCCAATCGGCACTTGCGTCCAATGCGCGGTGGACCACCAACCGATGCCCGCCAAAACGCGATGCCCACGCTTCCAGCTGAACCAAGTCCAGCCGAGATTTGGTGTTCAATCCGCCCACCACAGCGCGCACAGCTCCTGCTTCAAACGATGCTTCGATCTGATCAGTCATCCAGGCTTTCTCATCATTGCTGAAGTGAAAATGTCCCGCTCGCGGTCGGATGAGCGCGTGAACAGGAATACCCAAATGGACCGAACGACGGATATCTGTTTCCGGTGGTGTCAAACCGCCGCATGGCCAATGCGAGCAGAGCTCCAAACGATGAGCACCAGCCTCAACAGACACGCGCACATCGGACGGAGTGCTCGCGCAAACTTCCAATTGAAAAGGCTCGAGAATTTTAAGTCCATCCTGCAATTCATCCACATCGGTGAGGCAGGTCAAATCCAACACCTCGTCTTCGGCCTTGACCATTTCAATGGAGTGCCCCGCTTGCACCATTCGTTGAATCGCCTCAGGCAACTCCAATTCGCCACGGGTTGGATGCGGCGACAAATCCAGAAGAAATGTGCGCAGTACGTCAGGATCCAATCGGAATAAATTCATCGAAACCAGCACCGAATCATCCTCCAACATTATGCGGTCCACAAACGCTTGGTCCGGCTTTTCAAAGATGGATTGGAGCCGGCCAGCGATGCCTTTTAAAATGGCAAAGGCCCTGATTTTTTCAAGCGGCAGACCTAGGGTATCTCGGTCGTAAGCGAGCACAG
The DNA here is from genome assembly GCA_002336085.1 of Flavobacteriales bacterium UBA1959. Classification (GTDB taxonomy): domain Bacteria; phylum Bacteroidota; class Bacteroidia; order Flavobacteriales_D; family Sanyastnellaceae; genus UA16. The sequence continues at coordinate 29,954 of DDEH01000091.1, read as the reverse complement.
CCTGCCCCCTAGGTTCACTTCTTAATCGTGCCAAGGATTGACGTGTCGGCACATTGTCTCCATTGCACAGTACAAAGCTGCTTCCCGATGGCACTGGATCTTGCTCGAGCGCACACTGCACCGCGTGGGCCGTGCCCAAGGGTCGATGTTGCTCTGCCCAACCAACTTGCATTTTTTGTCCAGAAGGGGTAACGTTCCATTCGTTTATGAAGGGTTTTGTTACGGCATCATCCGGGCGCAGCACCAAGGTTGCCTCTGTAAAGCCTGCACGAAGAGCTTGTTCCATGATAAACTGCAATAGCGGCTCCTGATTTGGACCTACTCGAATCATCGGCTTGGGGCGCGACAAAGCATCTTGCTCCAGCGACAGATTAACCAAAGCCGAACCTTCTCGGATATCCATTGCACTGCTTCTCATCCTCGAAGCCCTGCCCGCAGCTAAAATCACAATTCGATCGCACTTCATGAGGTCAAGGTATCAATTTTTCTAATCTTCAATCCGTACACCTTCCGCTCCCAGCGCAATGGGAATCGGATGCCCTCCAGCCATTGATATGGCATCAATCACCTCTGCTTCAACCTCCGATTGACAGAGCACAAAACCAGTACCTCCTCCGCCAGATCCATTTATTTTCCCTCCCAAAGCACCCGCTTTTTGGGCTTGCTTGAGTATGCTGTCAATGCGGGGAGTGGATACCTCAATTCCATGGCTTAACCAATGGTGATGTTGCTGCAACAGGGCCCCTATTTTCATCAAAGGCATTGGACTTTGGGCCAATTCACTAGCCCCTTCTGCTGAGATACGTTTGTTTTCGAGGGTAGCCAACATTAAACGCTGTTCTTCTGCGTTCCAGTGAGCCGGAAATTGAGGCGGTACCGAAAGCACCATTGTTGAACAATCCGCTTTCCATTCTTCGAGCAGTTCTAAACGACGGTGCTTGGCGCGTGAAAGAACGCCCAGTGTGTCTTTGGGCTGATTGGTATCAAACAAGACCCATGAGCCTCGGGGCATGGGCAATGCCATCGTTTTGAATTGCGGCTCAAATTCAATGAACTGTGTACCTCCGAAGGCACAAACCGTTTGATCCATCTTACCACCGGGCTCATCAAACCACTCCACCTCTGCCCGCCAAGCCGCATGAGCTGCCCAATCTTGGTTCCAATACGCTCCCTTTCGCTGCGCAATCAAGGCACACCAAGCCACCAACAATGCCGATGAACTGCTCGCTCCAGCGCGCATTGGAATACCACTGGACACCTCTGCATCCCAACCTTTTCCAGGGAGCCAACCTTCTCGCTTTGCCAAGTGCAATGCAATGAGTAGATACTCGCGAGGCTTGGGCGCGGGCAATGCATCCAGGTCCCAAACCAAACGCTCATTTGTATCCTTCAAATTCAATTGAACCAACCGATCCACCCGAGAGGAACTCCGAATCGTGGTGCGCAAATTTATTGCAGAGGCGACGACAGGCAGTCCGAAGTAATCTTGATGCTCCCCAAATAGACAAATTCGGCCCGGAGCAGATACCGAGAACGTCATGCACGTTTTCGATTGAGACCAATAATAATGGCCATACTAATTAACGCGGCGGCTCCAAGCATGCAAGCCGTCCCTTTCTCCCCATAAAGCCATGAGCCTACGGCAAACAATGCGGCATAAACACCAGCACTGCCCAAAAGCATAGAAATGATTCCTCGAGGAACGGCCCATCCTCCCTCAGTATCAGACTGCACAGGATACCGGCTCCACCCGGGACCACCCGGTCGCACTTTGGCCACAAATTTTCTCAATGTCTCCTCCGATTCGGGAGGGGTAACAAAGGTTCCGACCACCCAAACTAGAGTAGTAATAAGTGCACCCCAAACGAGCTTCTCATGGGAAGCCCAGACCGTGTCAGTTACGTGGTCGTGAACAAACGTGAAATAACCAGCAACTACAATTGAGCCGGCCATAGCGACCAACTCTGTCCACGCATTGATCCTCCACCAAAACCAACGGAGAATGAACAAACCACCCGTGCCAGCTCCTATGAGCAGAAGAAGATTAAATGCCTGACCTGCATCCGTTAAAAGCAAACCCAACCCACTGCCCAGCAACAGGGATAGAATGGTGGTAATACGGGCCGCGGCAACTTGTTCGCGGTCCGTGGCATCCGGCCGGATAAAACGAACCCAGAAGTCATTTACCAAATAGCTCGCACCCAAATTCAACTGCGTGGACATGGTACTCATAAACGCTGCCAGCAATGATGCTGCGACCAGCCCAAGAAGGCCTGGCGGCAGCAGCGAAAGCATCGCCGGATATGCCAGATCATGGCCCAATTTATCTGCCGGAATATCAGGGAACGCCGCCTGTAAATCACTCAGTTCTGGGAAGACTACTATGGAGGCCAAAGCAATTAGAATCCACGGCCAAGGACGCAGCGCATAGTGCGCAATGTTAAAGAGCAAGGTGGCCCCCATCGCGTGCGACTCGCTTTTCGCACTGAACATTCGCTGTGCAATGTATCCACCTCCCCCTGGTTCTGCTCCTGGATAATAACTCGCCCACCATTGAACAGCCAATGGCACCAGCAGGATGGGAACCCATTGGCTAGCGTCATGCAGATCTGGAAGCATTGCTGTTTTCGTGGAAACCTCGGCATGAGCCAGCAAATTTGACAAGCCGCCTATGGCCTCAAGATCGAGAATGTAAACGCACGCCCAAATGGAACCAATCATCGCCAAAACAAATTGCACCAAATCGGTTAAAATCACTGCACGCAAACCTCCTAATGCGCTATAAGAAAGCGTAATAGCGCCCGTAATGGTCAGAGTCAACCACCCAGGCCAGCCCATCAAAATCCCTCCCAACTTGATCGCTGCCAAGGAAACCGTCCCCATGACCAAAACATTGAACACCAAGCCCAAATAAAGCGCCCGGAATCCGCGCAATACTGCCGCAGGCTTTCCGCCATAGCGCAATTCGTAAAACTCAATGTCTGTCAAAACACCGGAACGGTGCCAGAGGCGCGCATAAACAAAAGCGGTAAGCATGCCGGTCAATAAAAACGCCCACCACCCCCAATTTCCGCTTACACCCTGCTCCCTGACCAATCCAGTGACCAAGTTTGGCGTATCCGTCGAGAAAGTGGTGGCGACCATACTGATTCCCAGTAACCACCACGGCATATTCCGGCCGGCAAGAAAAAAACTCTTGGCACTTTTACCGGCATCACGAGAGGCCCACAATCCAATGGCCAATGCCAATGCAAAATATCCTGCCACAATGGCCCAATCCAATGTTGTCAGCTCCATGACGCAAGGATAGGAAGGAACGCCACAAACTCATTCTCTCTGTTTATAACCCGTGTTCCTTTCGGGATTTTTTCGTCATTCCCCTCACCACGGATGCGTAGCTGTGGTCCACTAACTCAAGAACAAGGGCCAAGTCCACATCCAACTCTGCGCTGACCGAATTCCAATGCTTCTTGTTCAAATGCCAGCCCGGACGAACGCCTTCAAATTGCTCCCTCAATTCAATCGATCGTGCAGGATTGCATTTGAGTGATACGCTCCGAAAATCATCTACGTTGGCAATGGCAAAAACCTTGTCGAGAACCTTCCATACCATTGTAGTATCATCAAAAGGAAAAGACTCTGTGACGGCCAATTTTGCAAGGCAGCAATCGCGAATGTGTTCGAATTCAAAAGTTCTCATTGACTTGGGCAATTTCGACATTAAATTGCAGCGAATTCACACGAAACCAAATCACATGCGATTCACAACTCACATTCTGGGCGCTGCCCTATTGATGCCTTTGTTTTCCAGTGCTCAATGCACCGATCTTTTCATCTCTGAATATCTTGAGGGCTGGAGTAATAACAAGGCCATTGAGATCTTCAATCCTACCGATGCTGCTGTGGATCTTGGCGATTATCGTTTGGAGCGCTATTCCAATGGAGCAACTACAGCTCAAGACAATCAAAAAGTAGACCTTTCCGGCACGTTGGAAGCCAATAGTGTTGTTGTAGTGGTCTTGGACAAGCAAGATCCCGACGGTGTAGACTTTGAAGCACCTGTTTGGGATGAGCTCGCTGAAGCGGCAGACTTATGGGTATGCCCCGTGTATGCAGAGAACAACACGATGTACTTCAATGGCAATGATGCCATGGTTCTTCGTAAAATATCAACCAATTCTGCGATTGATATCTTTGGTAAGATCGGCGAAGATCCCGGAGTCACCGGTTGGGCTGAAATGACGCAAAATCACTCTTTGGTGAGGAAAGAAGCCGTCACTCAAGGCGATACAGACGCAATCGATGAGTTCTTGGTCGTGGACGAATGGAACGGCACTTTGTGGTCAAGTGACTCTTTGGACTACACCTTGGACGTCGTCTTCGCTAATCTAGGTTCTCACACGTGCGACTGCGGCACCACTGTTGTTGATGAGCACTCGGTCTCAAATGAATTTGAAATCTTCCCCAACCCTTCTTCGGGCAATTTCGCTTGGCTGCGCAGCGAAAAAGCAGTGCAGGAAGTGACGGTTTACAGCCTCTCAGGTCAGCTCCTCGTCCGACAGCAACTGAACGGCCAAAAGGTCTCTCAATTGTCCATGAAAGATTCATCAGCTGGTATCTACCTCGTGGAAGTGACCTTTGAGAATGGCGCGCGCTCAATGCAGCGTTTTGTCCTGAAATAATTCCATAGAACATGGGTACGTTGAAGCCTTGGAGGTTGGTCGCATTCTTTTTGGTCGCATTTACTGCCAACGCGTCAGCCCAGTCCTGCATCGTCAAAGGTGCAGTTGAAGACGTCTTAACAGGTGAGCCGTTGATTGGAGCATACATTAAAACAGGCAACGAAATCATTTCGACCGACCTCGACGGCCAGTTCTCCATCCCCGCTCCTCTCGGAGAGTTGACAATTGAAGTCTCTTACATCGGCTACTCCAATCAATCGAGGCAGTTCAGATGTTTTGGCGGCGAAATATTTGCCCGATTCAAAATGGAGACATTGGTCATGAATGAGGCCGTGGTTGCCGCAGATATCGTGATCTCTAGGAAGACGCCGGTTGCATTTACGAATGTGCTGCCCGCTCAAATCCAAGAAGAATTGGCCGGGCGGGATCTCCCTATGGTATTGAACACTACACCCGGTGTGTATGCCACTCAACAGGGAGGCGGTGACGGAGATACCCGTGTTACCATTCGGGGCTTCGACCAAACGAATCTTGCGGTCATGGTCGATGG
>DDEH01000091.1:20426-24334 GCA_002336085.1 Flavobacteriales bacterium UBA1959 | reverse complement strand
GATCTAGTGGTGCGAACCACTCAAGTTCAACGAGGACTTGGCGCCAGCAAACTCGCTATTCCGTCCGTAGGAGGTACCATCAATATTTTGACAGGAGGCGATGAATCCGGTAACGGTTCCATTAATTACCAGTCAGAAGTGGGGTCATACGGTTATTACCGAAATAGCCTGAGCGGAGTCTTTGGAAACAAGGACAAAGGATTCCTCCATTTTGCGGGTTCTTACAAATCGAATCAAGGGTTTGCAGAAGGACTGGAGTCCACGACCTATGCATATTACCTGAAAGGGCGAAAGACCCTAGGGAATCACAACTTAAGTATCACCACCTTCGGAGCGCCTCAACGCCACGGACAGCGCGCGTACCAAATGCAAGTATTTGAATACGACAAGGATTTGGCTGCCCAACTCACAGATGGAACTGGGCAGCAGGAACTGGAGGATATTTACAACTCCAACTACAACCAAAATCAGTCCACCGGAGAAATTGACACTTCTTACAATACAGTCGTCGGTGGAGGACGAGGATTCAACGAATTTTTGGTCAACTACCATGAGGTGTACTACAACTTCAATGAGACCACGGGACAAGTTGACACTACTTACGGAGCAAACAGGAGGTACAATCCACGCCAAAACGCCTACTTCAAGCCCATTGTTACACTCCGAGACGTTTGGAGTTTATCGGACCGATCTTCACTGACCACTACCGCATACGCCAGCTTTGGCAGCGGCGGTGGAGAAGCGTTACTCAGCACATCCGGAGCATCGCGGCGCGACGACTACACCATGGATATCCAAGGGATTTGGGATGCTCACCAATTGTTTGAATTCGGGCCAAACGGTCTCAACGTCGACGAAAACGGAGAAAGGAAGGCTTCAAATTTCATTCGAATTTCACACAATGATCACCGTTGGTTTGGCGCATTGTCCAACTTCAAATCGGCCTTGAACGAGAACCTCAACTTTAGCGCAGGTGTTGATGCAAGGCATTACACCGGAAGTCACTACCGAACCATCGGTGATATGTTTGGTGCCGATTACTATGATGCTCCGAACGATCGCCGAGATCAAAATTCAGACTTTGATGAGCCGTTGCGCGAGGGTGATAAGTATTTTTATTACGATGACGGGCAAGTAGCGTGGGGCGGGTCTTACCTCCAATTAGAACTCGATAAGTATAATTTCTCTGCCTTCGTGAACGTGTCTGGAGCGCAGAGCTGGTATCGGGCTATTGACTATTTCAGACCGAAAACCGTGAGCCTTAATGACACCACTTACGAGGTGCGTTCGACGGATGAATACCGAGTGCTTGGCAACACGCAGTGGCTGATGGACACTACATTCCTGAGGGCGGACAATCCGGACTTGGAAAACTACACGACGCCATGGCAGCAACTCACCAGTGGCACCATCAAAGCAGGCGGTAATTATAATTTCAATGAGTGGCTGAACGCCTACACGAACATCGGCTACTTGAACCGGGCGCCTCTTTTCAACTCTGTTTTCGATCTCGACAACAACGTGATTGAGGGCTTCGAAAACCAATACGTGAAGGCCGTTGAAATTGGGATGAAATATGCACGAGGGAATTTTGCTTCGAACATCAACGCTTACCGCACGGGATGGGAAAACAAGGCTGTCAATCGATTTTACGGAGTCGCTGGACTATGGAACGATCCCACCCTCTCGGTTTACGCTGATACCAGCACGGTGGCGGGTCGAGACGCTTTGATCGCCCTTACAGAGGGTACAGGAGATGCGAGCGAGTGGGGAGAAATTGGAGCTGCTGTCATCGAAGACGCAGACCGTTCGTTGGGGTATAACTTGCTCAACGCAGATGCCGTTCACTCAGGATTGGAATGGGATTTCGCCTACGATGTCACTTCAAAATTTGATGTCCAGGGCGTGATGTCTTTGGGGAATTGGCGATGGACGAGCAACGAGCGGGTGGACCTCGTCAACCAAACGACCAATACATTCGTCACCCGCATAGCAGATGGCAGCAGGGCGGACACCTTGGTCAACTTGAATGGCGTGAAGGTGGGAAATGCCGCACAGCGTCAAGTGTCTATTGCCTTGAGTTACCGGCCGAAATACGGAACCTACATTTCCATCAGAAACACCTTGTTTTGGGAGCACTATGCCAACTTCTCTCCCGGAGACGTAATCACCCAAGGCGAACCCAAAGATGTTTGGGTCACACCGGGATATTCGCTCTTGAACATCAACGCAGGTACATCGTTTGACATATCCCCTAAAGCTCTGCTGCGGGTAAGACTAAGTGTAACTAATGCCTTCAATGCGCTTTACGTTTCAGACGCCAACAACAATTCCCAATACGCCAACAACAGGTATGGTCTTGAGGGTGGAAGCGGATGGGCCGAGGTATTCATTGGCCCACCGCGAATGGTGCGATTGAGCGCTGTATTGGAATTGAAAGGACTTCAAAATAAAAATACGAAGCAATGAATTTGAAATCAACATTGGCCGCGGCAGCGGTATTGTGTTCTGTGAACTTGACGGCTCAAGAGAACATCCTCGACATGCGCGAGAATTATAACATCGGCCAAACGGTCACCGTATCAGGTGTAGTCACCAGCGATGAGAACCTAGGTTCCGTGCGGTACTTGCAAGATGCTACGGCAGGCATTGCCATATACCCTGGAGAGGATTGGTCGAGTTGGGAAGCCACGCCTCAAATCGGTGACAGCTTATCTGTAACTGGAGCGATCACAGAATACAATGGATTGCTCGAAGTTGGGCCAGACCTCACAGCAGTGGATTTTTTCGGATTGGGGACCTTGCCCGAACCCTTGGAAATAACACCCGCTCAGATGGGTGAAAACCTCGAAGGACAGCTTGTGCGTGTCAATGGGGTTACTTTTCCTTTGGCAGGTACAACCATTGCTGGGAATAGCAGTTATGATTTCAATGCCTCCGGAGAAACTGGTGTTTTCTACGTTCGCACAAGCAATACCCTATTAGGTGAGCAGCTTTCTGGCTGTGAGGTTGACCTTTTGGGCATCGTTTCGCAATACACCTTCGACGGCACAGGCGGCTATCAATTGCTGCCACGTGGCCCCGTGGATTTGGTTCCTGTCTCAGCCGTGTGCTTCACTACGCCCGTTTCTCAAACGAATATGGAGACGACCAGTTTTACATTGTCATGGGCGACAGACATCGCCTGCAACGGTGTCATTGAATATGGAATGACAGAGGAATTGGGATTGACAGCAAGTGCGGTTCAAAATAACACCGCCTATCACCTTGTGAATTTAGAAGGGCTCAATCCAGGATCCATCTATTTTGCGCGTGCGGTTTGTACCCTTGAAGACGGATCTGGGGCAACATCAATGATTCGATCGTATGCCACCGTATCCGAGAGTTCGGGAGATATACACGTATACTTCAATGGCTCAGTCGACCACAGTGTCGCCACCGATGAATTGGCGATGTCGCTCGGCACCGATATGAACGATACGATAGCAGCATGGATTACCAGTGCGCAGCATACACTGGATGTAGCAGCCTACAACTTCAATGATCAAACCCTCCAAACAGCGTTCAATACAGCAGCTGCTAATGGAATTGAAATCCGATGGATCTATGAAGGCCAGAACGCGAACATCGGACTCAATAACCTCGACGCCTCAATCGTAACGCATCCCCGCAACGATAACGAAGGAAGTGGCATGCACAACAAGTTCATCATCGCCGATGCTGAGTACACGGACCTCGCCTTCGTGTTGACCGGCTCGACCAACCTCACCACTGGTAATTTGGTGAGTGACTTGAACAATGCAATCATCTTCGAAGATCAAAGTCTTGCTCGTGCATATGAACTTGAATTCGAAGAAATGTGGGGAAGTGATGGCGCGACACCAGACGCCAGCAACTCAAAATTTGGT
>DDEH01000091.1:0-20006 GCA_002336085.1 Flavobacteriales bacterium UBA1959 | reverse complement strand
ACGAATGCGGCCATTCAGTCGCACATTGAAGCAGCAAACGCAGATTTCGAATTTGCGCTTTTGACCTTGACGCGCGACGATTTAGGCAGTGCCATCGTGGAACTCAACGAAAGTTTCTTTGTGAGTCCAATTGGAGCTATCGAGCAAATAAATACTACTGGAAGCGAGTATGACTACCTCATCGATAACGGTGTGCAGGTGTATCATCATGACATTAGCAACGATCTGCACCATAAATATTGCATCATCGACCACAGCGATATTGAATCAGATCCCTTGGTAATTACAGGCTCACACAACTGGTCTTCAACTGCAGAAAATGTCAATGACGAGAATACAGTAATCGTACATGATGCGCGAGTGGCCAATTTGTACCACCAAGAATTTCAGGGGATCCTCAATGCTTTGGAAGTTTCAGTTACAGAGATTGAAACGCGAGAGGCTACTTGTTCGGTTTTCCCGAATCCGGCGCAAGGATCAATCACCGTTCAACTCAATGATCCCAAGGCCTCGGGTGGATGGCTGCAGCTTTGCGATTCCAGCGGACGCTTGGTGTTTGAATCGCAAATAACGACGCCGACACATCAGCTTTCAGTGGCGCATCTGCCAGCCGGTCTTTACCTCGTAAAATTCGAAGAAAGCCTGCCTACGCGACTGATCATTCAGTAAATGCAGGCTACAATCGCAGAGTTTCCGCGACCGTACTCAACGCAGAAGTGAAAACATTCCCGTGATGACCAAATAAGGGTCATCATTGGGAATGTAAGTTTGCTCGCCATCTACCGACTGAATGGTGACTCCATCGTCCCCTTGAAGGATGCGCAGTTCGTAATAGTATGTGCCCTCGGAAGCCTCGTTTGGTTGTGGGTCCCAACCGGCAGTTGCGCCGAAGTTTTCGGACGAATAAAGCAAATCTCCCCATCGATTAAAAATTCGAATGGAGCTACCAGGCCATGCGTCTAAGCCATCCACGTAGAACCCATTATTCAGCGCATCACCGTTGCCGGGAGTAATAACATTGGGCAAAGTCAGGCTGCATTCTTCAGTTATAACATTAAACCCTCCTTCTGCCAGATAGCATGGTGGATCAGTGGAAATAGCAACGTTATAAAAGCCATCCCCCATGCTTTCCATCCCAGCGCCATCAGCTACGATGGGAGCACCGGCCATGTCATACGACCACAAATAGGTATATGCTGTATTGGACGGCTGGATAACAACAGAATTGACAGACAGCGCAGCCGCATCATCCGGACACACCAAAACATCAATCACTTCCCAAGCCAACGGTGGCTCTAGGACGATTAAATCGAGAGAAAACATTCCTTCGCCCAGATTGCCACATGGATCGGCAACACCGTTTGCAATATCGGTTAGACGCATCGTATGTGCGCCACTATTCAGTATTTCACCATCCAATTCAAGATCGAATTGTGACGCCAAATCGCCAGCTTGATCTACGGCTGTCGCAATCGTGAATCCATACAACTGACCGGCGGGGCCCTCCAATTCAAAATCTTCCGGATCGACAGTAGAAACCAATACAGGCTCATCCAGCGCTAACGAAAACAATTGCAATTCGCAATCCACAGAGTACGCTGCAGGAGCCGGGGAAATTTCATCATACAAGCTCGCCGTCGACTGACCAAAGTCAATGTCATAGCCTTCCAAGCTATTGGTCCAATTCATTACAACTAATGCATAGGTATCGCCCGTGAGCACTGACAAATCAGCATTGAAAGCAGGGCCGTTCAAGTTGCCCGGTCCATTGCTCGAACCCGTGCCCCCGTTGGCTGTGGAAATGCCCGTTGCACCGTTGGGCTCGGGTGGGATGAGTCCAAACGAATTGCAACCAACCTCTGGGGAAAGAAGCGGCGTTCCAATCCCTTCACACCCCCCAGTACTAATGTCAAATAGACCCCAATCATAATCATCCATTGGGTTCAATGGATCAATTACAAAGCTTAAAAGACCGTCACTTTGCACAGTGAATGTATACCACAAGCTACTTTGCTCCAAACTTGCATTGCACGCTCCAGTGTACTCATAAATATCCCCCGTATTCAGCGTTGCTTCCGTTTCAGTGTACAAATCACCGCACAAAACGACGGCACCGGCACAATCACTGATGGTCTGTGCACGGATAAATCCAGCAAATACAAAGGCTTGAAAAAAAACAAGAACAAAGCTCACTAAGTACTGGTTTCCAATGAATTTCATGGGGAATAATTTCAATCATGTCCAATGTAAACAAAAATAAGATGACTGAGCACAGATGGCAACATCCCCTGGCCAATCATGTAAAGACGATAAATCCACTTTTCAGGCACTTCAATTTGCACATGAATCAAAATTTATGGCACACTAAAACTTTCACTGTATTTTTGAGCATGCAGATGAAAATTCGCGCTCAATACCTCGTGCTTCTCCTCGTACTAAATAGCATCGAAGCAGCGTCGCAACTTGTTGTATCGGAAGCATCTGCAACAGATGGTTGGTCCACAGCCGATGGATCCACATCTGATTGGATTGAATTGCGCAACGACGGTTCTACGGCTGTGAATTTGCTCGGGCATCGACTCAATGATGAGTTTGATTTTGAAAGCGGCTGGGAACTGCCCGCTTTGGACTTACTGCCAGGACAGCGACTTCTTATTTTAGCCTCGGGAGATGACAAATCTTACACTCCTTCCAACTGGCAATGTCCTGCATTGGAATCAGATGAATGGCAATACTTAGTGCCTACATCCAACCCATCGGCCAACTGGAAGCTACCGGAATTTGATGCGAGCAATTGGAACACGGGACCGGGCGGATTCGGTTATGCCGATGGAGATGATGCCACAGAACTCGATGCCGACATCATCTTTCTGCGGCGGTCATTTGACATCGATGATCCGTTAGATTGGGGTTACCTATCGGCTGCAGTGGACTATGATGATGGCTACATTGCCTATCTAAATGGCAATGAGATTTCTCGTTCAGCGAGCATGGCTGGTGTGATGGGCAACTTCAATGATTATGCAAACACATGGATTGAAGCCAACCTTTATCAGGGCATTGTACCCGAGCAAAGCATTTGGGATGACAGCCAGTTCAGCTCATGGCTGATTGAAGGTGAAAACGTATTTGCCGTTCAAGTTCACAATAGCGGTCCTGAATCCAGCGATTTGTCCATTCGGCCTTTTCTTGGTTTGACGCGCAAGGATGGCCTAGATACAGCATGGCCTGGACCGCCCGCATGGTGGCCTGATTTTGGGAGCCTTATGCATACTTCTTTTCAGCTCAGCCCCGGAGAAGCTGTGGTGTGGTTCAATGCCGATGGCGAGGTGGAAGATGCATTGCCTTTGCATCCCGATTTAGTCTTTGGACTATCCGTTGGACGGCCGGAGGGCAATCAATCCGATTGGTGCATTTTTGATTCTCCAACTCCAGGAGATGAAAATGATGACGCCACGTGTTATGACGGATTTCAAGAAAACGCGGGGGCTACCCAGCCGTCCGGCTGGTACGATTCGCCGCTTGCAGTGCAGCTTGACAATCAAAACAGTGACCAAATCGTCCGTTACACCACCAATGGTGATTACCCGACGGCTACCGACGCTGTCTTCCCCATTGCCGGGTTGGAGTTTGAGACTTCTACTGTATTGAGTTTACGTGCATGGAATGCTAATGGAACATCAATACCAAGCGAGGTCAATGATTTCACTTATATCATTGATGAATTCACTCCCCAAGTGCCAACCTTCTCAATCATCACCGATGAAGATCATTTGTGGGACTGGAATACGGGGATTTATGTCGATGGTCCCAATGCCGGTCCAGATTACCCTTATTTCGGCTCAAATTTCTGGGAACCGTGGTCACGATTTTCGAGGCTAGAGTATTTTGATGCCAATGGAACATCACTGCTCAAAGAGCAGCTGGATCTGGAAATTCATGGAGGCTGGTCACGGGCAGAGCCCCAGCGATCTTTTCGCCTTGACTTTCGCGGGGAGTACACCGGTGATTTCGACTATCCAATTTTTGACGATACCCCAGAAATTACGTCATTCAATAACTTGAACTTGCGGAACGGTGGGCAGCATAGTTGGGCGACGAAATTACAAGATGCGATGTATTCGCGGATGGCCCGGAAAACGCATATTCTCGCAAGCAATTGGCGTCCAGCCATTCTCTATTTGAATGGTGAATTCTGGGGACTTTACGGCGTGCGCCAGAAAACCGATGAACACTTCATTGCCAATGAATTTTTAGTCGACAAAGATGAGGTCGACCTCTTGTCTCCAACTGCTGTTCTCAATGGATCGGATCAGGACTTTCTTTCGGGCGCCAATTCACTTTTGGCTGCTTCTCCATTTAGCACCAGCTTCCTCACAGCTTTCGAAACGCATTTTGACGTCAATAATTACATCGATTATTTTGTGTTTGAGACCTATGCGCAAAACACAGATTGGCTCGGATTAGCCTGGCAATTGAATAACATCAAAACATTCCGCTCAGCCCCGGATCAACCATGGCGATACTTAATGTACGATACGGATGCTGGATTTGGATTCTTTGGGGCAAGCGTAAATGACAACTTCATAGATTGGGCGAGAAACCCAGGGTCTCCGAATATTCATAGCAACTTGTTTGACAAAGTTCTATTGAATACGGCCTTCAGACTGCGCTTCATCAATCGCTACGCCGACCTGATCAACACCATGTTTCAATCTGCAAATTTCAATGCAGCCGTCTCCGAGACTGCAAACATGATGAGTGCGACCATGCCACCTCACATCGAACGTTGGAATTCGCCGGCGAGTTATGGAGATTGGCTCAATGCAATAGGCAACCTAACAGACCACAATTCGAGTCGAGTGAATACCTCCCGGAATCACTTGATGTCCAGCTTTGACTTGCCGAATGATTTCAACTGTACCCTCGATGTATTTCCCCCGCCTGCCGGAAATGTGCGCGTGAACACCATTACACCCGGACCGCTTCCATGGCAAGGTATTTACTTCGAAGCGTGCCCCATTGAACTGGAAGCGTTGGCCAATGACGGTTGGATGTTTGACAGCTGGTCCATGAACGAGCACATCCAGTCTGGCGATATGAGCCAAAATATGCGCACAACAACGGTACCGCTGTTCATGGACGATTTGTTTCGCGCACGCTTCGCTCCTTGTCCAGTGGATGCCTCGGCGATGATCATTAGTACTGAAGGCATTTTGTCCCTTGCGCTCGAGAACATACCGTATACGGATTCCATCGCATGGTTCCTTGGGGAAAGTTTTGTGGGGTCCGGACTTGATTGGGTACCAAACATCGCTGGTTCTTATTCTGCTCAAATCTTCTTCGACGGATGCTCAGCTACCGCTCCTGCCTTCGAGGCCGGTTCGGTTGACATCGATTTGTTCCACGCCAGCGCGGCATTCAAGATATGGCCGAATCCAGCACGTGAATCCTTTAGTTTTAAAATGCCTCAGGCCAAGCCTTTTAACGTCTTTAATTCCTTAGGGCAGCGCATCTGGCAGCATTCAGGCAATGCGACCGAAACCACTGGGGAAGTCGTGGTTCAGGTTTCTACAAACAAATGGCCCGAGGGCACGTATGTAGTGCGCTCTGGGCCCAATGCGTTCAAGCTGGTCATTCAGCGATAGGCTGTGATGTCCAGCGAGGCTCAACGTCGTGATTAGGAATTAATGTTCTTGCGGCGGCGTTGCTCCTCTGAGAACGTATCCAGCCCTTCTGCAGTGCCCTCCGCTCCGCGCTTGGTAGGCAAGCGTCGCATTTGGTCAAAAAGTGCATCTACCTTATCATATTCCTCCAACCAAATATTGGCATTGATCAGATTCAGGTAAATTAAACCGGCCACCTTGCCGTCTATGCGCGCCTTCCTGTTCTCATAATCTGCTTCTGCGAGCGCAGTCGTCCAAACCTCTGCACATGCAGCAATTCGCTCCTTCGCCGTCTCAGGCGCAGAAATGTACTTCTCCATCGCTATTCCCATATCGAAAGCGGCATTGTTCAAATCTGTGTAATCAGCCTTCTTTGTAGTTTTTGCGTGGTAGATGGTCATCTCACGCTTCTTGGCTGAAAAGCAATAGCGATCATTCAAAATAGAATTTGCCGCATTAGCTGCGCTTTGAACAACCGCCATGCTCAGGCGGTCATTGATTGCAGTTTGACTCCAAGACTTGTTCAATGCTGACTTGGAATTGTATCTGTTGCTTGTGAATGTTAAATAGAGCGCTTCATCGCCGAGTACCTCAGCCGCCATTGAGGAACCATCCGGCAAGGTCAAAGACATGACGACCAATTGACGGTACATCATTGTCCGGAAATATTTGTAAGAAACACTGCCATCTTTTGCCTTGATTTCCTGCTGCCGATCTTCAAATGGCATGGTTTCAAATTGCTGAATTTCAAGATTAACCACGGC
Organism: Flavobacteriales bacterium UBA1959; assembly: GCA_002336085.1. GTDB lineage: Bacteria > Bacteroidota > Bacteroidia > Flavobacteriales_D > Sanyastnellaceae > UA16. The sequence continues at coordinate 13,576 of DDEH01000091.1, read as the reverse complement.
TCCACCAGGAGCACGCTTCAAGCCCTCTAAATTAATTTTCGAAGCCACGATACTCTGTTCAAAAATGCGCTCTGTTCGAACAGGTTTTTCCGGCAACACACGCCCTGGAGCACTCTGAGCGAACAAAGCAAGTTCGAGAATCTTTTTGCCGGTTCCTTTCTCGTCGTATGCCTCCGCGGCTTTGTCATAGTTTTCCTGGGCCAACTTCGTGTCGATTTCCCACTGTGCCATCTGGCCTTCAAAAACATCTTTGTATACCTGCGTAACCATTACATCATAATCAGTGATACCAGAGAGCAAAGGATCGCTTGGTCGGCTGATGTACTCAACCTGCATTGATTCGCGTTGGATATTTTGCGCCTGAATACTCAAAGCAGCAACGAGGGCAAAGAGAAGGTGAAATTGCTTCATAAATGTGTTATTGGTTAAGCGAAGGTAGACGCTTAACGATTGAACAAACGAAACCCCAGAAATCAAAAAGCCCAACACATCGTGTCGGGCTTTTTGGTCAGGTGCAACTTAATCTCAATCTACCACTATAATAGTCTGAGTGTGAGTGGCCAAGTTTCCGATGCAATCAATCGCAATCCAAGAGCGGAAAACCACTCCTCCACCTTCACAAGGAGTACCGGAAATGTATTCATTAAACATAATTACTGTCTCGCCATCACAATTATCAAATGCGAACAATTCTGGGTTATCACCTGTCAATGTGGGCGGTAGAGGTATGTTTGAGCATGTCACGGTCATGTCTTCCGAGGGAAGCGCGCCGATGAAAATAGGTTCAGTCGTATCTACCACAATTAAGGTTTGACTGCCTTCAATCATATTGCCACAATCATCTGTTGCGGTCCAAGTTCGAATCAGTGTATATCTTGATTCGCATGGGCCTTCAATGATTTGCTCTGTCAAAACAACTTCTACGAAATCATCGCAATTGTCAATTGCCTCCAAAATAGGCGGTTCAGGAACGGCGCTGCATTCAACTGTCTCATCCTGAGGAATTCCTATCACCCATTCTGGATTTCCTGAATCAGAAACGATGATCTCCTGTGTCGCTATAACTTCATTGCCAGAGCAATCTGATGCCATCCAAGTGCGGAATACGACAAATCCTGCGGCACACTCCTCATCACCAACAATTTCTTCTTCAAAATTGACATCCACTAGGCCATCACATCCGTCGGTGGCGGTGAATTCAGCCGGATCTTGCAATTCACCGCAACTGATACTGAGATTGGTTGGCATGGGCTGATTCCATTCGGGAGCGGTCTGATCTTGAACGGTAATTGTGAACGAATAACTCGATTCGTTTCCGCAATCATCTTGCGCCGTGTAAGTCACCAAGTGAACATAGTTCCCACAGCTATCATCAGAAATAACTACCCTAGATTCTTCCAAGTTGACCTCCGAGCATCCGTCAGTGGCTGCAATATCAAAGGTTCCTTCTTCGCATTCAAACGTCAAATCTTCCGGCGTGATTGTGAAGACTGGTGGCAAAATATCCTGCACTTGAATAAATTGGGCACAACTCGAAACGTCTGAAATTAAACCGCATTCATCCATTGCGTAGATGGAGAATATTCGGGTGATGTTGTAAGAAGACCCGCACAGCAGCTGAATATCGTCTTCATATGTAATGATGATTGACGGCTCACTGCAATTGTCTATTGCCGTTGCTATCGGCATGCCTAATGCTGCCGCAGAGGTATCCACCTCGCAATTGGCATCAAGGAACAAGGTCGAATCAATTGGGCAAACCACTTCAGTCAACTCAGGTTGCTCATCGTCCGAAACAGTAATCGTCTGAACATGCTCGACGACGTTATTGCTGCAGTCCACAGAAGACCAAGTACGAATGAAGGTGTAGGTTCCTGGACAATTTCCAGGGATAGAATCCTGGCTAAATACAACATCAGTCGTTGCACCACAATTGTCAATGGCAGTCAATTCATCCGCATCGCTTGTTGAACCGAAACAAGTCAATGCGATGTCTTGCGGCAGTGGCTCTGCAAATGACGGTGCCGTAGTGTCTTGAACGAGGATCGTAAATACATGCTCTGTTACGTTGCCACATATATCCGAAGCAGTAAGAGTAACTTCATGCTCATAGTTTCCGCATTCGTCCTCAAAAATCACTTGACGCGTCTCCTCTACGTCAGCTGCACCGCAGATGTCTTCAGCAACGTACACATAAGGTTGTTCTTCGCATTCATTTGCTTGATCATCAGGAGCCAAAGTGAAAACAGGGCCCGTGCTATCAATAACGGTGAAGAATGCAGATGCTGAGGAAGAATTGCCACAGGCATCGATAGCAATAAAGATTGCCGTAACGGCAAAACCATTCGAACAGCCTTCTTGGATCGTATCTGAAAGAACCTCCCAGGATATATCACCACAGGCATCTTCAGCCACAGCGCCTCCATTGGTATTTAACCAGTCATTGAGTTCGTTCTCGTTCCCTTCACCATTGCATTCGACTGTCAGGTTTTGAGGATCTAACAAAAATTCAGGTTGTGATGTATCCTGAATTGTCAAAATTGCCGATGTGCTTGATGAATTTCCACACGCATCGTTTGCAGCAAAGGTGACCAGCGTTGTACCTGTCAAACCACAACCATTTTCTACGCCAATAAAATCATTCGTCCATTCCACATCAGAGCAGTTGTCCTCTGCCAAAGCGCCTCCCGAGTTGGCCAGCCAATCTTGAACTAAAGCCAAGTTTCCTGTGCCGTCGCATTCAACGAATAAGTCTTCGGGTTGCAGAACAATGACTGGTGACGTTGTGTCTTCAATCGCAACAAATTGTATAAAGGTCGCAGAGTTACCGCATTCATCTGTTGCCATCCATGTTCGTTCAAACGACACATTCCCGTCGCACTCTAAATCCGTGTCGCTATCCTCGAAGGTCAGCATCATTCCTGAGCATGTATCTTCCGCCTCCGGAATCCCCAATGCCTCGGGGCTCACATCTGCGAAACATGCGTCATCAGCTTCCAAAAGCACAAAAGGTTCCGGCAAAGAGGTGAAGACAGGTGGAGCGTCGTCCACAATACTCAGTAATTGAATGTGTTCAGCCACATTACCCGAACAATCCGTGACTGACCAAGTTCGGGTAATGAAGAACGAACAAGGATCAGTATCCTCAATCAATTCAGTGAATTCCACAGATACTTGGTCACAATTGTCAGTGGCGGTAATCATCGCTGCGGCAGGTATTCCATCAGAACAAACCAAATCCATACTCTCGGGCAAAGATTCAACAAACGCCGGTGCCTCCGTGTCTTGAACAACGATGGTAAATTGGTAATCCGCACTATTGCCGCACTCGTCCGTCGCGGTCAAGGTTACCAAATGCTCATAGTTGTCGCATGTATCCTCGCTTATTACTTCACGGGATTCCGTGATGACTATGCTACCGCAATTATCAGAGGCAGCGGCTGAGTAAGGAGCCTCCTCGCATTGGTTGCTTTGATCGTTTGGAACATCTGTAAAGACAGGTGCTGTTGTGTCCTGAACTTCGATTGTCTGAACATGGGATAACGCATTGCCTGAACAATCTTCTGCCGTCCATGAGCGTGTAATGGTGTACGCCTGAGGACACGAGCCAGCCGTGAGCTCTTCCATGAAAATTACATTGCTATCGGAGCAGTTGTCAGTAACGGTTAAATTTTCCGCTAAAGGAACATCATCGCATTCTACCGTTTCATTGGAAGGCAGGGTTTCTACAAAGACAGGTGCCTCGGTATCTAGGACAACAATGGTAAATTGATAGTCCGCAGTGTTGCCGCACTCATCCGCGGCTGTTAGGGTTACCAAGTGCTCATAATTCCCACAGTCGTCGTTACTCAAAATTTGACGAGCTTCAGTAATCACAACCGCGCTGCAGTTGTCTGAAGCCGCTGACGTGTAAGGAACCTCATCGCATTGATTGTTTTGATCATCCGGCACATCGGTGAACACCGGTGCTGTTGTATCTTGAACCTCAATAACTTGAACGTGTATGCTGCTATTACCTGCGCAATCTTCCACGGACCAAGTACGCGTAATGGTATAGGTCTGAGGGCAAATACCTTCGGTAAATTGTTCTTCAACAACGACTTCAATTTCATCATCGCAATTGTCATTTGCGACAAGAACGTCCAGTTCAGGAATTGCGTCACACTCCACAAAAATATCAGCTGGCAGATCACCAGAAAAATCAGGTGCTTCGATGTCCTCAACCGTCAGTGTTTGAGTGTGAGTAATCGAGTTACCTGAACAATCTGCCGCCAGCCACGTGCGTACAATCAAAGATTGACCTGGGCAATCTGTATTTTGAATGTCTTCCGCAAATTCTGCAGTCAATATTCCATTACAATTGTCATTGGCGTTCAAAGTGGGCGCTGATGGAATGTCATCGCACTGCACAAACTGATCTTCTGGAAGTTCCTCCAATAGCCATTCCGGTTCGATGGTGTCCTCAACAATAATGGTGAAAGTGGTATCAATGAAGTTTCCACAAGAATCCGTCGCAGTAAGAGTGACGAGGTGCTCGTAATTCCCGCAGGAATCTTCAAAAATAACCTCTAGTGTTTCCTCAACGCTGACATCATTGCAGTTGTCAAAAGCCTCGTACGTATATGGTTGTTCTTCGCATTGATTGAACTGATCCTCAGGAATACTGATAAAAACTGGAAGCTCATCATCAATAATTTCGATGGTTTGGATGTGTTCTACAGAATTACCGCTGCAATCCATCAATAACCAAGTCCTTATAACTTCAAAGGCTCCATTGCATTGTCCGTCAACTGCCGTTTCATTGAAAAAGACAGGGATTTCACCATCGCAATTGTCATACCCCACATAAATCTCCGGATCAGGAACCGTTTCTGTGCATGCTATGGTTGTATCATTCGGAAACTGTCCGATGAACAGGTAAGGCGACACATTGTCAAAGACAGAAATTGTAAACTGCGCTGTTGATTGGTTTCCACAAGGATCTTCCGCAATGAGGGTAACCAAATGCTCGTAGTTACCGCAATCATCGGAGTAAATCGTGTCTCGGATTTCCACCACAGGTATGGCAGCTGGTTCCACGCACGCATCTTCTAAAACGTATCCGTAATCTCCTTCTTCGCATTCACCAAACTGATCCGATGGCGTGCTGATGAAAGTGGGGCCAATGGCGTCCAATGCGCAATCACATGGATCACACTCTTCTCCCTCTTCGGGAAACACACAAGAGCCATTGTCAATTGTTGCCGTGGGAATATAATTGCAAGCCAATTCATCTAGACAGCCAGCGCATGTAACAAATTCACAAGAGCCGTCATCTAGAGATGCATCCGCATCATAATTGCACGCAATAGGGTCGGTGCATCCAGGAATCTCCTCTGGACAAAACGAACCAAAAACACTTAAAATAACAATAAGATCAGATGTCGTGACCGCGCCATCATCATTCAAGTCACCAAGGCAATTACAATCACCAAGAAATTCGCTTGTTATTGTCCCTCCTAAAAACGGCTGGAAGCAACTACCATCGTCATCGGTCGCCAAGGGATCAAAACCCAAGGCCCATGGATACGTGCAACCAAATATTGTGTCATTTAACGCAATGCGCTCGATGAATTCAAAGAAATTCTCATCATTCACTAGCTCCTCTTTCACATCTTCATTTGATGCAAAAAGTGAAGAAGGGAAAAGACCACAACACAAAAACACCATGCACAAGGTTAAGTTTTTCATCAGGACGGCTTTGGTCTGACCAATATAGCTTTCTAACCCCAATAAATGACACTTTTACCGAAAAAAAATAGCAACAATAGCAACACAATGCCTGCCATGTTCAAAATAGATTGGAATGCCCGAGACATCGCCAAAAAGCAAAAGTTCACCAAGGCGAAGTATTTTACTAGCCAAACAGAGTAATTTAGGTGGCATGAGACGCATTCAATTCTTGCGAAATTCTGCCATCGCTGGGGCATCCCTCGCCGTTCCTCGCTTCACTTTTTCTTCCTCTGGAATGTATTCCGTCACTGGAGAACGGAGGGTGTCGCAGGTAATGAATTCCAAGCGGACCATGGTTCAAAATGTACCCGTATTGCGGGCATTTGGAGGCGGAGAAAACGATTTGGTTTCACCCTTTGTAATGTTGGATGAATTTGGTCCATTTCAAGTGAAACCTGGAGATGTTGGAATGGACATCAAGGCCCATCCTCACGCGGGCGTGGTGCCGACTACCTTTTTGGTCCAAGGAAGCGGACGCCACACCGATTCGATCAACAATGACATCATCTACCGCGCAGGGCAATTCATGTTGTTTAGCTCGGGAAGGGGTGCCATACATGAGGAAGTCAGCGACGACCAATTGCGCGAAAACGGCGGCACTGTGCAAGGTTTCCAGATTTGGTTAAACCTTCCGGCGAAAGAAAAATTTCGCAATCCCGAAACCTTCATCCACGACTCAGATGCCCTGCCAGTAATTGAAAAAGAAGGATACCGGATTCAAATCATGATGGGCGATTTGCAGGGCATGACTTCTCCGGTGGAGACCCACTCTCCTGCTTTTTATTATCACATCAAATTGAAAGCCGATCAACGACTGGACATTCCGGTGCGAGAAGGCAATAACGCATTCATATATGTCGTTCACGGCGACGTGGAGCTCGAGGGAAGAACAGTGGTCACCGATACTCAGCTAGCCCTCTATTCCCGTCAAGGCGACTTGCTTCGCTATTATTCCAAAAAAGGGTGCGAATTTTTGCTTTTGGGAGGCCAGCCTTTGGATGAACCTCTTTACTCTTACGGTCCTTTTGTCATGAATACCAAAGAGCAGATTGATCTATGTTTTCAAAAGTACCGCTCAGGGCAGATGGGAGAGCTTTGATTTTAATAAATGATCAAAAAGGCAATGTCGCGGACACCCAAGGTGCACCAAAACCAAAATCACTGCCAATCACTCCGACCATTCCATAATCCCACAGCCATCCGTTACGGCGACTAAGATTTCGCACTCCAATCGATAAAATGGTTAAACCATCAGCAGAATTTGAATTGTTGAAGCTATTATTAGGAGAATAATTCTGAACCAATGCTGCGCCCGTAATACGGTTGGAATTCCGAAGGTTCCGGATGAAATAATTCTCGCTGATCAACCATTTGAAGTCCGATATCTGGACCATCCCACTTACATTGAGCAGCAAAGGCCGCACCGATTCTTGGTCATACTCTGTGATCGTATATTCATACTGAGGATAACTTGACCAATCATAAATGATAGAGTCAGTGATGGACCAAACACGCGGGGTTTGCTCCGTTTCAAGTTTTGTACCTGTGCCAATATTAACACTGAGGTTTCGGTCCTCTGTTCCCCAGGTGATGTTGGCGAATACCAAGCCTATCGGCTTCTCTAATTCACCGATGTAGTCTGTAAAACCGATCCCTCCGAAAGAAATATTCACGTTTGGAGTGACTTCCTTTCCTATTTTCAGTGATGCTCCCGCCCCAATGAACGACAACAAGCCTCCAACAGTAACATTATCATTGACGCCGATGCTTACCGAGTTCAGTGCAATATTGGACTGAAAGTAGCCTTCACCCTTCTTCAATTGAATGCCAGAGGGTGCAAAAAAGTATCGACTCGATTGGGGATTTATGCGGCCTGTGCGGGCTGCGCGTGAAGTACTCAATCGATCATATTCAGTAACCGTCAGGTCCATCATTTGAGCTACGAGGTATTTCGGAATATTTAGATCACCGAGATTTCGGGTATTTAAGTGAAAGACATCCGCATTTTCACTGAGCAATTGCCCCAACTTTACCGTTCCATCATTCATCACTAAGCGAACATACCGATCCGAAGCAGCCTCTGTTTCCGAGTTGGCTGTTGTTTGAGCAATTGAAGTTGGAGCTAAAAGACTAAAAAGAAGAACGGCAGTCAAGCACGTTATTTGGTTTAGAAGATTCTTCAGCATAATGGAGTTATTTCTTGTTTTTCTTTGCAAAAATAAGTGCTACCGAGTATTCAATAACAGTCCGAGTATTAAACTAAAATCCCACTTCGCAAAGGGCTTTTGGATTATTCGCCGATATCCTATCTTGCCTATCTTGGAGACACCGATAATGAAACCGCTCTTTACCTTTCTAATTTGGCTTAGTGCAGCACTCTTTGCAAACCTTACGGTCCATGGACAATTTGCACTTTACGACGATGCTACAAACCTTGGCGGTGGTTCTTATCGACTCACACAGAACCAAAACAGCCAGCGCGGAGCCATTTGGAGATTAGGTTTGTTTGATACCAGCGAAAACTGGGAGATGCGCGCAGAAGTGCGGCTCGGAGGCAACAATAATGGGGCTGATGGGATGGCATTTGTGTTGAAGACGACTGGTTCTGGAAACATAGGGGGTGGAGGAGGATTGATGGGCTTTGGGGGGAATGTTTTCACCCCTGCTATTGAACCAAGTGTGATCATCGAAATGGACACCTACCAAGGAGGTGGAGCGGGTGATCCATGGTATGACCACATCGGCATTCAAAAAAATGGTTCGACCGACCATACAGGAGCAGATGTATTGGATGGACCCGTCGCAGCCATTCCAGGGAATGGCAATATCGAGGACAACAATTACCATGACCTTCGAGTTACGTTTAACGCCACCAATCTAGAAATGGTGGTTTATTTTGATTGTGTGGAACGGCTTACAACCGATATCGATATCGAAGACATCCTTGGCGTCAATATGATACAATGGGGGTTTACAGCGGCCACTGGAGGAGCTTCCAACACCCACCGAGTTCGCAATGCAGAGTGGTTCACTGAGTCCGAGCTGAATGTGAGTGATGTCGAAGCATGCCCGGGTGAGCCTGTTGAACTTGCTGCGCCCACAGCTTGGACTGGCCCCATTTGGAGTCCTAACGTTGGCCTTTCTGGAACAACAGGAAACAACGTCACAGCGACGGTCGATGAGACCACGGTCTACACCATTGCTTACGAAGACGTTTGCGGCGATACAGCTGAAGATTCACTGGTTCTTACGGTGTTTCAATCGGTCGGAGCTGGGCTTCCCAATGACACAACGCTGTGCAATGGTGAATCCATCACTCTCACCAATGGTCCTTGGGCTCCAGGCATCGCAGGAACATGGGAAGATGGCAGCACGTTGGAGAACCGGCCCATTGATGCAGCCGGAGAATACGCCTTGACCATCGAAGATGCGAATACAGGTTGTTCTGAAATACATGAAATCTCGGTCAGTGCGACAGATATTCCTGTATTTGACTTGGGAGTAGACTTTTCGTTTTGCAGCAATGAACAAGCTGAATTTGATTTGGGTCCGATTGATATGGCGTTTGAAGTGCTCTGGAATGGAGTTCCAGGCACTACCTCATACTCAACCGCGGAAACCGAAACCGTAGTTTTGGAATGGAGTGGGCTCGGGTGCTCATTGAGCGATACCATTGTAGTTTCCCAGTACCCCACCTACATTGTCACCTGGGAAGAGAACCCCCTGATTCTGTGTTTGAATGAAACGATTGACGTTCCCGCCCTCGATCCTGATTGGACAGGTTCCATTGTTCAGTGGAACTGGATGGATGGCAGCAATGCCAATGGCATAAATGTTTCCAATTCGGGAAACTATGCCGTAGATATCCAAACGGAGAACTGCTTATTCACCTATGATTTCGATGTGGAGGACTCTGAAAATCAAGGCATTGATCTGGGTACAGACGTTTTACTTTGTGGCGATGATAGCCAAACACTCATCAGCAGCTATGATGCTGCAAATACCTTCTGGGTGAGCGGCGGCACTGCCGAAGGAATCAATGCTCTGGGCACCACTTTATCTGGTGCCAGCGAAACGGTGATTGTAGAAATTCAAATTGGTGAATGTATTGAGCAGGATACCGTTGAAGTGGTGCATGTGCCCGAATTCGAATCGGACATCGCTACACCATTGACTCTTTGCCTCAACGATAGCGTTTTGCTTCAAGCGCAACCCGGCGCAGACAGTTACACTTGGGACAATGGCATAGATGAAAGCAGTCAGTGGACCAGCAGCACAGGCAATTACCTCTTAAACATCTCATCAGATGGATGCACTTTTGAAGAAGAAATAATCGTGGTGCCTTCTGCCAATGCAGGGGTTGATTTGGGAACGGATGTCGTCATATGTGACGGGGAAGTCCTGAATATACCAAGTGGATACACCGAAGCCGAGACGGCTTGGTGGGAAAACGGCTCCAATGTGGGCAATGCCGAAAACTGGCAGGTGACTGGAATGGATGCCGTGATAGTTGCCGAAGTAACCATTGGCGGGTGTGTTGAACGGGATTCGATCAGCATTGATTATGCTCCTGTTTTTGATACGGGACTGCCAACAACTCTCTCTCTTTGCAATGGCGATAGCACGCTGCTCACTGCGAATCCTGGAGCTCCTAGCTATGAATGGAGCTCTGGCCAACTCGCCTCTTCCCTTTGGATCAATTCACCGGGCACGTATACACTTACCGTACCTGTGCAGGGCTGCATCTACACCACAGATGTAGCGGTTCAAAACATCCCACTACCAACATTTTATTTGGGGACGGATCAAACCATTTGCGAAGGCCAATCGATTCAATTCAACACCGGACTGGTCAACGCTGATCTGACCGTTTGGTCCAATGGAGGGGACAGTGCTATCATCATTGTTGATACTCCGGGAACGTTCAGCGCAGAGGTCACGGAAAACGGTTGTTCCTTTTCTGACGAGGTCTCTTTGATTGTGCAGGAACTCCCCATTTTCGATTTGGGTGAAGATCAACTGCTCTGCCCCGACGAATACGCAAATTTGTACATCTACCCCTTGCCTGAAGAGGCCAATGTGAGCTGGAGCAATGGAAATGCGCAATCATCGATTGAAGTCAACGCACCTGGGACCTACAGTGCACTGGTCGAATGGAACGGCTGCACGTGGACGGATGAAGTGAGTGTTAACCGCGCCGCGCCGATCCTCATTGACATCGTGGAGCCCCTCTCCTTCTGCGAAGGCGGTGAAATGGTCGTTAGTGCAGAAAACCCATCCAATCTTTTTCCTATCAGCTACGACTGGAGCAATGGCGAGACCACACCGGCCATCGTTATCGAACGCCAAGGATTCTATACGATTGTCGCGGCCAATGCATGTGACACCGTCAGTAAATCTTTTGAGGTTCAGCTGGATTACTGTGAATGTCCCGTGTATGTACCGAATGCGTTTACGCCGGACAATGACGGTGTGAACGATCTGTTTCTCCCTGTCCTTGGATGCTCAACGCAAGACTACCGCTTGGAAATCTACAATCCTTGGGGAACGCTTGTCTTTGCCACAGAGGATCCTGAAAAAGGCTGGTACGGCCAAGTTTTTGGGCAAGTGAACATCGGCCTCGAAGGCTCTGAAATGAGCGGTTATTATACTCAAAACACCGTGTATAATTGGCGCCTAGTCTATCGGTTGGAAGCGGACGAATCCAGCCTGATTTCACCCGCTCCAATCGAGATGCGCGGCCACGTGCACTTTGTGCATTGATGCCCTCGTGCGCTGACTTCTCTCCTTCAGTGCTTGACGGCTCGGAAAGAACCTGAATCACGACCTGTCATCCAGCGGACGAGCACAGGCCCAACTGTCCAATCAGAAGCATCCAACGCCAGCGAAACTCCTGGCAGCATTATTTGGCTGCTCTGAGAAATCATTCGGCCCTGCAAGTCATAGACTTCCAGGTAAATATGGGATCCTTCGTTTCCGGAACTGGAGGCACCGACTGGTGTGATGTAGAGCACGTCATTGAATGGATTTGGAAATGCATGCAACGCAAACGTAAGGCCATCAAAGTGGTCATTGATACCAAGAGAGCTGATAACATCAATCGTCTGAGGAAGTTCTTCAAAACCAAACGATCCATCGTAATCGAACAGCACATTCGTCGGATTCCCATTCTCATCGAGCGAGCGAATGACGCAAGAACCATTGACCCCGCCCCACTGCGCTCCTTGCATGCCGTCGCCGTACGTATCTTTTAGTGTGAATGTGTAACATCCTGTTGATGGAACCGTGATGGTAAATTCGTACGTCGTCTCGCTTTGGTAGTTTCCTGCGAGCTCGAGATTAACCAAAGCTCCAAGCCCATTGCGCAATTCCCATCCGGTCTCGTTGCCGTAGCTGTCCGTATTCAATACCACTTCCCATTGCGTCGTTGCCGCTGGCGATGTCGCCACTGTCACATCCAAGACGTTGTTGTCGACATTGTCGTCAGAAGACAAAATTTCAATCGTAAAATCCGTGGGACCGCCGAAAGTGTAAGTACCAATTGTGAAATCGGTGGTTTGAAAAGTAGTCAATGATCCCGACCAATCCGAAGCCAAAACCACCTCACCGTCAACCACCATTTGCACGGTCAATACAGAAGCATCTCCGGCCTCAAAATTATTGGCGCCCATGTTGGTAAGGCGCACCGAAATTGGCAACTCATCTCCGCTGCATACCACCTCTTCGCCAAGGTAGCTCGTGACTTCAAGGTCAAGAGCCTCAGCAGGAACCATCGCAAACTTCCAATTGGTTTCCATGTAATCAAACGTTCCCGGATCCATGCTCATCCCGTTGATGAGGTACATTTCATCATTGATGATAAAGGACGCCGGCGCCCATCGTGACATTCCCGGATGCGGAGGCCACTGATTCCAAGAATCAGACTGGGGGTCGTATTGCCACAGTTCACCTGTATCCATGGAACTGTGGTTGTCTCCGTCGCCACTCAAAGCGTAGCCCATTCCATTATGAGACAATTGGGATCCCGCCACACGTCCTTGATCAGGAAGCGTTGCCATTTCGGTCCACACTTCCGTTTCGGGTTCGTACTTGTACCACTCATTGAAGATATCTGCCGAGTGATGGCCAAAGCCGACAAAGACTTCGCCATCAATGCCGAATTGATAAGGATGGTGACGCTGAGAGGCGGGGAAGTCAGGCTTCTCACTCCAGGAGTCCGTTGCCATATCATACTCCCACCAGTCGTTGGTATCCCCATTGGGGCCTCCACCCAATCCCACAAACACTTTTCCTGCTTCGGCAACAAAGGCTGGATGCGTCCGAGGAGAACAAGGGCAGGAAGCCTTTTCGGTCCAAGTGCCCGTCTCTGGATTGAACATCCACAAATCATTGAGGGCTCCGTCGCTTGATTGACCAAAGCCAAACCATGCCTCGCCATTCCAGGTATCTCCAATGGTATATCCACGAGGCTCGCCGGGAAAATCGGGCAGGGATGTCCATGCATCGCTCGCAGGATCATATTGGTAAAAGGCATCGCTATAGCCTGAGTTGGATTCACCCCCGACGAGGTATCCCATAGAATTTAGCGAAAAGCCAAAGCTGTGGTTGGATACAAAGCCATCGGGCAAAGGAGCCACAGAAGTCCAGTTCTGAGCACTAGCGGAAAAAACAATCAAACAACAAAAGCTAGCAGCTAAAAAGCGACTCAATTTTTTTAAAATCATGCCGCAAGTTAGCTTAAAACGAATAATAAAAATTTCAGATTTTTGTCATAAACTAGTGTTGCGGATTGCTCCGAAATTTT
>DDEH01000032.1 GCA_002336085.1 Flavobacteriales bacterium UBA1959 | reverse complement strand
GCTGGAGCTTCCGTTGCTGCTGGAGCTTCCTCCTTCGCTGGAGCTTCCGTTGCTGCTGGAGCTTCCTCCTTCGCCGTAGCTTCCGTTGCTGCTGGAGCTTCCGCTCCTGGTGTGTCTTCCATCTGCTCTTTCAGAGCGGATAGAACAGACAGGTCAGCGAACGTGCTGCGTTCAACGTTAGAATTCACTTCGTTCATCATGCGGTTGTTTCCACCACCGGCGCGCGGCTTTTTCTCTTTCGGAGCGGCAGCAATAGGTGCTTCTTCGAAAGTTCGTGTGTGGCTGACCGTTATGCGCTTTGCATTGCGATTGAATTCAAGAACAACAAACTCACCTACTTCCTCTTGAGCAAGTGGCGTTCCATCTTGCTTATTGAGATGCTTGACGTTACAAGAACCCTCAAGACCATAAGGCAGACCAATGGTTGATTGATTTCCATCAATCTTCAATACAGTTCCAGAATGCTTCGATCCAACCGCAAAGATTGTTTCAAAGACTTCCCATGGATTTTCTTCCATCTGCTTGTGTCCGAGACTCATGCGACGGTTTTCCTTATCGAGTTCAAGTACAATAACATCGATAGAATCTCCAACGCTGCAGAATTCAGAAGGATGTTTGATTTTCTTAGACCAACTGAGGTCAGAAATATGAACCAACCCGTCGATGCCTTCTTCAAGCTCAACGAACAGGCCGAAATTGGTGAAGTTTCTTACAGTTCCCTGTTGCTTGGACTGCAATGGATAGCGCTGGTCGATTTCTGCCCATGGATCTTGCTTCAATTGCTTTAGGCCAAGAGACATTTTGCGCTCATCGCGATCAATGTTAAGGATGACACATTCGATATCATCACCAACAGTTAAGAATTCTTGAGCACTGCGTAGATGCTGTGACCAACTCATTTCAGAGACATGGAGCAATCCTTCTACACCTGGAGCGATTTCGACAAATGCTCCGTAGTCAGCAAGGACAACAACTTTACCCTTTATTCGTCCACCTTCAACAAGGTCTTCAGTCATTGAATCCCATGGATGCGGTGTGAGTTGCTTCATGCCAAGGGCAATCCGTTTCTTATCATCGTCAAAGTCGAGAATTACCACATTGAGCTTTTGATCCAATTCGACCAATTCCTCTGGGTGGTTCACGCGGCCCCACGACATGTCGGTAATGTGCACAAGACCGTCGATTCCACCGAGATCAACAAACACACCGTAAGATGTGATATTCTTAACGGTACCCTCCAAAACTTGTCCTTTTTCAAGGCCACCAATGATGATGCGCTTTTGCTCTTCGAGCTCAGCCTCAATCAATGCTTTGTGAGAGACGACGACGTTTTTGAATTCCTGGTTAATTTTTACAACCTTGAAATCCATTTGTTTTCCAACGTAGACATCGAAGTCGCGGATAGGCTTGACGTCCACTTGTGAACCGGGCAAGAAAGCCTCAATTCCGAATACGTCTACAATCAAACCACCTTTCGTTCGGCATTTGACTTCACCCTGAATGATGATGTCTTGTTCCTTGGCTTCATTGATTTTGTCCCAAGCAGAGAATATGCGAGCAGTGCGGTGTGAAACAACGAGCTGACCGTTCTTATCTTCTTGGCGTTCAATGAAAATGGGGACGATGTCACCAACAGCGAGATCCGGATTGTAGCGGAATTCGTTGGCACTTACAATGCCTTCAGATTTGTAGCTGATATTTACAACAACCTCTTTTTTTGAAATAGAGATTATGGTACCATCGACTACTTCCTTCTCTCGAATCAAGTTCAAAGATTCTTCGTAGGTCGTTTCGAGTGTGGATCGATCATCTTGCGAGTACTCGTCCTTATCAGTCTCGAATGCATCCCAATCAAAATCTCCGGGCTCTGCAAGCAGAGGTCGCTCAGTGAGAATTTCAACTGGGGCGGGTGTAGGTAATTCTGTTGCAGCAGGTGCTTCAGATTCCTCGTTTTCCTTTTCTTCTACTTCAGGGGATTCTGCAGCTTCTGCAGAATTTTCTGGAGTCACCTCCGTTTGCTGAGGAGCATCGTTCTCTTTGTGCTCTTCAGGCTTCTGGGTTTCTTCGCTCATAGCTTTCCCAGGGGTTTTGTATTCTGCACCAGGACAAATGCAAAAGGGTGGATTCAAACTCCGTGTCCTGACGGAGATATTTCGCGTGCAAAAATAGGGAAGAAATCCTTAGCGAACGATTTTTTCTTTGTTACTCGGTAACGATTATTTTTGACGGTGTTGCTTCATATGGAGAGCCTCCCTCCCATTGAATAATGTACATGCCCATTGGGAGCGTTATCGTGAAGCTTGTAGGAGCTTGCCATTTGAGCAATGCTTTGCCGGTAAGATCTAGAAGAGTTCCAGCACTTGAAACCGTCATTATTTGTCCTTTTTGAACGGGGTTTGGATAGGGAGTTTTTTTGAATTCTTGCTCAATAATGGCATTTGCTTGTCCGTTACTCGCATCGGGCGTTGGAATGTTGAATTCAATCCAAGGTGATCCGGCATCTGTCAATCGCCCCCAAGATTTCCCGAGGGAGAGGAAAGGGACGTCCACTTCGTCAGCGAGGCTGTATCCATCTGGTGACCGCAAGGCGATTGTTTCACCGTTTGAGCTGACCTTGAAATTTGCATGATTCCAGCCTTGTGAGCCATCTTCGTCAGCGTATAAGACTACGAAGCTGTTCGGTTGTATGACTGTAGAGTCGCAGTTGCATGTCGGGATCAACCATTTTTGAGGTTGATCGGGTCGATCAGACAAGTAATAGTTAGCAATGTCTACAGGAGCATTCCCGAAATTGTAAATCTCAATCCAATCGTCATACTCGCCGTAATTGTCAGGAAACGTAATGAAGTTATCTGCTTGAACTTCGTTGATGACTAAGGTACCGGGCTCAACCACTTGCAATGTATTGGTTACGCGTGGTGTTGGCGCCGCAAATATCATCCAGGTTGGTGATCCGTCCTGTTGCCTGCCCCAACTTTCATCCGCGAAGCTCGGAGAAAGATTGGCTTCATCGATGGTCATGCCATTGTTTGCCTTGAGGAATAATGTGCCGCTCTCTGTTGGAAGTATTGCTAAGTGATTGCTTCCTTGTTCGGTTTGACCATCGAGCCAGAATATTTGAAATCCGTTGGCAGGAATAGTGATCAGCCAAGGTTCGTAGTTCTCAAATGTGTGGCTAGTCCCATTCAACTCTAAACTGTATGAGGCCAAGTTGACCTGAAAGTCGTTCGGATTGAATAACTCAACCCATGCATCAGGTTCATCTTCTTCATCGAAAATAGTACTGCTGTTGTTCGTTTGTATCTCGTTGATGAAGAGTACTGAAGGACTGAGTGCTGTTTCAGTGTTCGTCGCGTCTGGTGTTGGCACATTGAAATACTGCCAATCTGTGCATCCATCGCATTGAGCCCCAAATGAAATGTCATCTTGTTGAATGCCGAAGGTTCTGCTGTCTAGAATAGTAATGCCATCTTGTGCCACGAGGTAAACGGTTTCTCCATCACCACTTAGTTTGAAATTCGTGTGATCTGTTCCTTGATTGTCATCCTTATCGCACCACACTCGAATGTGACCATTGGGCAATATCGTTGTAAGTCCAGGATCATCCACTGGAAACATCCATTTATCCAAACTGTCGGGGTCATCGCTTAAGTGATAGCCTGCGAGATCTTGTATGCTTCCCGAATTGTATAGCTCGATCCAATCTTCATATTGAAAAAAATCATCATAATCGAGAGAAGCATTGGATGCCAGTATTTCGTTGAAGGTGATGGATTGACAAAACACATTTGAGGAAACAAATGGTGCTAATAATATAATTGCGAGTCTGAGTAATCTGTTGCGGCCAGAAAGACATGTTATCATGGTGCGAAAATACTGTGATCGTATTGATCAGTTTTTGATTTGAATTTCAGCATTTGAGAACCCCTTTTTAAGGCACATATTGAATGCGGCTTCGGCCTCTTTAAACGTGTCAAACGCTGCTGAAAT
>DDEH01000080.1:9961-16541 GCA_002336085.1 Flavobacteriales bacterium UBA1959 | reverse complement strand
CGCAGCCAATACTGCCTTGACCGACTTAACTCAAGCGGCCTAGTCTCTATTCGTTGAGCCCTAAGGAGCCTGCTTCTGAACCTGTGCCCATCTGCATGTGGTTCAAGTCACGATAGACTCCATCCTCCAAAATGAGGGATTCATGGGATCCTTGTTGGACAATACAGCCCTTTTCCATCACGAATATGCTGTCAGCATCTCGAATTGTACTCAAACGATGAGCAACAATCAACGATGTCCGTCCCTCGGTTATTCTGTCGGTGGCACGTTGAATGAGCAATTCACTTTCTGAATCGATGCTCGATGTAGCTTCATCCAAGACCAAAATCTTTGGAGCTGCTAAGTATGCCCGCATGAATGCAATAAGCTGCCGCTGTCCCACAGAAAGGACGGCCCCCCGCTCTCTTACATTTTGCTTCCATCCCTCGGGTAACCGTTGAATAAACTCACTCGCCCCTACAGCATTTGCAGCAGCATCTAAATCGTTTTGAGTGTACCCTTTGTTGTACATCGTTACGTTATTGATGAGATCATCCGAGAAGAGAAATACGTCTTGTAATACAACACCAACCTGACTCCGAAGAATACTAAGCGAAAGGGTACTGATGTCCACACCGTCAATACGAATGGTACCTTTCTGATGCGCATAGAATCGGGTCAAAAGATTGATAATGGTTGATTTGCCAGCACCTGTCGCTCCAACAAATGCAACCTTCTGCCCCGCGGCAATTTTGAACGAGACATCCTTCAATACCCATTGTTCTCCTTCGTATGCGAACCAGACATTCTCAAATTCAATTTCACCTCGAAAATCAGGAACCTCGTCACTCTGTGGATCCGGCATCCCCTCTTCCTTCGCTAGCAACTTAAAGACACGGTCGGAGTTCACTATTCCCATCTGCAACACGTTGAAGCGGTCTGCCAATTGGCGGATGGGACGATAAAGCATGAAGACGTACAAGATGAATTGAAGCAAAATACCCAAGGTCATGCGATCCACTAGAACATCGTGCATGCCCCACCAGAGTAAGATGGCTACACTTGTAGCCGATAACAATTCAACAAGAGGAAAGAAGACACTAAAGGCCCAAATTGACCGAATATTTGCATCCCGATGAGAAGCATTAATTTTCGAAAACTCCGCCGCTTCACGCTTCTCTCTGCCAAAAGCCTGGACAATGTGCATTCCGGTCACATGTTCCTGCACAAATTCGTTCATGCGAGACACCTCATTGCGCACGTCGATGAACGCCTTCTTGATTACTTTCTGAAAAATGCGAGTGGCAAATAAAAGCACTGGAATGGGACTGAGAACCATTAAGGTCAATTGCCAATCCACCCAGATCATGGTTCCTATGACCACAAAGAGCGCCAAAATGTCACCCACAGCATTTAGGATGCCATTGGAAAAAACATTGGCAATCCCATCAATATCACTGACGTGGCGCGTCACCAAAGTGCCTACAGGCGTCTTATCGAAGTAGCGCAGCCGAAACTTGGCCACATGCTCAAACAATTTGGACCGCAAATCCAAACTCACGCTTTGCGCAACCCAATTTGCCATGTATGTAACTCGAAACTGCAACAAGGCTTCGAAAACGAGGAGTCCCACGACTCCACCGAAAATTTGAAGGAGGTACTGGTGATCACCAGCAGGTATGGCTTCATCCACTGCGAGTCGAATCAAGGCTGGCCGTATCCATACCATTCCAGACAAGACTAGGACCAATAAACCTGTCATGACAAAACGCAATCGATACGGACGTACCTGCTCAATGATTCGCCGAAGCGTCGCAGCATCAAACACCTTTCCCGTTACAGCTTCCTTCGTCATTTATTTTTATCTCGATGCTTCCACTTCCCATTCACAGGCTCAAAATCAGGATACACCACTCGGTCTAAATATAGCCCATCTGCGGGAGCAGATGCGCCGGCTTTGCTTCGGTCTTTGCTTTCTAAAACAGCCAAAAGCTCATCAGGTTCGATTCGCCCTTGACCAATTTCAAGCAGCGTTCCCACCATGGCCCGCACCATATTCCTCAAAAACCGATCAGCAGTTACCTCAAACTTCCATCGGCTTCCGCCATCGATAGCCACGATGCGGGACTCTCTGACATCACATATGGTGGTTTTTTGATCAGCTCCCGATTTACAGAATGCCGCAAAGTCCGCATTTTGAATGAGCAGTGGAGCGGCTAATTGCATTCGTTCAAAATCGACCGATCGCATTATTCGCGCTGACCGATTGACCAAAAATGGATCTTTCGAATTGTGCATATAGTACACGTATCCCCTTTCTATTGCGTCAAACCGCGCATGGGCTTTTTCGTGAACTTCGGAAATGCGATGCACAGCAATGGCCTTTGGCAACATTCCATTGAGTTTCCAAACGGCCTCCTTCCAATCTTTGAATCGCTTAATTCTTGGAGCGTCTTCGGGCCATTCTGCATGGGCGACAAAGTAAGTCGCGTGCACTCCGGCATCCGTGCGGCCGCAACCCATAACAGCCATATCCGTGCCCGTAAAGAGGGAAAGAACACGCTCCAACTCCTCTTGAACTGTAATCCCATTTGGCTGTCTTTGCCAACCGTGATAGGCATTTCCATCAAAAGACAATTCAATGAAAACGCGCATGATTTACAGATCAAGAAGCTTTAAGCCCAAGAAGCAATCTTCTCACTCTTGTATTCACCGGCAAACAGCTTGGCCTTCACCTTGCTGAAGATCTCTATGGTATACTCCACATCTTTTAGTGTGTGCACGGCTGTTGGGATAAGACGAAGCATGATCGTGTCTTTCGGGACGACAGGGTAGACAACAATGGAGCAGAAAATTCCGTAATTCTCACGCAAATCCAAGGTCAAATTAGTCGCTTCGCCCAGACCTCCTGCGAGGAACACAGGCGTAACACAGGAATTGGTAACACCAATATTGAAGCCAGCCTTCCTCAAACCTGACTGCAAAGCATTGGCTATTGTCCACAAATTCTCTTTGTGCTCCGGTTGTGTCTTGAGCATTTCCAAGCGCTTCTGAGCCCCAATAACGATGGGCATCGGCAAGGATTTCGCAAACGTCTGGGAGCGCATATTGTACCGCAAAAAGTCAATTACATCTTCTTCACCAGCGACAAAGGCGCCCACTGTGGCCATCGCCTTTGCAAAGGTTCCAAAATAAACATCAATTTGGTCTTGTATGCCTTGAGCATCTCCTGCACCACGGCCTGATTCACCAATTGTGCCAAACCCATGCGCATCGTCTACAAAAAGTCGAAAGCCGTAGGCTTCTTTGTAAGCACATATTTCTTTCAATTTCCCTTGGTCTCCCACCATACCAAACACTCCTTCTGTGACTACGAGAATCCCACCTCCCGAGTGGTCGCAAATGGCCTTTGCTCGATCTAGTTGCTTGACAAACGAGGCCATATCATTGTGCTGATATACAAAGCGTTTTCCCTGGTGAAGGCGAACGCCATCCACCATGCACGCATGCGAATCAGAATCATATACTATAACGTCGTGACGACTGACCAATGCTTCAATAGCCGATTGACAACCTTGGTAACCATAATTGAGGAGGAATGCATCTTCTTTTTGCATGAAATCCGCCAGCTGAGTTTCCAGAAGCTCGTGCTGAGCAGTCTGACCTGACATCATTCGCGCGCCCATTGGGTATCCCATTCCCCATTGAGCGGATGCCTCTGCATCCACCTTTCGTACTTCTGGATGATTGGCCAATCCTAGGTAGTTATTCACTGACCAAACCAAGACGTCCTTGCCGCGAAAAGTCATTTGGTTGGAAATCTCACCTTCCAGCTTTGGAAAGGTAAAATATCCGTGAGTCTCTCTTGCGTGCTGCCCTAGAGGACCACGATCATTGCGAATCCGATCAAAAATATCCAATGCGATTGAGTTTTATTAGAGGACAAAGCTACCATGTCCAATCAATTAAACCTCGTATTTAAGCCTCTACTTATCGTAATTTTTCAATGTTTTTTTTATTTCTCGGGCCACTTTCAGCCTGAAACGTGAAAGAATTGCCAAATTGAATGAGTGGTGATGCAGATAAATGCGTCGACGAATTACCTTCGCCCCACGATGCCGACACCTTCAAAATTTATTTCGAACTGCGATCGTGCAATGACCCCAGATTTCATTGCACTCTGCTTGCTTGCTTTTGCGGGCTTTTTAACCATAGTCAATACCGGTTGCAGCGATTATAACAAAGTCATGAAGAGCACAGACCTCGACTACAAGTACGAGCGAGCACTGGGCTTTCTAGATAGCAACAAATGCTTTGGAGCCCTTCCACTCCTGACAGAGGTCGTGAGCCTCTCGCGCGGAACAGAACGGGCTGTCGACGCCGCCTATTATAGAGCTTCGGCACATGAGTGTGTAGGCGATTTTTACCTCGCCCGTTATCATTTCAAAACGTTTGCCAAAACATTCCCAAACGACAGTCGCTCGGAGGCCGCTCAATTCCAAGCTGCGATTTGCAGTTACAAGCTGAGCCCCAAGGCCTCATTGGACCAGAGCGAGACGGAAGCTGCCGTCAACGAGTTTCAATTGTTCATGGATCGCTATCCTACCACGCCATACCGGGATTCATGCCAGCAGTACGTGGACGAACTTCGTCACAAACTGGAGGTAAAATCGTATGAATCTGCGACGCTTTATCACCATACCCAGCAGTACAAAAGCGCAGTCATTGCATTTGAAAACGCACTGAAAGATTATCCGGACACGCCCTACCGTGATGAAATACAATGGCTCATCGTCGATAGCTACTATCAATATGCAAATCTGAGCACCGAAAGAAGGAAGTTGGAACGATATAACAATACCATTGAAGCTTTCCTTACCTTTGTCGCCCGTTTCCCTGATAGTCAGTACATGAATGAGGCTCAAGCCGTGCACCAAAAGTGCATTAAGTTCATTGAAAATCTGGAAGCAACCAAAACCATTGAATGACCATGAATTTCAAGTCCATCAAAGCTGAGAAGACCACAGAGACTCGCGACAACCACGAGTTGGAGATGAGCGGAACTGGCAATTTGTTTGAAACCATTGTAGTTTTAAGCAAGCGCAGCAACCAAGTGTCCATTGAGATGAAACAGGAACTCAATGCGAAGCTCGAAGAATTCATCACTCCCACCGATTCACTCGAAGAAGTGTTCGAAAATCGTGAGCAAATAGAGATCTCGAAATTCTATGAGCGCCTTCCAAAACCACACAGTGTGGCACTTGCTGAGATGGGTCAAGGCCTTCTTGGCATGGACGAGAAGAAAGATTCCGAGGATAGCTCCGAGGATAGCTCCGAGGACAAGGAAGCTTGATCAGTTGGCGGAACTCATCCACCGCCATGTTGCATCAGAAGAAAATTTTACTGGGTATTACAGGCAGCATTGCCGCCTATAAATCTGCCTTATTGGCTCGTGAGCTTCAGCGTCGAGGTGCAGAAGTGCGTGTAATTATGACGCCATCAGCGACGGAATTCATTACTCCATTGACGCTTGCTACCCTTACCGGACACCCAGTACACAGCGATTTTACTGAAAATAAGGATTCTGGAGAATGGACGAACCACGTAGAGCTTGGGCTTTGGGGCGATGCCTTTCTTATTGCTCCGGCTACGGCACAGACGCTTAGCGCCATGGTTTCGGGCACGTGTGACAATTTCCTCATGGCCGTTCACTTGAGCAGCCGATGCCCAGTCATTGCAGCACCTGCGATGGACTTGGATATGTTTCAACACGAAGCGACCCAATCCAACCTCAAAATTCTCAAAAGTCGGGGCGTCCCCATCATTGAACCGGAATCCGGAGCATTGGCGTCTGGCTTAGAGGGAAAAGGACGTATGGCTGAACCCGAATCAATTGCCAATTGGCTCGAGAACTGGTTTCGATCAAAAGCTCCACTCGCGGAAAAAAAAGTGGTGATTACGGCTGGGCCCACGCATGAGCCCATTGATGCCGTTCGATTCATAAGTAACCGCAGCTCAGGGAAAATGGGATATGCCCTTGCAACCGAATTGAATGCCTTGGGTGCAGACGTGCATTTGATTAGTGGCCCTGTGCAATTATCTGCCCCTGCCGGCGTTCAAGTAACACGTGTCGAAACCGCCATAGAGATGCACACAATAGCGTTGAAATCATTCGAAACAGCAGACATTGGAATTGCAACAGCAGCTGTTGCTGATTATCGAGCGAAATCAAGCTCCTCTGTAAAATTGCACCGAGATGAAATACCCACAGCCATTCAATTGCAGGAGAATCCTGACATCCTGGCGGATTGGGGGAAAAGGAAACGTGGAACACAAGTGCTCATTGGCTTTGCCCTCGAAACAGACGAAGGGGTGGAAAGCGCGAAGTCGAAATTAGCGCGAAAAAACCTCGATTTTATCGTTTTGAACAGCACCCAAAATGAAGGTGCTGGTTTTGGAACCGACACCAATCAAATTTCAATTTTCGAGCAAAATGGTAAATCCCATATTTTTGACCTGAAGTCTAAGAAAGAAGTCGCTCGAGATATCGTAACCATCTTACTTACCCATCTGCCGCAATGATCCGATTGAATCCCGCTCT
>DDEH01000080.1:0-9579 GCA_002336085.1 Flavobacteriales bacterium UBA1959 | reverse complement strand
ACCGCACAAGAATTGAATTGCCGCGTTCAAGTCATTGCACCCCAAATCGGCAATGTTGAATCATCGATATTTGAATCTCTAGAAGAAAACATTCAGGAATTCATGAATGGCAGAAGATGGACCAATGACCAAATCCTATTTGAAGAGCGCATCGAATGCAGCTTTCAAATTACAATCACAGAAGCACCTTCAGCAACCAGCTTCAAGGGCAATCTTCAAGTCCAAAGTTCGAGGCCTGTATTTAACAGCGACTACAACACCTCTATGCTTTTGGTAAACGACAGTGACTTTGACATTGCTTGGGATGGTAGCAGTACAATTCAATTCAGCATCGATCAATACCGCGATAACCTTTCCTCAGTGTTAGCCTATTATGCCTACATGGTGCTGGGAATGGACTACGACAGCATGGGACTCGACAGCGGCACCTCGCATTACCTGAAAGCACAGACAATAGTTGCCAACGCACAGAATTCTGGCCCTTCGGGATGGAAGGCAAGCCAAGGGCAACAAAATCGTTATTGGCTGGTAGAGAACATGCTATCGCAAACTTTCCGTCCTGTACGCAATTGCCTGTACTATTATCACCGCATGGGCTTGGATCAACTTTTTGATGATGCTGAACGCGGGCGATTGGCCATGGCAGACGCCTTGATTGAAATGCGACAGACGCACCGCATCCGTCCATCTTCGTATAATCTGCAGCTGTTCTTTCTTGCAAAATCCGATGAAATCTTAAAGGTCTTTGGACCCGCACCAGAGGCAGAGAAAACTAGGTTGCTTCCTGTATTGAAGCAAATGGATCCCGGAAACATATCGAAATACGACAGCATCTTTAGCTGAATCCGGTTATGCTAAAGCGCTTGCACATCCGAAATTACGCCCTCATTGAAGACTTAGAAATTCAATGGGAAAGGGGAATGACAGCCATGACGGGCGAAACAGGATCAGGAAAATCCATTGTACTCGGTGCCATGGGTCTTGTGCTCGGTCATCGAACAGACGCTTCGGCCGTTCGCCAAGGAATGAAAAAGTGTACAATCGAAGCGTCTTTTCACACTACCTCCACCTTGGACCTTTGGCTGGAAACCAACAACCATGACGTTTGGCCCGAGATTATCCTCCGGCGTGAACTGAATTCGGAAGGGCGATCTCGTGCTTTCCTCAACGACAGCCCGATTACCGCTCAAGAAATGAGAACCGTGGGCGAACAACTTGTTGACTTACACGGCCAGGACAATACCCGGTTGCTCTTGACCCGAGAGTACCAATTGAATTGGATTGATCAGCGCGCCGCACATCCGAAACTCGTAACAGCCTACAAAACTGCGTTTGAAGCGTTTGAATCTGCACAATTAGCTTTTCGGGCCATTGAAAAGGAAAAATCAAAACCGCAAGCTGACCTCGACTATTTGCAGTATCAACTCAAAGAACTCGAAGACTTGGAACTCAACACCAAGGATTGGCCTGCACTAGAAAAAGAATGCATCACGCTTGAGCATAGCACGGAGTTGAGAAACAATCTCCAAGAGGCGTGGTCAACCGTGACCAATGAAAGCCAAGGCAACTCTGCCCTTGATCGCTTGAAGCAAGCACAGAAGCTAATCGCTTCAGCTGCTGAACGCTCAGACCAATACATTGTACTCGCTGAGCGTGCGAAGGCCCTTGCTATAGAACTTGATGACCTCACCGCAGAACTTGAACATCAATCGGAGGCCGTGGAGGAAAATCCACAACGCCTTCACATGTTAGAGGGGTGGTTCGATGGCGTTCAAAGAGTCCTTCACAAGCATAGCGCTCAGGATATCAATGCCTTGATCCTATTGCAATCAGATTTCACTGCTCGACTCGATCGAGCCGCCTCAATTCAACACGAGTTTGAGAATGCATTGCAGGCAAAAAAAATCGCTTATGACACCATGGTGTCTCACGGTAAAGCCTTGATGGATAGTAGGAAAAGCAGCGCACAAGAATTGGGAATCCAAATTCAAGAGGTCCTGGAAACCATGAGCATGCCCAACTCCCGAATAGAGTTTGAGTTTTCTATTGGCGAACAACCGGACGCATTTGGCATCGAATCCATTGAAATGCTTTTCTCAGCCAATCCAGGGATGGCCGTTTTGCCCTTGCAGAAAATTGCTTCTGGTGGTGAGAAAAGTAGACTGATGCTCGCATTCAAGGCGGTGGGGCACGATGCCGTGAGTATTCCGACAATCATTTTGGATGAAATTGATACGGGAGTGAGCGGCAACGTTGCCAGTAAAATGGCCAATTTGATGAAGCGAATAGCTCGACACCAGCAAGTAATTGCCGTAACGCATCTCCCTCAGGTCGCCGCTACAGCTGAGCAGCATCTGCGCGTGCAAAAGGAAGAAACAGAGGGAACCACACGAACCCTAGTTCAACTACTCGATCAAGACGTTCGTGTACTCGAAATCGCAGCCATGCTAAGTGGATCAGAAGTCAGTGCGGCGGCGAAGGACAATGCTGCAGCATTGATTGCCGACCACGGCAACTGAATCTCCCTCGCCTCCACTTAAAAACGCCAGTCAAAACTTATGGACGGCAAGAATGGCAATTGATCCACGCGCTCCCCCGTCACCCTATTGACATAAAAAACGTTGTCCCGGCTATATACGTTGGTAGCCCCTGCGGAGCACTCCAACGTTTGATTCTCCCAAACAAACTCTTTTCGAATACTCAAATCCAAGCGGTGGTATGCCGGCAAACGGCCCTCATTTAAGCCTGCAAACTGAATGCCCAAATCGTTGCTATTGGCTACAACATAATCTGTTGCAATGCCATCTACGACATTTGGCGGTTGGTAAAAACCTTGGGTTTGGGTAAACGGTAAACCCGAACCCAAATTCCATCGGGCGCTAACCTCCCACTCCTTTTTCTTGCCAATGCCCTGTGAGACTACCAAATTCACGTTGTGCCTGCGATCAAAAACAGGATCATACCAACGAAACCCATCCCAGCGGTCAACATTTCCGTATCCGTAAACCAACCACATGTATGTCGATCGTTCCTCATACTTCAAGACTACATCCGCACCATAGGCAATGCCTGTTTCTACGATAAAATCCTTCCTCAAAACCTCCGGAACATCTGAGTTATCTGCGTTATCCTCGAAAAGTTTGTTTCGGTTTGCGTTGGTCAGTTGTGTGAAGTTTTTCAAATACCCCTCTACGTTCAGATTGAAGCGTTCGGTCAAGTCATACTCAAATCCGGAAATCAAATGCTGAGCGGTCTGCAAGGAATGCTCCACTTCTTGAACATCACCCGATGGAGTGAGCAAGTTTCGCTGTAAATTTTCAGGACCTGATAAGAAACCGTAGAATAGGTTTACCACGTCACGATCGGAATTTGAACTGATGACATTCTGCGAATAGAGTCCCGCTGCCAACTTCAAGCGAAGACGTTCGCTGGCCTTGTACTTGATTCCAATCCTTGGTTCTGGACGAAACCGAGCGATGGAACTGTAATACTGCATGCGCATGCCCGGGTTGATAATCCAATCGCCATTGTTGATGCGGTAGTCTACGTATCCTGCAAATTCTGTCGTGTTCTCTTTTTGCCCTACCTGTACACCGATAGCATTGAACGTTTGAAAATCAGTTGTCATTCCAACAACCTCCAAGCCGTATTCCACCGCATTCTCACCCAAGGCGTATTTAAAGTCCAATCCAAAGTTGAATCCATTGACACTGCTAAATCGATCCTCTAACTCATCTTCTTGCAAGCGGATTTCATATTCACTCGCAGCAAAATGTCCATTCATTAGAATGGCCGAACCAGAGGGAACCACCGTGAAGTTTCCTCCTCCACCGGCATTGTTCCATCGCAAATCTGACAAAGCCTGGTAATTCACCCGATCGCTAAAGTTGAATCCGAAAAGACTCAATTTCGAACCGTTGCCACTTCCAAAAGACACCTTGCCGTAGGCATCCGTAAAGTTGAAAGGCAATCCCGCTCCATCATCATTTACATAGTCGTAAAGCACCTTGGATGTTTGTTCCAAATAGCTGTGCTTCAGTGACAGAATGTAAGAAATTCCACCACCAGTAGGGCCTAACTTTTTCAAAGGACCTTCCAGAGTCAACTTGACTCCAAATGGACTGACTCCCACCCTTCCTTGAATTTTCTTTTTATTTCCATCGCGTGTTTTGATGTCCATAACCGATGAAATACGTCCACCAAACTTCGCTCCAAATCCCCCAGTGTAAACGTCCGCATTGGCAATCACATCCGAATCAAACACACTGAACAAACCAATGCTGTGAAACGCGTTATAAATGATCATCCCGTCCAGTAATACTTTATTTTGGATGGGAGAGCCACCACGAATGTAAAGCTGGCCGCCCTGGTCACCTGTGCTGATGAAACCCGGCAACACCTGCAGGGCTTGAACCAAATCAGGCGAGCCTCCAAAACTTGGAATCTTTTTCAGATCTGAAGGACGAATGGTTGCGATGGACATATTGACCTTCGTGGTCTGTTCTTGACGGTCTGCATTGACCTCTGCACTGCCCAACTGGATGACCTTGCTCTCTAAGAAAAGATTCCGCGTCAGCAGCTTTCCATCCACCAACTCTAATTCTTCAGAAAAACCATCAAATTCCATGCTCGAAACCACAAGCGTGTAACGACCTGCAGGTACCCGGCTCAAGCTAAAGAAACCTTCTATGTCCGTCATTATACCGTACGAAGTCCCCTCAAGCGTAACACTTGCAAACATAACAGGCTCACCGGAATCAATACTCCTGATAAATCCTTTTACAGTGGCTTGGGACCAACTGAGAATTGGACATAAGCAAAGCATCGTGAGCATCAGCCCAGCGCGTCGGTTTCTTTTTTGCATAGATGCGAATTTACTGCATTCAGGATAAGCTACGGACCAACATTTTTTTGATTCTGTGCTCCAATTGTTCAGAGCTCAACTTCTCGCGCAATCGATCGACCACTAGAGGAAATGAAAAAGGAGTTGGATGGGCTGGAAAAGAGGGCGTTATGACGCGCTTTTGGAGACGCTCTAGAACCGATTTCAAACGCGTCCATTCCATCTGTTGATCAATCAATTCATCGTACGCCTGACGAAACAAAAGATTGTCTGGATCAAATTCTCGAAACACCTCAAAGATCAATCCCGTATGCGATTGAAGATGCCTTACACCCTGCTGCTGTCCTGGAAATCCCTGAAAGGATAGACCGGAAATAACAGCAATTTCCCGAAAGCGTCTTCGCGCCATTTCAGATGCATTTACACCCGACTGAATATCCCTCATTAAATCACTGCTAGATAGCAAATTAAGGCTCATCACATCTTGTATTTTCAAAGGCTCATCTGATAACAATTCAAATCCGTAATCATTGCAGGATATGGAAATTGACAAGGGATGATGCTGGCTCCAACGGTAGGCGATGAGCATCCCCAGTGCCTCGTGTACTCCCCTGCCTTCGAAGGGGTAAAAACAAAGGTGGTGCCCGTCATCAGTTTCAAATTGTTCGACCAAAACTTCATCTCGTGATGGAAGCTTACTCATATGCTGCTGAAGTTCCAGCAAAGGAGAAACACGCGCCATTTCGGGAGACCGAATGTGGCCTTTACCGAATGCGTCGAGTTCATCGCGAAGCGCATGGCCCAGTTCTGACGAGAGCGAAAGTCGTCCTCCAAGGTAAACGGGAACGCGCCCCTTCGGCTTCTTGCTGCGTTTAACATGAGCAACCGATTCTTTGATCCGAACAAACTCCAGACTCATTCCTGCAAACCAGAAACAATCTCCAGGCTCCATGCTGGCTACAAAATATTCTTCGACATGGCCAATAAATCCTCCTCCTTTCCATTTCACCTTGATCATTTGGTCAGAAACAATGGTACCAATACTCATGCGGTGGCGACGAGCTTGTCTGCGATCACGCAGAACCAAAAGGCCCGTATCATCTTCAACTGTGACGCGCTTGTATTCGTCGTAAGCCGTCAAAGAGTCTCCTCCGTCACAAATAAAGCGCAAACACCAGGCCCATTCAATGTCGTCCAATGTCTCGAATGCATGGGTAGAGCGAACCGCCGCAGCGGCTTCATGAACATCAAAACCATCGCCGACCGCCAATGTGCATAGAAATTGAATGAGAACATCAAATGACCTCTGAAGTGGCTCTCGGCATTCAATTCGTTCCGATTCCATTGCATCGCGAAGTGCTGCGGCTTCGATTAATTCCAGGCCATGTGTTGGGAGGAAAAATATTTTACTAATCGCATGTGGAGCATGACCTGAACGACCAGCACGTTGCGCAAAGCGCGCAACACCTTTTGGACCTCCAATCTGAATCACAGCTTCTACAGGACGAAAATCGACACCCAAATCAAGCGAACTGGTGCAGACGACCGCCCTCAATTCGCCTCCATGCAGAGCGGTTTCCACCCAATCCCTGAGGTCTTTGGCAATGGAGCTATGGTGCAAAGCAAGAACTCCAGCTAAATCAGGCGCGGATTCCAATATTTTGTGGTACCAAATTTCTGATTGCGCCCGTGTGTTTGTAAAAACGAGCGTGCTTCCATGGTCTCGGATGACACCAATTACTTGGTCCAATAGCTTTAAGCCCAAGTGACCCGCCCAAGGCAAGCGCTCCAATTGCGGCGGCATTAGCGATTGAACCTCAATGCGCTTTTTCCAATTCGCTTTGACAATGCGGTTCTTGCCGCCTGATCCCAATAAGGCGACAACGGCTTCCTCCGGATTTCCCAAGGTGGCTGAGATGCCCCAAACAATGGGTTGACCGGCTATTTTACGCAACCACGCCGCAGCCAATTCCACTTGAACCCCTCGTTTGGTCCCTAGCAACTCATGCCATTCGTCCACAACCAAACATTTGAGCGTACTGAATCTTTTTTCACTGCCTTTCATCGCCAACAACACATGCAGCGATTCAGGAGTAGTAATGAGAATTTGCGGCAATGCATTGCGTTGTTTCGCTTTTTCAGCAGCCGTTGAATCGCCTGTCCTTGTGCTTACTTTCCAATCCAAACCAAAACCCATTACCATTCGCTCTGCACTTGCCTTGATCTCCTTGGTCAATGCCCGAATAGGTGCAATCCAAATCAACTGTACTCCGGCGGCAATCTGACCCTCTTTCTCGTTTAACACGGCCGTAGCTAGTGTTTCCGACATCGCGGCATACGTTTTCCCAGAACCCGTTGGCGCAATAATCAGGCCTTGTTCTCTAGCTGCTTGTGCCTCCCATACTTCCCGCTGAAATCCGTGTGATTCCCAGCCTTTGGACGCGAACCAAGCCTCAATAATATCGTCCACATTTTTACTCATAGTTCTTAAACTTCATTACCAGCTTCGGCAGAAAATCAGAGATTTAAAGCCCAAAATATTGTCCTGAAATGACTGCACGTTATATTCGGCATGTTATTTGGAAACAATCCTGCATGAAAGTTCTACAATTCACCCTGCTAATTGGTTTAATGTTAGCACAACCTTTTGCTTTATCTGCTCAACGGTACGGAGATGATGAGGAAGAACCTCTTATTCCTCAAGAAGATTTTGACGAGCTTTTGATGTGGATGGTCGACGAGAAGTATGAAAAGGTGCTTTACAAAGCAATCCGCTATACCGAAGACGACGAAACGAAAAAAGAGCCAGTTCCCTACGTCTTTATGTCCATGGCCTATTTTAAAATTTCAGAGTCGGGAAATCCCGAATTTGAGGAAAAGTATTCCAATGCTCTGAAGAGTTCTTTGAAGTACGCTTCTAAATTTGTCAAGAAAGACAAGGAAAGTGAGTACATCGCGGAGTACACGGACTACTTCAATGACTTGCGAAGGGCCACGATGAACCAAGCTGAGGTTTACGTAGATGATGAAAAGTACACCAAAGCCAAATCGTATTACAAGTACCTCTGGACTCTAGACGTTGAAGACCCCGGGGCTTGGCTTATGTATGGCAGTGTTCTTTGGAGAAGCAAGGCCAAACGAGATGCCGAGGAGTCATGGGCAACAGCTGCTCAATTGCTTAGTGAATTTCAAGGCCGTGGCCTCGAAGAAGTGCAAATTGACTTGCTTAAATTCTCAGTGGTTTACACTGCGGAAATGCTAGCAGCAGAAGGAAACCGAACGGATGCCCGTCAATGGATCCAGAGCGTCGAGGAAGTTCTCGGAAACGACAGAGAAGTCCAAGCAGTTCTTCGCTCCATCGGAGGTTGAGATTCGCTAGGATCGATTCAAAGTAAGTCGCTCATAAATTGCAATTAGTTCCTGTTGTTCGGCTTCCCAATTCAACTCAGACTGAGCCTGCATAAGGCCCTCTTGAGATTGGACTTTCAAAGAAGGCGACTCCTCTGCCAACTGTGCTAAGGCGTGCAACCAATCTAACGGAGACTCTCCCCGAACCACACGGCCTATTCCGTAGGCTTCTATGAGCTCTACACAGTCAGGCAATTCATTCACCAAGACAGGGACGCCCGCCTGAATGCACTCGAACAATTTGTTGGGTAAGCAATATAAATAGCTCAAACAAATCGGCCTTACGGAGACTAAGCCTACATCTGCATCGCAGGTATAACTCAGCAGTTGATCATAGGAAACGGCAGGCTGAAAGTGCACATTGGAAGAAGCATCCGCCGCCGCTCGAACATCTTCTTCAAGCAAGCCGTACCCCATGAAAACCAAATGAATTCGGGTGGCACTCAATTGATCTGCCAACTCCAGCAATTCCTCAATCCCACGATTGATGGTAAAAGCTCCCTGGTACAAGGCGATAAAAGCATCAGGGGCCAACCCCAATGCCTTCCTCAGTCTTCCACCAGACGCTTTGGACCGGTCACTTGCTTCCTTCGTTAGCACACCCGGAACGTTGCGTACCAAACTAAGTGTTGGCAATCCATGATTCCCATATCGATCCTCATAAGCGGCTCTTATCGAGGGACTCACCACGATTACTTCTTCTGCAAAACGAATAAAATTCCGTTCCAACCAACCCACACCTTTGAGATAACCGGCGGACTTCCCATTTCGTTCCGCCTCAAACTCGTGGCAATCATAAATTAATTTTAAGCCAGGTCGAGTAAACTTAGCCAAGAGTCCAATGGCAAACGCCTCAGCATCATTGCAATGCCAAGCATCGAATCGACGGTATCCCAGCGCAATTTTTAGCGCAAGCTCCAACAGCTTAAAAGAACCGCGCAATAAACGAGTCGGCATAAAAAGACGGACCCGATGAACATCAAAGCCTTCGTGAAATGATTCCCGTCTGGGAAGTCCCGCATTGTGCAAGGCCACCACTGATACAGAGTGCCCTTTTGACACAAGGCTTGTGGAGACCTTTAAAACACGATTGTCACGCGTGAAATCGTTGAGTACCACATTGGCAATTCTCATGCTTTTCTCAGCGGACGCTGGCCCGCAGCATACATGCGCTCAATAATGTCCACAACCTTAAGACCTTCTAATGCGTTTGTCGTGATCCTTCCATCACCAATCAATGTCGCTTCAATATTTTCGAAAATATAACCATGATTTGCTGCAGAGCCTTTGTAGTGGCCATAATCGTTCGCTGGATTGGATGGCGGCAA
>DDEH01000017.1 GCA_002336085.1 Flavobacteriales bacterium UBA1959 | reverse complement strand
ATGGTAAAGTCCACACCACAAGTGGTGGTGATTGCCGCGGTATACGTACCCGGAACCAAGTCATAGATCCAAGAGTCATCCGAAGCGAAACCATTGGGGCCGGTCCAAGAACAACTAAAGTCAGCACCTCCTGCATTCACGTAAGGAAGTAGCAAGCCATTGGCCTCAAAATCTTTATCCAATGGACACGTTACGTTTCGTTGCTGAGCATCGGCATTCAAATCACTTTCCTCCAAGGTGGAAACTGTAATGTAAGCATCTCCAGTCTGTCCGCCCCAACCTTCGACTTGAATGAGGTACAAAGCGCCTGCCTCTAAACAACTTGTGTACATTACCGAACGGTATCCACCGCATTGATCGTCACCCGCAGAAACCAACTCATAAGTCGCCCAATCAGCGCAATCTTCAACCTTGTACAAAGCGATTTGCGTGTCAAAGCTAGCACTGTCTGTGCACGATGAAATCATGAGCGGTGATTCCGTTTCTGGTGAGAATGAAACCCATCCTGAACCAGTAACAGCATCGTCGGAGCCACACCACGAGCCAGGCAAACCGCAAGAACCGTTCGGAGCTGCCAATGGAGAAATCTCTCCTGCCTGGGCCGTAGCTTCAATGGTTGAAATTATTACCGTTGATCCGTCTACCATTGCCTCTGCAGCATCACAAGGCACATCGTTTTCAACCATCAAACTCTCGCCTGCTGTGAATGTCCAAACATTCCCTGCTCCTGTGCCATTAAAAATCCCCGAAAGCAAACCGTCCATGTTCAAGTCAAAACGGGTTCCACCGTCTCCAAAACCATCCACATGAATCAAATCATATGACTCTCCGGTTGTGACGCAAAAGGGTCCTTCTACATAAATTGAATTGTTTTCATATGTGGTTCCTCCTGAGCCATTTGCGCCAGCGCCGTCACACCCCACATCCTCTGAATTGCCTCCACTTGCCAAAAATTCAATGCTACCGCACACCTCACCCGCAGGGGCAAATTCCCAGTACATTTCATATCCCCAAGCATCGGTATCTATAACAAACTCGATGTCCGTTTGTCCTTCATCACATTGGGCGATCGAGGTTGAAGACAGGCTAAAAATGGAACCCAAAAGAAGGAGGAGGAGAATCAATTTAAATTTCATTTGACCAATATAACTCAATTGGAATCATATACGTTACACCGTACTTTTGTTGCCTCAATGGTCGTCTTACTATCCCCTTCCAAAACCATGTCATCCGATGATCCTCCAAAACTTTTGGAGCCGAGCCAGCCCCAGTTTATGGAGCATGCTAAATCGCTTATGACCGATTTGAAAAAATTGGATGTGAAGGATATAGAAGCGCTCATGAAGGTGAGCACCGCCATTGCAGAGCAGGCCCAAGAGCGATGCGCCGAATGGGACCCACCCTTTACCAATGAAAATGCAAAACCTGCTGCGTTCACTTTCAAAGGAGCCGTCTACACCGGACTCAATGCACGGTCATGGTCTGCAGAAGACATGGAATTTGCTCAGGGTCATCTGCGTATACTGAGCGGATTGTACGGACTGCTGCGCCCCAAAGATCTTATGCAGCCCTATCGTCTTGAAATGGGCCTAAAATGGCCCAATACAGAAGCGATCAAAAACCTTTATGCCTTTTGGGGAAACCAATTGGAAAAGACAATAAGCGCCAAAGCGTCAGGCGTCGTTGTGAATCTTGCAAGCCACGAATACAGTAAGGCTGGACATTTAAAGTCCATGGACAGCCGTGTCATCACGCCCATCTTTAAAGACTTGGTCAAGGGCGAGTACAAGGCATTGATGGCATATGCCAAAGAGGCCCGAGGAAGCATGGCGAACTTCATCATTCAAAACCGCATAACCGAACCGGAAGAAATCAAGGGGTTTGTCGGGATGGGTTACCGTTGGGACTCCTCTCTGTCAGATGCAAACACATGGTTATTTACACGAGACAAAAATTCATTAGCATTATGAAGTTATTTCAATCAATCAGTCCATCGTTCAAAAGAGCGTTTGGCCTCATCATTATCCTATCGCTTGTCACCAATGCACAAGCACAAAATCCAAATCCATCCATGGAAGATATTAGTTATGCTTTCGGCGTATTGTTCGCTAAAAATCTCCAAGACCAAGGTCTTGAATCCATCTCAACGTCTGAAATGGCAGAGGGACTGTCCAGTCAAATGAAAGGAGACGCCCGACTCACACCTGAGCAAGCCAACGAAATTGTTGGAGAATTCATGCAAGCCAAGCAAATGGAAGCTTCTGCAGGCTACGATGCTGAGTGCCAATCATTCCTCGCAGAAAATGCTGAGAAATCTGGAATTGAAATCACCGCATCAGGATTGCAGTACAAGCACGAGACAGTCGGTGAAGGCGATTCCCCGACCGCGGCGTCAACTGTGACCGTCCACTACCGCGGAACCCTCATCGATGGAACCGAATTCGACTCATCATACTCGCGTGGTGAGCCCATTTCATTCCCATTGGGCAATGTTATCGCAGGATGGACAGAAGGGTTGCAACTGATGAAGCCCGGAGGAAAGACGACGTTCTTTATTCCTCAGAATTTGGCTTACGGAGCAAATCCAAATCCAAATGGCCCTATTCCTCCTCTGGCCGCTTTGGTCTTCGAAGTGGAATTGATCTCGGTTCAGTAAGCCGTAGGTTCAACTCGCTAAAAAACCCCAGGGCATTGCTCTGGGGTTTTTTATTTCATTCAGTTTTTTGAACACCCCTTTCGGTATCATTGACCTGAGTTGTGAGCCGACTTTTGGCATCTGGTGATTAGTTTGCGCATATGAATGCTCTCATCACAAATGATGCCACCGTATTGGGGCTGCTTATTGCCACACTGGCGCTTGTATTTCACTGCAGCTCGCTGCCAAAGTTCAAGGGGTTTTTCAAAATCATCCCCTCCCTACTTCTCTGCTACTTTTTACCGGCAGCTTACAATTCACTTGGGATCGTCGATGGTGAAGCATCCAATCTGTATTTCGTCGCGTCGCGTTACTTGCTGCCAGCCAGCCTGATTCTGCTCTGCCTGAGCATCGATCTCAAAGGCATTTGGAACTTGGGACCCAAAGCACTGATTATGTTCTTCACAGCAACTATCGGCATCGTCATCGGCGGGCCTATTGCGCTGTGGGCCGTGAGCTTTATTGAACCTGGAGTTTTAGGTGGAGACTCTCCGGAAGCTTTTTGGCGAGGGCTATCCACCGTTGCTGGAAGTTGGATTGGAGGTGGCGCCAATCAGGCGGCGCTCAAAGAAATATCGCACACCTTGGATGACCAATTCAGCGCCATGCTGATTGTCGATGTATTTGTCGCCAATCTGTGGATGCCATTTCTTCTCGTAGGAGCTGGCATGAGCGCTATTCTTGACCGCAAACTAAAAGCGGACTCCTCAGCGATCGATGACTTGAAGGAGAAGGTGGAAAAATTTCAACTGGGAATCGCCCGCATTCCTTCCTTCCAAGACATCATGATTATTGGAGGCATTGCATTTGGTGCCGTCGCTCTGGCGCATATTGCTGCCGATGGCTTGGGCCCCGCTTTCAAGGCTTGGTTCCATTCAATCCTTGCGTCAAATCCAGACAGCTTCGTTCAATACCTGAGCAGTCTAGAACAGGGATTCTTTTGGATTGTGGTCGCTGCGACTGCCATTGGCATCAGCCTTAGTTTTACCAAATTGCGAAATTACGAAGGGGCAGGCGCGAGCAAAATTGGCAGTGCTTTTCTTTATGTATTGGTTGCAACCATAGGAATGAAAATGGATGTTGTGGAACTTTACCACAATTGGGATTTGTACTGGTCGGTAATTTTGATTGGCCTGCTTTGGATGGCCATTCACATCATTACCCTTTTGACAGTTGCTAAAATCATCAAAGCGCCATTTTTCTACGTAGCAGTTGGTTCACAGGCCAATATTGGAGGGGCTGCATCAGCACCAATCGTGGCCAGTGCGTTTTCACCAGCACTCGCGCCTGTGGGGGTGTTGCTAGCCGTTTTGGGTTATGCAGTAGGAACAGTTGGCGCAATCGTCTGCATGGAATTGATGCATGCTGTATCGATGTAAATGCGTGCGATGCGCAGTCTTTATCCCAGCCAATGGCCCATCACGGCGCGTTTGACTTCCAAATAGTCCGCATTTTCTGCTTGCGCTTTGATTACCACAGGTATGCGGTGCTTGACGTCGATTCCAAGGGCCTTGAGCGATTTAACCTTTAGAGGATTATTGGTGATTAGCCGGATTGACTTTATTCCAAGGTCGTTTAAAATCGTCACTGCAACTTCATACGAGCGCGCATCTGCCTGATGCCCAAGAGCCTCATTCGCTTTAATGGTGTCCAGTCCTTCATCTTGGAGGTTATATGCTTTTAGCTTTTCGATCAATCCGATGCCTCTGCCCTCTTGACGAAGATAAATAAGCAGGCCACCTTCCTCCCCTATTTGTTCGAGCGATTGGTCCAGTTGTTCACCACAATCACAACGTGTAGAGCGAAACAAATCACCCGTCATGCACTCGCTATGAATCCTAACAAGCGGCACAGCAGATTCGTCTTTTGTTGAATGAAGCACGACATGGGGAAACAAATCATTCTCTTCACCATATGCCGACATGGTGAAGTCTCCGAGAGAAGTAGGCAGTCGAGAAGAAACGAGCTTTTTCACAGACCAAAGATAATTGATGCAACGGCTGCGAAGATTCGCTTAGGTGAATAAAATTATCGGCCTGAACAATGACAAAAAGGAAAGGCCGACTCCCATGTGGGAATCGGCCTTTGCCAAAAGATCATTTGCAATAATTATTCACCGCATGTCGTGCCGAATACAGACAAGAATGTCAAAAGGTCTGGTGTAGCCACCAAGCCATCACCATCCAAGTCACCCGGGCAAGCATCCACAGCAAATTCGCAAGAACCATCATCTGTATTCGCTACAGCATCGTAGTTATCAGCTGCGTCATAAACGCATCCGAAAACTACTGCAGTGGCACAAGACCCATCATCTGAGTTTGCTAACAAATTAAATTCAGCGTAAAAAGGATCTGTGCAACCGAGAATCGGGCAAGTTGCTTCGCAGCTACCTGCGCACAATTCAATTGCAAGGCCCTCTGAAGCGGTAGCACCATAATTTCCTCCACCCTCTCCAATTGGAGCATCAGGGTTGGTTGAACATTCAGTTGGCGCATTGATTACCTGTCCCCATCCTGACCAGCCGTCAGCTTCACCGGTGGCAGCGATGACGTATTCAAAAGAAGTTCCTTCCTCGAGGCTCAATGTACCTTCGAAGCGTCCATTGTTCCAGTTGTATGCCAATTCGACTCCCCATGCGCCCCAACCATTCCAAGAACCGTTAATGACGACTGCAGAGTAGTCCGTATCTAATAGATAAGCGTAGTTCGTCATGTCAATTGAGAATAAAACATCGACCATGACCGGAGGAGCAGAACAAGAACCGTCAGTTGAGCATTCGGCGAAACAAGTGTTCACAACGTGGTCTTCTGTGATGTTCGAAAGCAAACGATCGTTCCAAGTACCATCTGCACAGTCTTGACCTGAGATGTCTTCTTTGCAACTCCAATCGCCGCAAGCACCGTTTGTAAACGTATAGTTTCCGTTGTAAGGTGTAGTCAACTCTAACGTGATGGAGTAGACTCCGTCACCATCTTCATCTGTCATTGGGTTATCCCCTGGTGAACCAAAGTCAACACCACCCGCTAGAAAAACACCATCTGGCGATACCTCTTCATTTTGCATATTCACATTCCATGTTACCATAGCTGTGCCAGAAGAGGCGCATGATTCGCTGCATTGTCCGTAGCAGAAAGTTACCGAAGTGTCTTCGTTGATGTCAGAGAGCAGACGATCATTCCAAGTACCATCAGCACACTCTAAGCCTGCAAGGTTCTCCTTACAAGAGAAGTCACCGCAGGCACCATTTGCGAAAATGTAGTTTCCAGTGAAAGGCACTGGCAAATCAATTGCAATCGTATAAACATCGTCACCATCCTCATCTGTCATTTGATATGTTCCTGG
>DDEH01000084.1:706-11767 GCA_002336085.1 Flavobacteriales bacterium UBA1959 | reverse complement strand
TCAAGCTTGTCACCATCGATCAATTCGGTTACAGGAATTCCTCCAACCGTTGTGTAGCGCGGCAGTGGAACCATCGTATCACCATGCCCACCCATCAATACCGCTTGAATGTCTTTTGGTGAACAATCCAAAGCTTCCGCCAAAAAAGCTCGATAGCGAGCGGTATCCAAGATACCTGCCATACCCATGACTTTATTGGAAGGCTTGTTTGCAGTGAGGTATGCACAGTAAGTCATGACGTCAAGCGGGTTGGAGACCACAATGATAATGGCTTCTGGACTGTGTTCTAGAATTGACTTCGTCACACTCTTTACAATTCCAGAGTTGGTCGCGATCAAGTCGTCACGGGTCATGCCCGGCTTTCTTGGCAAGCCACTAGTTATCACCACCACATCCGATCCAGCCGTCTTGACGTAGTCGTTTGTTGCTCCAACGGTACGTGTATCAAACAGGTTAATCGGTGCCGTTTCCCAAATGTCCAAGGCCTTGCCTTCTGCAAAACCATCTTTGATATCGAGCAGCACAACTTCGTTGGCCACTTCGCGTGTGGCTAGCACATTTGCACAGGTTGCTCCTACATTTCCGGCCCCTACTACAGTAACTTTCATAACGAATGATAGAATTGGTGATTTCGAGGGCAAAACTACAACAAGCCACTTCTGAATTCCACCCCCGGCTTCACAATTCTGCATATTGATTCTCGTTCCAATTGAATACTTCTTTAAAAATCATCTTCGATAGAGTCCGTTTCTTAATTTCGCCCACATGATGCAACGAATTCTCCCTAGGTACTCCCAGCTGCTCGTTCTTTTATTTGCTTTGCTTTCGATAACTTCTGTCAGTTGGACTCAGCCCGGACTGACGGGCAGTTCAGCTTGGCCTCAAGGCGAGGCAGGAACGGATTTCAACTTGGTGGATGCTGCCAATAAGAAAGAGGGCAAGTGGATTCGAGTATGGCCAAATGGAAACCTTTACTACGCAGGAAGTTTTCGCTCGGGTGAGCCCATGGGTGTGTTTACTTTCTATTATGAAAGCGGCGAAGTCATGTCCGAAGTGATTCAATCCAGCAATGGCATGCGAGCATCCACTCAATTATTCCGAAAAGACGGCAGCCTCCAGGCCAAAGGCCTATATCTCACTTCCCGCGAACTGGACGAGAATGATGAGAATATCCGCAAAAAGCAAGGCGAGTGGAAATACTTTGACTCCATGGCGGAATTGCGGCTCGTGGAAAATTATGAAAATGACGTCTTAAATGGCGACTCCAAAAGATTCGGTTCGAAAGGCCAACTTCTCGAAAAAGGAGAGTTCGTAAGAGGCAATCGACACGGGATGTGGCAAACGTGGGATGAAACTCGCATTCTTCTCTCGGAAATCGGCTACGACAACGGACATTTTCATGGAACATGCCGTGTCAGCCATTCCAATGGAAGGCCTCGCTCCATTGGAATGTACAAGAATGGGCAAGAACACGGATTCTGGAAGACTTTCGCCGAAGATGGAACGCTTGAAAACACACGGCAATTCGAGGAAGGAGAATTGGTCAAGGAAATTCATGAGAATGGTGACGTCCTCGTCACCTTTCCAGATGGGCGACCACGGGAGGAGTTTTCGGTTGTCAATCAGCAAAAAGAGGGTCCCTTTCGCGAATGGCACGATGCCGGTGAATGGGCATTGGAAGAGGCAATGGACCCCGTGAGTGGCGATAAATTCTTCCGGCGTGTGTTGGATGGTGAATTGATCCGTCGCGAAGGCGAATACTCAAATGGTCTCCTCGATGGCGAAGTCTTTCATTACGACAACAACAATCGCTTGCATCTCATCGAGACTTACGAAAATGGTAAGCTAATTGCCTCAGAAATAAAATGAGCTTTCCGAGAAAGAAGTGGTCAATCGTCCTAGTGAACGTAACATTCGCACTGCTCTATGCTGGATTGGGCTGGTCCCAATCTGCTCCGAATCGATACTGGGTTCAATTTGAAGGAAAAGAACAAAGTGAACTGTTTCCAGGCCATGAAACACCATTCTCCTTGGACCAGCCCGAAGCTTTTTTAAGCGATCGATCTTTGGAACGCCGGAAAGCGCAATCGATACCTGTGACCTCACAGGACCTCCCCATTCCTCCTTCTTATCTCGCAGCACTGGACTCATTGGAACAAATCGAAATAATTCTAAAGAGCAAATGGTTCAATGCGATAACTGTTCGATTAAGGGACACCACCTTTGACATTCAAACATTGCTCGATCTGCCGATGATCTCCGCCGTTAAAAATGTAGTCCAAACCGGATCGAAACGGGGCGAATTGGAAGAGGCGATTGACAGGCCAAATACCCGAAGCGGATCAGAGACCAGTCAATCCTATGGACAAGGGTGGTCGCCGCTCTCGCAATTGCATGGTGAATGGCTTCACGGAATGGGGTTTAGAGGCCACGGGATGTGGATTGCTGTGTTAGATGCCGGATTTGAAAATGTAGATCAACTGCCCATTTTTGAAAAAGCACGCGAAGAGGGACGCATTCGTGATGGCATTGACGCCATGGACTCGCAAGGCGGACTGTATGCGCATCATCGGCACGGCAC
This sequence comes from Flavobacteriales bacterium UBA1959, assembly GCA_002336085.1. Classification (GTDB taxonomy): domain Bacteria; phylum Bacteroidota; class Bacteroidia; order Flavobacteriales_D; family Sanyastnellaceae; genus UA16. The sequence goes on along the minus strand of DDEH01000084.1, from coordinate 9,186 downwards.
GGCTGTTTTGGGAACCATCGCAGGCAGTCTTGAGGATTCGCTCATAGGCACGGCGCCTGAAGGAACATTTTGGCTCTACCGCACGGAAGATGCCTACAGCGAATACCTGATTGAGGAGGATTATTGGATTGCAGCAGCAGAACATGCGGACAGCATTGGAATCGACATGATCAATACCTCCTTGGGCTACAGCCAATTCGACGACTCAACAATGAACCATAGCACGGAGGAGTTGAATGGCATCACCGCGCGCATTTCCCAAGCAACCCAGTGGGCTGCTGAGAGAGGAATTCTATGCGTGACCAGCGCAGGAAATAGTGGCAATGCCCCTTGGCATTACATTACTGCACCAGCCGATGCGGACGGTATATTGGCAGTGGGAGCAGTGAATAACGAAGGGACCCACGCATCATTTAGTGGCTATGGCCCCACATCAGACGGTCGAATCAAACCCGACGTGATGGCACTGGGCGTGCAGGCAGCCTATCCATATGCCGATAGCACCATTCGCAACGGAAATGGAACGAGCTTTTCCTCGCCTATCCTGTGCGGCGCTGCCGCGTGCCTCTGGCAGGCCTTTCCGGAAGCCACAGCCCAAGAAGTACGACTCGCCATCATCAACTCGAGTCATCTCGCTGCCTCTCCAAATGATAGCATGGGATTTGGCATCCCCGATCTGCGCATCGCGTACAAAATACTCGATGAAACAGGTGCTGCAGAATGGGAGGAAATGAGCGAGGACATAGAACTGCTGCTTTTTCCTAATCCATGCACAGAAGGAACAATTCGATGGATTTACTCGGGATTAAAAACGCCTGACACATGGCGAATGTGGAATGCAAATGGAGGGTTGTTTGCCGAGGGCAAGGTTCCCACTTGGAACACTTGGAATGGCCACCACCAAGGTTGGGTTTCGAATCTAAAGACCACATCCGGGAGTTATATCTTTCAACTCTCTGCTGGCAACGAAGTTCTTTGCAGCCAGTCCCTCCTATTGATTCAATAGCCGTACTTGGACTTCCAAAGCGTCCTTAATTTCTCGCGTATCGTTTGTTCTTTCGGATTTGACCCTGGCTCATAAAACTGCGTCCCCGAAATTTGTTCGGGCAGAAATTCTTGACCGCTAAAGTGCTCTGGAGCCGCATGATCATGAGTATAGCCTTTGCCAAAACCTTGTTGCTTCATCCATGCGTTGGGTGCATTACGCAGGTGAATGGGAACCGGCAAATCGCCTGACGATTCAACTTCACCTAGGGCAATTGCAATTGCCCTATATGACGCATTGCTCTTCGGGCTTGTCGCGAGATAAATAACACATTGCGACAAGACGATGCGACCTTCAGGCATGCCAATGCGTTCAATCGCAGAGAATGTTTCATTGGCAATGACCAATGCCGTTGGATTTGCCAATCCGATATCTTCAGATGCAGAGATGATAAGCCTCCGTGCAATGAATTTTGGATCTTCACCGCCAGCCACCATTCGGGCCAAGTAATAAACTGCCCCATTGGGATCACTTCCCCTTATGCTCTTGATCAGCGCAGAAGCCATGTCATAATGTGACTCCCCTTTTTTGTCATAACGACTCACGGAGTCATGAACTACCTGCTTGACCAATGCGTTAGTGACCACTAACTCTCTGCCCTCATTATGGTCCACTAACAGCTCCAAAATATTGAGCAATTTTCGGGCATCACCGGAACTCGATCGAAGAAAAACTTCCCACTCCTTCACCTCAACTTTTACTTCTGAAAAGAGTGCATCGCTCTCAATTGCCTTATATACAATTGACTTTAGTTGATTTTCGTTAAATTGCTCTAATACATATGTTTGACACCTGCTTATTAATGCTGGTATTACTTCGAAAGACGGGTTTTCCGTAGTCGCGCCAATCAGCGTAACCAGCCCCTTTTCCACAGCGCCTAAGAGACTGTCTTGCTGGGATTTTGAAAAACGGTGAATCTCATCAATAAACAGAATGGCCCGGCCAGAAAACATGCCCGAACGACTGACTTGTGCAATCACTTCTCGGACTTCCTTCACTCCACTGTTGATCGCTGATATTTGGTGAAACGGTCGTTCACTGTGTTCGGCAATGATTCGTGCGAGGGTCGTTTTTCCAACTCCCGGAGGACCCCACAATATCATCGAAGGAACATTTCCGCTTTCGATGCTGCGACGGAGCACCTGCCCAGTTCCCACGAGGTGACCCTGTCCGAGGTAATCCTCGAGAGATTTTGGCCGCATGCGTTCAGCCAAGGGTGCGTCAAACATCATCCGGTTTTTTTTCTAAGACATCGGGCTCTCCATGCAAGGGCAATTCTAATGAACGACTGTGTTTCCATCTTTTATGCGACCAAAGCCAATGACTCGGATGGTTCCGAATGTCTTCTTCCAAAAGAGAAATACACCGCTCCAAAACTTCCCCTTTTTTCACGTTCGCCGAACCGCTAACCACTAGTTCGTATCGCGTGGTGTATCGCCCACGTGAATCTTTGTAAATGTGTCCGTATATAACTGGCAAGTCGTAATCATGCACCCATTTCTCAATCCCATAATACCATGCCGTCTCTTGCTGCAAAAATATATTCCACCATGCCCTCTTGGGATTCGCTGGGCTTTGATCAAAGCCCATGACTACAGCTTTGGGGCGCGCACCTTGGGCGTGTTGCAGCATCCATGCTTGCGCATCAACCGTTCGAACCATCTCCAAACCAAATCGCTGCCTAGAGTCCCTCACAGCTTGGTCCATGACAGGGTCAGATAGTTTTTTATAGACGGCCATGACATCATGCGGCACGCTTTGATTCGCTGTGACAGCATAAAGCTCCCAATTATTCAAGTGGCCACCGGCGATCAAAACACTTCGACCCGCCTCAAAAAATGGAGTGAATACTTCGGCGTTGACGTGCTTCATTCGGCTCATTGCCGTCATATTATCGATGGAGAAGTGTTTAATAGACTCCACTGTGATATCGGAAAAATGCAAATAGTACTCCTTTACCGTGCGACGATGCCAATCTGCCCCTTTCTCAGGAAAGCTGCGAACAATGTTTCCTCGAATCACCTCCAATCGGTACTTAAAAACATACTGAGCCAGAAAAGCGAGCACGGATGCCAACGCATGCAACTTCTCATATGAGCGCCTTGAAAGCCATTGAAGGAACCTAAGTTTCATGTTCAAATCTAGTGGTTCTGTGCACGAAACCCAGAACCAAATGATTGGCCGGACAATCCATCGTAAGCTAGAGAAATTCCATCAGGCAATTCTGAATCTACCATCTGATATTCGCCCAGTTGATGACTAATGTGGGTAAAGTAAGTCTGGCGTGCTCCGATTCGTTGGGCCCATTCAATGGCCTCATCCAGCGTGAAGTGAGACATATGTGGCTCCCGACGCAAAGCGTTCAAAACAAGGACATCAACACCTTGCAATCGTTCCAAAGCCAATTCACTAAAGTAATTGGCATCAGTAACGTAGGCAAACCCACCAACACGAAACCCCAGAACGGGCAATTTGTGGTGCTTTACAGGCAGAGGCCACCACTCATCCTCCCGAATGAGGAATGAATTCTCGTGAATACTCTTTAGAATCACACGCGGGACCCCGGGGTATGGATTGGACTGAAAGATGTAGTGAAATTCGCGTTTCAATGCTTCCTGAACAGCCTCTGTTGCATACACCGGCATATCATTTCCACTGCGGAAATTGAACGGTCGAATATCGTCTAGACCCGCAACGTGGTCCTTATGCTCATGGGTAATGACCAACGCATCCAAATGATTCAGTCCAATACGCAAGCATTGCTGCCTGAAATCAGGCCCTGAGTCTATGATGACTTGAGCTCTCTCAGTTCTTAGTAAAATTGAACTCCGCAATCGCTTGTCTCGGCCATCCCCGCTCATGCATACAGCGCACTCACAACCGATGATCGGAACCCCTTGTGAAGTTCCTGTACCGAGAAAAGTGAAATCCACTTGCATTTGACAAAGGTAAGGCGTCTTGAAATCGTACATTTGTTCAAAGGCAGGCAAAACGGAATTAATCGAAAAGCTTTGGATTCAAATCGCGTCGTACTATCCGGAAAGCAGAAGGCGCTCCGGATTAATCTGAATCAGGACCTCTACGGGACCTTTGCTGAAATAGGCGCAGGCCAAGAAGTGGTTCGTCACTTCTTTCGAGCTGGAGGGGCGTCTGGAACGATTGCCAAGGCAATTAGCGCATATGACAAAGACTTTTCTGATGCCATTTATGGTGAGGAAGACAATAGTCGGTATGTCTGTGAGAGCCGGGTGAACAAAATGCTCAAGCACGAGTATAATTTGATGGAAGAGCGCCTGGATCGCCAAGAGCATGCGAATAAGCACTTCTTTGCCTTTGCTAATACAGTGGCGACCATCAACTTTCACAAGACTATTCAAGGGCACGGATGGTTTGGCCTCAAATTCCAAACCGATCCGAACAAACCGCCGAATGAAGTCATCATGCATGCGCGTTTGCACGAGCCAGATGCGTTGCTGCAGCATCAATCTGTAGGTCTTCTTGGTGTGAATTTGGTCTACGGATGCATGTTCTTTTACAAACGTCCGAAAGAACTGCTCCAGTCCCTTTATGATAATCTCGATCGCGATCAAGTCGAAATCGACATGATTCAAATGAACGGTCCAGATTTTGAGACAGTCGATAATCGCTTGCTCTCCCTCCAATTGGTAAAGAATGGGATGACCGACGCAGTTATATTCTCGCCTGATGGCAAAAATCAGCAAGCTGCTGATATCCTGTACAAGAAAAACATCCTTGCAATCCGTGGTTCTTTTCGCCCTGTAACAAAGGTGAATATTGACATGATCGCACAGAGCTTGAAGCTCTTTAAAGCCGAAAAACGAGTCGAAGAAGAAAACGTACAGGTCCTTTTTGAGATAACTCTAAACAACCTCTCTGCCGAAGGCGAAATCGATGAACAAGACTTCCTTGATCGAGCTGATGTTTTATGCTCGATTGGACAAACGGTCTTAATATCCAATTATAAGAAGTACTATAAGCTGATTGAGTTCTTTTCACGGCACAGTGCCAAACGTATGGGCGTCATTATGGGAGCAAACACCTTGCGAGAAGTATTTGATGAAAAATACTACCGAAACCTGAATGGTGGGATATTGGAGGCTTTTGGCATCCTTTTCTCGCGGGATCTCAAAATCTACTTGTACCCGTGGATTTCAGAAGACTCCAAAGAACTTTGGACTTCTGAAACTACTCCTGTACATCCTCGAATGGCACCACTTTTCGAATACCTCAAATTCAACAAGCGTATCATTGATGTAGAGCACCGGCCCGATATAATGGGCATCTTTAGCCGTGAAGCGTTGGAATTGATTCGAACCGGTCGTCCAGGCTGGGAAAAGATGGTTCCTGACTTTGTGGATCGGATTATCAAAGAAAAAGGATTGTTCGGATACATCGGAAAGGCAGAAAGCAAAACAGCATTGTCATCTGAAGATATTGCTGCTGCTGCTGCACGAGCCATTTCCCGCAACTCCAGTGATTGACCGGCTTCGCCATCGAACAATAGCCATGCATCTTCGTTGCATGATCCATTGAGACACAAAAAAGGCCCACCGAAACCGGTGGGCCTTTTTTCTTGTGATTCAGTATCAAATCAAGCTTCTGTAGTTTCCTCAACCACCTCCACTTCAGGATTTGGCAATCGAGTAACACCACGATCATTCGTAAATGCACGTGTGCCTGTTCCCGCTGGGATCAAGTGGCCCACGATAACATTTTCCTTCAAACCGTTCAAGAAATCTTGCTTTCCACTTACCGCAGCTTCATTCAAGACTTTTGTCGTCTCTTGGAAAGATGCAGCTGAAATGAACGACTTGGTTTGAAGTGACGCTCGCGTGATTCCTTGGAGCAGCGGTCGAGCCGTAGCCGAAATAGCATCTCGGCCTTCAGCCAAGGTTAAATCTCGACGACGAAGAGAACCGTTGATATCACGAAGTTGGCGTGCTGAAATCATTTGACCCATTCGCAAATCTTCACTGTCTCCCGCTTCTGTGATCACAACCATCCCGAAGATTCGGTCATTTTCACGCATGAAATCAGCCTTCTCTACGAATTGCTTTTCCAAGAACCGAGTATCACCAGCATCCTCAATGACGACCTTCTTCATCATTTGACGAACAATCACTTCAAAGTGTTTGTCATTGATTTTCACACCTTGCAGTCGGTATACATCTTGAATTTCATTCACGATGTACTCCTGAACCGCTGTTGGACCCATGATATCAAGAATATCTATAGGAGTAATTGCTCCATCAGACAGAGCCATTCCCGCTCGAACAAAATCATTGTCTTGGACCAAAATGTGCTTGGAGAGTGGTACTAAGTACTTGTAAACATCTCCTCTTCGCGAGGTGACAATTACTTCCCGGTTACCTCGTTTGATCTTGCCATACTGGACAATTCCATCCACCTGAGAGACAACTGCAGGGTTTGAAGGATTTCGAGCTTCGAAGAGCTCTGTTACTCGCGGAAGTCCACCCGTGATATCACCAGACTTACCAGCTACACGTGGAATCTTTGTCAAAATCTGACCAATCTTCGCTTCGTCCCCTTCCTTCACAGATAGGTGAGCACCTACCGGCAGCGAATAGGTCTTTATGACCTCCCCTTTCTTGTCCACGATTAAGATAGCAGGGTTCTTCTTCTTATCCTTTGTCTCTGTGATAACGATTTCACGGAAACCCGTTTGTTCGTCCAGCTCTTCACGGTAAGTAACGCCCTCTTCAATCATTTCAAACTTGATGACACCTTTCCCTTCGTTGATAATAACGTTGTTGTAGGGATCCCAAGAACAGATCGAGTCCGCCTTTTTGATCTTATCACCAGGAAACATCTTCAAGATGGAACCGTAAGGCAAGATTGTCGTACTCAACGCCACACCGGTTTTTGGATCAACAACTTTAAATTCAGATGAACGAGAAACAACAACCGTCTCCTTTTCCCCTTCAGCGTTCACACGAGACACCTCTCTCAAGTCATCAATCTCAACCACACCGTCAAATTTGACTTTGATATCGTTGTCATCTGAGATTTTTGAAGCCGTTCCACCTACGTGGAATGTTCGAAGCGTCAACTGTGTACCCGGCTCACCAATGGACTGAGCAGCAATAACACCAACAGCTTCACCGACTTGTACTGTTCGTGATGTTGCCAAGTTCTTACCATAGCATTTCACGCAAACTCCTGACATGGACTCGCATGTAAGCACTGAGCGCACCTCCACTTCATCTATGCCAGCTTCTTCGATGGTCATCGCTGTAGCATAATCTATTTCCTCACCGCCAGCGATGATGATTTCACCGCTTTGGGGGTGCTCTACATCATTGAGCGCCGTACGGCCAACAATGCGATCACCAATACCCTCAGTAATTTCATCATTCTTCCTGAGCGGTGTTGCGACAACACCACGCAAAGTGAAGCAGTCATTAACGGTAATGATAACATCCTGCGCCACGTCAACCAAACGTCGAGTTAGGTAACCCGCATCTGCTGTTTTCAATGCCGTATCAGCAAGTCCTTTACGCGCACCGTGTGTCGAGATGAAGTACTCCAGAATCGACAAACCTTCTTTGAAGTTTGACAAGATTGGATTCTCAATAATGTCCTGACCTCCAGTCGCTGAAGACTTTTGTGGTTTTGCCATCAAACCACGCATGCCCGATAGTTGGCGGATTTGCTCCTTAGAACCACGTGCACCAGAGTGCATCATCATATAAATGGAGTTGAAACCTTGTTTGTCTGTTTCAATACGATCCATCAAGATGTTGGTCAATTTGGAGTTTGTATGCGTCCAAATATCAATGATCTGATTGTATCGTTCATTGTTCGTAATGAGTCCCATGTTATAGTTCTCCATCACTTCAGCAACCTGACCTTTCGCATCGTCAACCAACTTCACTTTCTCATCTGGAATGATGACGTCATTCAAGTTGAACGAAAGACCTCCTTTGAATGCATTGTAGAAACCGAGGTTCTTAATGTCATCCAAAAATTGCGCTGTTCGCGGAACGTTGGTAGAATTCAAAACGTGCGAGATGATCCCACGAAGTGACTTTTTCGTCAACAGCTCATTGACGAAGCCCGCTTCAATTGGCACGTGCTCATTGAAGAGTACACGACCGCAGGTGGTCTCAATCAAGTGCGCTTCGTCGTTCATGTCGACGTACCGCATCTTAATTTCAGCGTGCAACTCAAGTTTGCCTTCTTGGTAAGCAATTCGGACCTCTTCAGGTGAATAGCACACCATGCCTTCACCCTTCACGGGCTCCTCTTTGGTTCCCTTTCTAATTTTGGTCATGTAGTACAAGCCCAAAACCATGTCTTGAGAAGGAACTGCAATTGGAGCGCCATTCGCAGGATTCAAGATGTTGTGCGACGCCAGCATTAGCAACTGCGCCTCCAAAATAGCAGCATTGCC
>DDEH01000084.1:0-311 GCA_002336085.1 Flavobacteriales bacterium UBA1959 | reverse complement strand
AGAGGATGCAGCTGAATTGCTTTGCCTTCAATCAACTTCGGTTGGAAAGCCTGGATACCCAATCTGTGCAGCGTTGGTGCACGATTCAGCAAGACCGGGTGCCCTTTCATGACATTCTCAAGAATATCCCAAACTACAGGCTCCTTCGCATCAACGATTTTCTTTGCAGACTTCACCGTTTTCACGATGCCACGTTCAATCATTTTGCGAATGATAAATGGCTTATAAAGCTCAGCTGCCATATTTTTTGGCAGCCCACATTCATGCAATTTCAAACTTGGTCCCACAACAATTACGGAACGTGCTGAATA
>DDEH01000056.1:6136-17886 GCA_002336085.1 Flavobacteriales bacterium UBA1959 | reverse complement strand
GTTCATCATTACAGGACTCATGGGCATTGCCTTCATGAGTTTTATGGGCATTGAAATTTGATAGAGATGACGACTACTATTGTTCTAACAATCGCATTCTTTTTAGCGGTAATTCTGCTACTTGTGAGTTTGTTGCTTTTCGCTAAAGCGAAGCTATCTCCGAGTGGAAAACTAAAAATCGTCATCAACGGTGAGCAAACGCTTGAAGTAGATGGTGGCAGTACATTGCTGACTACTTTGGGCAACAATGGGGTCTTTTTACCATCCGCATGCGGAGGTGGAGGTACCTGTGTTCAATGCCGCTGCCAAGTTGCAGAAGGTGGGGGAAGCATTCTTCCTACTGAAGAGCCACACTTTAGCCGGAAAGAAATTGCGAATAACTGGCGTTTGGGCTGTCAGGTAAAGGTAAAAGAGGATATGGAAATCCAAGTGCCAGAAGAGGTTTTTGGCATCAAAAAGTGGGAGTGTGAGGTGGTTTCCAATTACAACGTGGCTTCCTTCATCAAAGAATATGTGGTGCGACTGCCAGAAGGAGAGACGTTAGATTTTGAAGCCGGTGGATACATTCAAGTGGATGTTCCTGAAACAGTAGTGGAGTACAAGGATATCGATGTCACAGCACATCCGGATCACCACAAAGACCCCAATACTTTCAAAAGTGAGTGGGATAAGTTTGGGCTGTGGGATTTGAAAATGACCAATGATGAGCCGATTGTTCGAGCGTATTCTATGGCAAATCACCCTGCAGAAGGCAACATCGTAATGTTGAATATTCGTGTCGCAACACCACCGTGGGACCGTGCGCGAAACGCTTGGATGCAGGTGAATCCAGGAATCTGTTCCTCTTTTGTGTTCGGACAAAAACCAGGAGATAAAGTTGAAATTTCAGGCCCTTATGGAGAGTTTTTCATCAAGGAAACAGGGGCAGAGATGATCTACATTGGAGGTGGAGCAGGGATGGCCCCAATGCGTTCGCATTTGTTCCATTTGTTCCACACCGTCAAGACTGAAAGAAAGGTCACGTTCTGGTATGGTGGACGGTCGAAGCGAGAGTTGTTCTATCTAGACGATTTCAACAAGATTGCAGACGAGTTTCCCAATTTTGATTTTCACGTCGTTCTCTCTGAGCCCGCTGAAGGCGATGATTGGAAGACGAAAAAGGACATGTTGGATGAGGGAGACGGATTTCTTGGTTTCGTGCACAATGCTGTAATAGAGCATCAGCTTGCCCAGCACGATGCACCGGAGGACATTGAATATTATTTCTGTGGACCTCCGATGATGAACCAAGCGGTGTTGAAGATGTGCGATGACTGGGGGGTGCCTCCTGAGAACGTCAGCTTCGATGATTTTGGGGGCTAACGGCGCATGGCATTGGCCTTTTGCCGCGGCACTTTGTTGCGTCGTCATTGCATCTTCTTGCAACACACCGTCACGAGTTGACTCGACAGAACAAGTAAGTGATCAGGCATCACCGTACGCAGCTCACCTCCATTCAGGAGAAACGCAAGGAACTACCTACCTCATCAAGTACCACGGCGATTTCGTTGTGGAGCAATCAATTATAGACGCTGTATTAGAAGTTGTGGACGTTGAGTTCAACTTGTGGCGAGCTGAATCTCGCATCAATGCGATCAATAGTCATCCAGGGGGCAATGAACTCTTTACGTTTGTTGATTCTACCCAACTGTGGTCTGTGATTTGGTCGAGAAGTTTAGATTTATTTGAGGCTTCACAAGGTGCCTTTGATCCCACTGTTCATCCTTTGGTTGAATTGTGGGGATTCGGCCTCAGTGAAAAAGGAGTTGTTACAGACCAAGATGTTCAACGCATTTTGCCGTCAGTTGGAATGACTCCTGACCGAATTGATTTGGATGAGAACGAAAAGGATCGAGTGTATTCCAATTCGTTTTTGCGCAAGGGAAATCCAGAAACTTCCATCGACTTCAACGGCATTGCCCAGGGCCTGACCGTTGATTTGTTAGCGGATGCGCTTTGGGAGGAAGGCATTAAGAACTTTATGGTTGAAGTCGGTGGTGAAGTCAAATGCCAAGGGCTTCGTTCTGATGGACAAGCATGGCGAATTGCTATTGATCGTCCCGTTGATCAACCTGACGGATTGGATGAGCGTGAGCTGCAGTCTATTGTAGCCGTCCGAGATGCTGCGATTTGCACAAGTGGCAATTACCGCAAGTTTTATGAGGAAGATGGAATTAGGCGCTCACATACCATCAGTCCATTCACGGGTTATCCGGTGCAGCATTCTCTTTTAAGCGCCACGATTCATGCCGCAGATGCTGCGACCGCAGATGCGCTGGCCACCGCGTGCATGGTCTGGGGACCGGATGACGGCAAACGATTCATTGAGATTTATCAATCTGATAATCCGCTGGAACGGGTAGAGGCTTTTTTCATCTTCTCCTCTAATTCGGGAGAAATGAAAACCTGGCAGACAAAGGGTTGGGATGAGGCGCTCAGCACGGACGATTAGTCTGTTGCGCCTTGGTCTTTTTTATCGCTATTCCGCTGAACTCAGGCATTCGTCTTGTGGCCTAGCACCACATACAGAACAGGACCCTGATTCGTTTTTCAGTAATGGATTCTGACTGGCACAAGTGCCGGCAAATTCGCCGTCCTTTTTGATCAAAATTTTGATGGCAATTCCGGCAAAGCCCAATGCCAACATGCCCACTGATAGAGCGATTACTTTCCATTCCATGCTGCAAAATTACGACGCACCCGCTGTCATTCCTCTGTCAAAATCATCTCTTGTGATATTTTTCGTAAATTGAGATAGCATTATATGCGCGTAACCATGTTATCTCGACCTCTTCAAGTCGCTTTGTTGGCGATCCTTTTGGTGATTTTCACTTTCGGGCTGGACTCGAATGGTGCGGCGCAAAATGGGCCGTGTGACTGTCTTGCGATAAATGACCGCCCCGTAAAAGAAGTTTCGGATAACCTTGGCGCGGGCGCGGGGTCGGTTGACTGGAGTTGCGATACCATTTATCTGCTCACAGAGCCCGTGTTTGTGAATCCTGGTGACGAGTTGACCATCGCCCCAGGCACCGTTATTAAAGGGCGTTCAGGCATTGTTTTTGATACCCTGACTTACACGCTTCCCAATGGCAACCCCTCCCCGCGTGAGGACTATCTGTATAGTCAGCATGCGGGTAGTTTGGTGATTAGTGCTGGTGCAACCATACTGGCTGAGGGAACTGCAGATTGTCCTATCGTCTTTACTTATGAAGATGATCCCTTGGATGGTTCTGTGGGGTACGATGTTCGTGGAAAGTGGGGCGGTTTGATTGTTTGTGGCCATGGTGCGTTGAACACGTTTGATGGCAATGACGAGGTGGAAGGCATCATTGATTATACGGGGCAGAACAGGCATATTTACGGTGGAGATGACCCTTCAGATGCGTCTGCTGGAATTTTAAGCTATATCAGTTTGCGCCATGCTTCCACTTCGTTGGGTATTACCCAATTTGAAAATGGTTTGGAAACGAATGCACTCACGCTCTGTGGCTTAGGAAATGGAACAACTGTTCAATACATCGAAACCATAGCGAGTGGAGACGACGGAATTCAAATCTTTGGTGGCATGGTCGATGTGCATCATGTGGCTGCGATTTTCAATCAGGAAGATGGTTTGGAGTATGACCAAGGATGGCAGGGACGCGGTCAGTTTATATTCGCGATTACCGATGAAGTGAATGGTGCTGGAGAGCATGCGGGGGATTATGAAGGAGACGATTACGAGGAATTTGATGTGGACATGACTTTCATGCCATATTCCAACCCTTTGCTCTATAACCAAACGTACATCGGAGGAGGAGAGGCCACTGCAATTCGATTGCACAATGGAGCAGGAGTTCGTTTGCACAACAGTCTTTTTGTGAACTTTGGTCTTGGAATTGACTTTGAAGATGAGGACCCTTGCGACGCATGGGAGCTGCTATTATTTGGTGAGACCAACATTGAGAACAATCGATTCTGGCAAATTGGAGATAGTTCACTGATTTCTGAGCTCATTTTATATGACGACGGATACGTTTTCAACGGCCAAGAGGAAGTGGAAGCGCATTTTACGGAAAACAATAATTACGCGGCGAATCCTTTCTTAGACTTCACATTTGACTCGGAGGCTGGTCACGTTAGTGATCCCATAAACTTGACGCCAAGTATTGAGACCATGGAGGTAAGCTCGGATTTTTTGCCCAATGATTCGTGGTTTGAAGCTGCTGAATACATCGGCGCATTTTCACCGGAAGGAGGCAATTGGTTGACGTGCTGGTCGTACGCAGAGCAACTCGGTCTGTTCGGTTCATGGACCGAAGGTGAAGGGACCGGCGGGTCGGATGTCCTTGGTTGTACTTATGCCTTTGCTTGCAATTACAGTGATACAGCGACTCTGGATGATGGCTCCTGTGAAATCGAATCGTGCGCCGGTTGCACTTGGCCAGATGCAGACAATTACAATTCTGATGCGTTATTTGACGATGGATCTTGCACAGGGAATGGCACGGTGCAATGTCCTGCCGATATCAATCAAGATGGATTGGTAAATACAGGAGATCTCCTCATTTTCCTTGGATCATTTGGGGAGGCATGCGTGAATTGATTGCACAATCCATTTTTGACCAGCGCTGAGTTGCCCTTTGTTCCTATCTGTTTTTGGCTCGGATTGCTAGTTTTTTCATCTCAGTCAATAGCCTAAGACACGAATATTTTTCGTCACTGGTTCAATCTGCGATTCGAGTTATCGCGTTCTGATCTGTCCAAATTGGTGGCGGATTCCTAGGTACGGATAGTCTGCTCGGAACTGAAATGATTTCAATCCCAATTCGACAGCCACTGCAGAATTCATTTCAAAATGCATGGTTACTGTCAAATGAGATCTGCCCAATTCAAGGTCAGGATTTGTGCACATCCAGCCTTGGAGGGCAGTGAGTTGAATGCGATGAAAATTCCAGCGTATTCCCCCAAGTACAGAATACTGCAAACGGTCCATCGGATTGATTCCTCCAGAAGATTCACCTGTGACCCGAAGACTCTGGTTGTATCCGATGTCATTTGCCAACGCCCAGCCCGCTGATTGAGATCGTTTGGCTTTGTGATACCCGAGAATGTGCAAATTAAAAATCGGGTGAAGCGCTCCGCCGGGCAGTCCAGCGTCACGCGCACCTGCGCGTGCACTCATTTCAAGTGAGAAAGGGACGCGATTATACTGACTATAATCAGTTAATCGTTGCTGCGGTATTTGGTGGTTATCTCTCCACTGGTGTTGAACGTCAATGCCCATGTTATTGACTCCAAGATTGGGCAAAGAGATTGCACCATTTGAAAAGTGTGTAAACCGAGCCTTGATGGTCCAAACGCTTCGCTCGGCTTGAAAAAGACGAATGCACCATGCTGCATGAAGCCCGGCATTCAAGTGTGTACTCGTAGCAACCGAGGAAGGGGCCTTGATAGCATCCCAAGGAAGTGAACTCCAACCGGCTCCAATGCCGAGCTCACCACGACCCCATTTTGATCTTGGAAATCTAGTTAGCCACAGCGCGCTGGCCACTGAGCCCATTTGTTCTCCGCCTAAGTAGGTCCATGCCAATTCAACTCCTTGCCAATGCGTGCCTTTGAGCTGGCGCCCTTCTGTCCATCCTCCGACAAGTTGCCTGCCATATGCCATGGAGATTCGCTTGGAATGATCCGTTACCAGGTGTTGCATGAGGTTGCGATGTGGCAGTACGTAACCGATTCCAAACCCGATTTCCATGCCTACAGGAAGATGTAGATTGAAATCTGCACGTATTGGATTTTTGTCACTGTTTTGAGCAATAGCATTAGGTGTAATTGCGCACATTGCGGATATCCATCCAATGCCAATGGCCAACAATCGATTCTTTAAGCCGCTCGTCATGCTCCGAATTTAGTGCGCCTTACCTTTGCTCCATGCATACGATGGAAGAGAAATTAGCCGCCTTTGAGCGCCTGCTGAAAATCATGGAAGAATTGCGGGAGAAATGTCCTTGGGATAAAAAGCAAACCCTCAAGACGTTGCGCCATTTGACCATTGAAGAGACGTATGAACTGTCTGAGGCTATTTTGGACAATGACATTGAGGAGGTGCAAAAGGAAACAGGGGATTTGCTTTTGCATATGGTTTTTTATGCTCAAATCGCCAGCGAAACAACAGCTGATCAAGGCGGATGGGACATTGCAGATAGTTTGAATGGTATTTGCGACAAACTAATAGATCGCCATCCTCACATTTACGGAGATGTGGAGGCGAATGATGAAGAGACCGTCAAGGCAAACTGGGAACAACTCAAATTAAAAGAAGGAAAGAAATCAGTTCTGGAAGGTGTTCCGAAAGGCTTGCCGAGTTTGGTGAAAGCCTACCGAATGCAGGACAAAGTTCGAGGTGTCGGATTTGATTGGGACAACGAGCATCAGGTATGGGATAAGGTGGAAGAAGAATTGGCAGAATTCAAAGCGGAGTTGGATATCGACCTTGAACGAGCGACGGATGAGTTTGGTGATGTTCTTTTCGCGTTGGTCAACTTTGCTCGATTCAAAGACATCAATCCCGACGAAGCATTGGAACGAACGAATCGGAGATTCCGAAATCGTTTTCAATTCATGGAAATAGCCATCAACAAGGAGGGAGGTAAGACCCTGGCGGAGATGAGTCTGTCTGAGATGGACGTTTATTGGAATGCCGCCAAGAAGGCTTTAGCACAGGATGAAAGTCAGGCGTAACATTCAACCTGAGTTTCTTTTTCGCTATGCCTCCATCGCATGCGTCACTCTTTTGGTTTTTACAAGTGGATGCAGTCGCCCGGATGCACCGTGGTGCTTGATGCGTGCAGGTGATTGGAAAACGGATACCTTGACATGGAATGCTCCATCTTCCTTCGCTCTTGCAGTCAATGATCATTTGGAGGTGGAATGCATCATAGGGACTTCAAATGAGGTGCAACTAGTCTGGAGTGGACCTGCAAATTTATTGGCTCACACTTCCGCGGTTTGGTCGGGGAGTGAGCTGGTCTTGAATCATGAGGACCGCTGCCAATGGGCTAGAAATCTGAGCCATGTTGTGCATGCCAAAATCACAGCGCCGCAATATGATATTGTTCAATTGAATGGTCAGGGCAATTTCAATTTGAATTATTCAAATCCTACTCAGGATCTCGAAGTGGATGCGCAAGATTATGCAGGAACCATCGATTTGGAGTTGGCTTTGGATTCTGCGACGGTCAAGTTGCACAACGGCGCTGCACAAGCCTTAGTTACTGGAAACGTTCGTACGTTCCAGGGCTATTCTTCAGGCTTGTCCAGCCTTGATGCTTCGGCATTTACTGCGGATTACGCTTTCATCCACCAATCTGGCGTGAGTAGCTTGAGTTTCAAAGCCACGGAATACGCTTATGTGATAATTGATGCGTCCGGTGATGCAATGGGCGGCTACAATCAGCCTGTATACTGGCAATTCAACCAATTAGGCTCAGGACAGTTATACTGGCATTACTGAAGTGTATTACGGCTCCAGCAGGGCTCGGACTGAATCGTGGAATGAATCAATCCAAAGGCTATAGTGCAATCGCGACGGATGAAGTCCGTCCTCGGCAATCAGACCATCGACGTCAGGCCATTGCTGAGAAATGTCCGTAATGTCAAAATGTGCAACACCATACGACTCTGCAATGGCTTTGCAGCTCGCATTAAATGTCTCAAGTTCTCCGCTGATTTGAGCCTGATTAGCCTCACCGAATGGTGTGTAACCATAATCGGGAATGGAAACCACGAAAACACGTTCTTCACAGTCATTCGCAGCGGCTATTGCCCGGTGCAATAAATCCTCAAATTCTACCTCGTACTGCTCCAACGAGACCCCTTGGAATTGATTGTTTACACCGATGAGTAAGCTCACGAGATCCCAAGTTTCCTCTTCGTATCCAGAATTAGATAGGGCTTGTGCGAGGTTGCTAGTGGTCCAACCGGTCGTGGCGAGAATGGTAACGTTTTCGAACGGTTTGGTGGTCATATTTGCTTCCAGCTCAACTTGAAGTTGAACAGGCCAGCGATCAGATGCGTCAACCGATTGGCCAATGGTGTACGAATCTCCGAGTGCGAGATATCGCCATGCAATTCCGTTGATTGGCTCATCAATAAAAGCCGCACCTGTCACTTCTTCATCTGCGTTATTGGATGTTTTGCAACCGCTCGCAACACCCATGGCAAGCGCAACGAAAAGAATGATTGGCCTCGAGGTGCAAAACAGATCAAAAGTCCTTTGTTTTTTTCCGGGCGTTGCTTGTCGAAATGAGGCCTTTAAAGACGGCTGATATTGTTTCATGTGCTGTAAATTGCAAGCCTTAGCAAGTAAGCATGAAAAGAAATCGTTTTCAACCAATGCTCGCAACTTTATTGTTGTTGGTAGCAAGCACATCAGTCGTCTTAGGTCAACAAATCCTTGAGGATACTCCTTCACAGATCAATGACAATAAATTTAGGCAGTTAGCACAGGACCTGCCAACGCCCAATGTTTACAGAACTGCATCGGGTGCTCCCGGTCATGAATATTGGCAGCAACAGGCTGATTATAACATTCAAGTGACCTTGGACGATGCAAATCAGCGCATTGATGGAGAGGAGCGCATTTTGTATACAAATAACAGTCCAGATGAACTTCGTTACATCTGGATGCAGTTGGATCAAAATGTGCGCGCGTTGGATAGCGATAGTTACAAAATTCGTGAATCGAATTTGAGCAATCGCGAAGGATTCGGTTCCGTGATGGGATTGGAGCCCACGTTCGATGGAGGATTCAATATTCAGTATGTCGGAGATGAGACCGGTCGTCCATTGCCATATACCATCAACAATACGATGATGCGAATCGATTTGCCAAAGCCAATCAAGCCCGGAGGCAACTTCGTGTTTGATATCTCTTGGTGGTACAACATCAACGATCGCATGGAGGACGGTGGTCGAAGCGGTTATGAATATTTTGAAGAAGAAGATAATTATATCTATACGATTGCCCAGTTTTTCCCTCGCATGGTCGTCTATGGTGACAATGAAGGGTGGCAAAACAAGCAATTTTTAGGGAACGGAGAGTTTACCTTGAATTTTGGTGATTATCACGTGGAAATTACGGTTCCTGAAGACCACGTTGTGGCGTCAACGGGTATGCTTCAAAACGAGAAAATAGTACTTTCGTCAGTCCAAAGAAAGCGTTATCAAAAGGCCAAGAACACATTTGATCAACCGGTTATTATTGTTACCGAAGAGGAAGCGAAGGAGAATGAAAAAACGAAAGCTCCTGGCATGAAGACTTGGATTTTTGATGCGGAAAATGTCCGAGACTTTGGTTGGGCATCGAGCCGAAAATTCATCTGGGATGCCATGGCAGTAGAGGTGGGAAATTCCACTCCATTGGCCATGAGTTATTACCCCAAGGAAGGCAATCCGCTTTGGGAACAATACTCTACAAAGGCTGTAGCCCAGACATTAAAGACATATTCAGACTTTACAATTGACTATTCTTATCCTGTTGCGATATCTGTCCATACCAAATGGATCGGAATGGAATATCCGATGATTTGCTTCAATGGTGGGCGCCCCGAAGCGGATGGCACTTACACGGAACGCACGAAGATCGGGATGATCAGCGTTATCATTCACGAGGTGGGACACAACTTCTTTCCGATGATCATCAATTCTGACGAACGCCAGTGGACGTGGATGGACGAGGGGCTGAATACATTTGTCCAGTACCTCACAGAAAAAGAGTTTGATCGCAATTATCCCACGCGTCGAGGACGTGCTCGGGACATTCGAAATTACATGGGGGGAGATAAATCCCGTATCAGCCCCATTATGACCAACTCTGAGTCGATTTATCAGTTTGGCAATAATGCATACGGAAAGCCTGCTACGGCTTTAAATATTCTTAGGGAGACCGTCATGGGTCGGGAATTATTCGATTATGCATTCAAGGAATATTCTCGGCGTTGGGCGTTCAAGCATCCGTCGCCTGCAGATTTCTTTCGCACCATGGAAGACGCTTCTGGTGTTGATCTTGATTGGTTCTGGCGCGGTTGGTTCTACACCACGGATCACGTGGATATCGCCATGGATGAGGTGAAATGGTATCAAATCGACACCCAAGACCCCGACGTAGAGGCTGCATTCAATCGGCGCCAAGACAGCAAGGAGCCATCAGACGTATCGTTGATGCGCGACGAGGATTTCATCCCACGTACGTACATTGAAGAAGATGTTACTTTGAATGATTTCTACACCACTACCGATCCGTACATGGTATTGGAGTTGGACAAGCTGGACTACACCGAATCGCTGGATCGCCTATCTGACGAAGAGCGTGAACTGCTCGCGAGTGGCAAGAACTTTTACGAAATTACTTTCCGAAACAAAGGAGGGCTCGTGATGCCATTGATTCTGCAATTCGAGTATGAGGATGGAACCACTGAAATTCGTCGTATTCCTGCTGAAATTTGGAAAATGAGTGAGCCGACAGTGACGAAAGTTTTTGTAACGGATGGTCCTGTTGCGCAGATTACGATGGATCCAATGTTGGAGACGGCTGATGTGGATATGTCCAATAACTACTGGCCAGAGAGGCCACAGCCGACACGATTTGAATTGTTTAAATCAGAAGGGCGTAAGCGTTGGGGGGCTTCGAATCAGGAGAATCCAATGCAGCGAGCGCAACGATCTTCAGAATTGGAATCGATCAATGAAGGGGACGAGCAAGAGGCTCCTGCAGAAGACTGATGGATTGATCGCCTGATCTATCGGACCTCTCTTTTATCGGGATGGCTCATCCAGCCTGCTCGGCATAGAGCAAAGCGATTGCTGTGGCACCCAAGAGCAGACCTAAGGCATTCCACCGGTGCAATTTCTCGCGGAATAGGAACAAGGAGAATATCGCGCTTGCTATGATGATTCCGAGATTGTTGATGGGCATGATGGCACTTTTGTCCAAGTTGACCTTGTCGTAAGTTTCGAGCAAAAAGTAGAGCGATCCGAAGTTGATGATGCCCAAGAAAAGTCCGCCTAACCAAGTGTTTTGATTGTGTGAGGAGGGTTTTGGATTCTTTTTTCGAGTGATATAAAGCCAAATGATTCCTACGGCGAATGCGGTGCTGAGTGGAAGTGATGGAAACAAATAGCGGAATGAAACTTCCTTCATGAATTCAGGACCTGAAAACGCTGCAAACATCAAGTCGATCAAGCCACTACCAACAAAGATGGTCATGGGAACCAACCAGTTCCTTTGATTGCTGGATTGTTCTGGTTTCCAAGAAGACAGCACAATTGCAGGAATGGACAGCGAGATGGCGACTAATTTCTTAATGGTAACGGCGTCATTGGCGTCGAATAGCAAGAAAATAGCAACCGGGATAACCATGCTAAGTTTGGCTGAAATTGAGGTAACGGTGATGCCGTTTTCCTGTGCACTTCGAGCGATGAGTTGAAACAAATAGATGAATAACCCACCAGCAGCAAGTCCAATCGCGACCCATTGCCAATCCGAATTCCATGCGGAAACAAAAGTTGTTGGTCCACCCGCAAGCAACCAGCCCATTGAGCCCGCCACACCATAATTGATTACAATGGCTTTGAATGAATCAACTTTCCAAATTTTGAAAGCTTGAAACAATAAGAAAATCCCTGTGGACAGGGATATGCTGATGATGAGGTAGAAGAGCGGATGCATC
>DDEH01000056.1:0-5716 GCA_002336085.1 Flavobacteriales bacterium UBA1959 | reverse complement strand
CATGAGATTACCTGCTTGGGGGCAGTAGCTTTTTCTGGCCATTTTGGCGCTCTAAGTCCATTATTAAGATTATGAGAAGCCGTCCATACTTTTAGTTCATCCCACAAATCTTGTTTGAGAAATTGCTGCAATGTTCGAGCGCCACCCTCTACCAAGATGCTTGATATACCATGCTCAGTCCACAATTTTTGTAGCAGAATTTTCAGGCCTTCTTCGGGGCTCCAAAGGCATTCCTTCGATTGAGCACCATTGTTCGTGCGTGTTACTCGAATGATTGCATTTGCGCCCTCCCTCTGCAGCATAGGGTGGGATTTGGGCAGTCGATTGTTGGGGTCAATCACAATGACTTGAGGTGACGTTCCATCGCCGTAGCGAACATTCAATGCAGGCTCATCAATCAGTGCTGTGCCAACGCCGATGAGAATCCCCATTTCATGTGCTCGCCATTCATGCGTGATTGGATTTGCGTCTTCGCCAGTGATGGCAAATCCTCCGCTGCCTGCTCTTCGTTCTTGCGGCAAACGCGGATCCATATATCCATCTCGGGATTGAGCCCATTTGAGAACAACGTGGGCGCGCTGTTTTTCTGCATTGCAGAAGAACCGTCTGTTTTGCCATCGTACGTCGTTTTCAAGACACCCGGATTCAATGATGATTCCTGCTTGGCTAAGGCGGTGAAGGCCGCCGCCATCGACGGCGGGGTTAGAGTCTAAACTGCCAATGACTAAACGCATAGGCTTGATGGACTCTATCAAAGCCGCGCATGCGGGGGTCTTTCCTTGGTGATTACAAGGTTCTAGGGTCACGTACCACGTGCTTTGCGGCAGGAGGTGAATATCTTGCGGTTTTAGCGAACGATGAGCATTGACTTCTGCATGAGCTTCGCCATAACGTTGATGCCAACCTTCGCCTATGGTTTTGCCGTTTTCGGCAACAATTACGCAGCCTACCAAAGGATTTGGAGCGACAAGTCCTTCCGCTTTTGCGGCCAGTTCAATGGCGCGCTTCATGTGCACCAGGTCAATGGCTGACCAGGTTGTCATGCTGGAGTTGCGTCCAATGTGTTGGTGAGCAACATGGCGATGGTCATCGGGCCAACTCCACCGGGTACTGGTGTGATGTATCCATTCCAATCTGCGGAAATTTCGTGCATAGCTACATCGCCTGTGAGCCGAGAACCTGATTTGCGAGAAGAGTCGGCAATTCGATTGATTCCAACATCGATGACAACTGCTCCCGGTTTGATCATGTCCGGTGTGACAAAGTGCGCTCTTCCAATAGCCGCAATCAAGATGTCAGCTGAACGCGTTATTTCGCCTAAGTTTTGCGTTCTGGAATGGCACATGGTGACTGTGCAGTTTCCCGGATCGGCATTTCGACTTAGAAGCAAGGTCATCGGTGTGCCGACGATGGCACTTCGGCCAAGGATGACAGCATGCTTGCCTTCCGTTTCGATATCGTATCGTCTCAGTAATTCCATGATGCCTGATGGAGTGGCGGGAGAGAACCCCGGCAGTCCCAGGCTCAGTTTTCCTGCGTTAATGGGGTGAAATCCATCCACATCTTTGTGGGGCAAGACACACTCTAAAATTGCCTGTGAATCAATATGCTCGGGGAGTGGAAGTTGAACGATGAACCCGTCAACGCTTGGATTGGAATTGAGTTTTTGCACTTCGTTTTCCAGTCCCTTTTGATCAATTGATTTGGGAAGTTCAATGAGTGTGCTTTCAAAACCAACGTATTCGCAAGCTTTTATTTTATGCCCGACATAGGCTCGGCTTCCAGCGTTGTCGCCGACAATGATGGCTGCAAGATGAGGTCTTTTTAGGCCTTTTTTTAAGCGCTCTGCAACGGCCAATTTAAGTTCATCTTGAATTGCAATTGAGGTGCCTTTGCCGTCTATGATGTTCATGTTCTACTTACTTGAATTTATTTATTGAAAGACGACAAGTTGGCCATACGGCTCCTTTTTCCGCCTTTGCCCTTTGTCATGAGATGCATCATTTTTTTCATGTCCTGGAATTGCTTCAAGAGGCGATTCACCTGAGGAATATCCGTTCCAGATCCCTGCGCAATGCGATTCTTTCGATTGGAGTCGATCATTTCTGGTTTTGCCCGTTCCTTTGGTGTCATCGATTGGATGATGCATTCGACTTTCTTGAATGAGTTGTCATCTAGCTCTATGCCCTTTAATGCTTTGGACATGCCTGGAATCATTCCCATCAAATCTTTCACATTGCCCATTTTTTTCAATTGCTGGATTTGACTCAAGAAATCCTCAAGGTCAAATTTATTCTTGCGAATTTTCGCTTCAAGCGCTGCAGCCTCCTTCTCTGAGATGACCTCTTGGGCTTTTTCTACCAATGACACTACGTCACCCATCCCTAAGATTCTATCGGCCATCCTGTTAGGATGGAAGGTGTCCAAGGCATCCATCTTCTCACCGACACCAACAAATTTAATGGGCTTTCCGACCACGGAATGAATGGCAAGAGCCGCCCCTCCGCGTGTGTCACCATCTAATTTGGTCAGCACTACCCCTGTGAAATCTAACGCTTCATTGAAAGCTTTTGCGGTTCGAACTGCATCTTGGCCGGTCATAGCATCCACAGTGAAAAGAATCTCTGTGGGCTTTACAATGTCACGGATTGCCATGATTTCAGCCATCATCGCTTCATCAATAGCGAGCCGGCCCGCCGTATCAAAAATGATAGCGTTATAGCCTTTCGATTTTGCATGTACGAGTGCGTTTTTGGCAATCCTAGTAGCATCCTTGCTCTCGGGTTCGGCATATACGTCAATACCTATTGATTCTCCTAAGACCTGCAGTTGATCGACCGCAGCAGGGCGATGAACATCGCAAGCTACCAGCAATGGTTTTTTTCCATGTTTGGATTGCAGTAGATGCGCAATTTTTCCTGAATGAGTTGTTTTTCCTGCACCCTGAAGACCAGCCATAAGGATGGTGAAAGGATTTCCAGAAGGTTTGAAGTCCGCCGCTGCAGACCCCATCAATTCAGTAAGTTCTTGATGGGTTATTTTGATAAGAAGCTGACTGGGCTTGATTGAGGTAAGCACCTTCTCACCAAGTGCTTTTTCTTTTACACGTTGAGTAAATGCTTTTGCCGTTTTAAAGTCCACATCAGCATCTAGCAGAGCCTTTCTCACCTCCTTCAATGTCTCACTTACATTGACTTCCGTGATTTGCCCATGTCCTTTTAAAACCTGAAAGGCCCGATCAAATCGCTCTTGGAGATTTTCAAACATTTTTTTTGTGCAAATTTAAGCGTTCAACAGTTGAATTTTATGGTTATCTGTTGTTCGTTGAACTGCTTGTTTTTCTCGATTGAATTATTTTTCTTGTCGATGTGCTTGTTTCTAAGCTTGATATTTCGTAATTTTCGAAAGCTTAACCTAGGAATAATGCAGACGAAATTCTACTTCCTGCTTGGATTGCTTGTCGGATTGACAAGCGTTTCGAGCACTTCAGTCGCTCAGACGGCTTGCTTCGGCTACGATTCAGCAGATGACGCTCCGGATGGTTTTCAACTCCAAGTTGAAACATTCGCAACGTTTGACGGATCTGAATCATCACCAGAAGTTGCCGCACTTGATGGTTTTACAACCTATCGAATCTATTTGAAAACCACTTCCGCAGCAGATTTTGTGGAAAGTGTCAGTGGAGGCGGTAGCAATGGAACTTCGGTTGTTGAACTCACAACAAGCACGTCATTCTACATGAATGAATTTGGTGGCCTGACCGTGAACAACATCAATCCTGGTTTGTTTGCGTTCTTCCCAGAACTAGAATATGATAGCTATGTTACAATTGGTTTGAACGCCGAAGCGGAGGGTTCTCAGTCATCAATCATCTTACAAGGTGAAGATGCTTGGGCGACTGGTTTCTTGGCTGGAGGCAATCTCACCATCAACGATAGCAATGCATCATCTGGCGACGGCTGGTCTGTTCCTTTGGGTGCAACCAACGGATATGCTGGTGATGACAACATGGTTATGTTAGCGCAAGTCACTACTGACGGAGAATTAAACGGCACAATGCATGTGAATTTCACTCCTGACGGCATGGATTCCGCATCAATTCAGATGTCATTTAGTAGCGAATCTTGTGGCTGTACGGATTCTGAAGCCGACAACTACGCCTCAGGTGCAACGCTTGACGATGGTTCATGCATTTTCTTAGGCTGTACAGATCAAACGGCGTGTAATTTTGCTGACAATGCGAACGAAGAGGATGGTTCTTGCGACTATTGTTGCCTAACGGTCGCATCAGAAAACGAAAATTATGGTCTTGAAATGGATTTGCACAACCCAAGTGGAATTCCCGGTTTGCGCACATATCGTCTGTATGTGACAACTGAAAATCCAACGGATGTGGTTTCTGGTGTTGCGGGTTACTCTAATTCACAGGACAATTACCCATTGTCAGTGTCATCTACAACAGATTTCTACCAGTGGGCTGGAGGTTCTGAAACACCAAACGGATTGAATCCGATTATTCTTTCCTTGCCTGGCCAAGAGGCAGGTTCTTTTGATTCTTATGTCACTATTGGTTTGACTCAAGAACCAGATACGGATGCGGGTGAAGTTTCTGTTTCTACCATTGAGGGTTCTAATGACCCATGGAAAAATGATTTTGAAGCTGGAGGAGATATTCTTTCAAGTGATGCAATTGGTGGCGCTTGGTACGTTGCAGGAGAAGCCACGAATTCTATTGCAGGCGATGACCACCGAGTTCTCATCGGCCAGTTTACAACGGATGGATTGGTGAGCGGAGGGATGCTCGTACAGATTTTCCCAGAAGGAGACCAGTCACAAACAATGGATATATACTTGACGTTCTCTTCTCCTGCTTGCGCATGTACGGATGAAACGGCTTGTAATTATGATGAAAATGCAGTTTGGGACGATGGCTCTTGCCAAGATGGTCCTGAGTATTGGGGAGAGAACATCACTTGTGACGGTGACTGCTTGAACGATTCTGATGGTGATTACGTTTGTGATGAGGATGAGATTGAGGGTTGCCTCAATCCTGTTGCATGTAATTATGTGCCAGCAGGTACGGTTACCGACCTCGTTACATGTGAGTTTGCTGAGGAAAACTTGACATGCGCGGGCGATTGCATCAATGATGTAGACAACGATGGTGTTTGTGACGAGAACGAAGCTGGTGGATGCACAGATGAGAGTGCATGTAATTATGACGCAGATGCTACAGAAGATAACGGCACATGTACTTACCAAGAGGTATTTGTTCTTGGCGAAGGCCCTTTAGAGACAATCGTATACGATTGTGACAACGAATGCATCAATGATACGGACGGCGACGGCACGTGCGACGAATTAGAAGTTGAAGGATGTACCGATGGGTCAGCATGCAACTATGATGTTTCATTTACAGAAGAAGACGGATCATGCGACTATTGTTGCGCAGCGGCAGCTTCTGTAGATGGGTACAATATTTCCATTGAGGCTATCCAAGAGACTCCTGACGGAACGCAGTACAGGATGTACGTTGAAACACCGACCTCAACTGATTTCTTAAGCGCTGTAATTGGTGAGGCGTCGAATAGCACTGTAATTCAAAGTTCACTCCCTATTTATCGTTCGGGACTGAATTCGGATGTAACTCCAAATTTTGTGAATCCGTCTTTGTTTGCGGTTTTCCCAAGCATGGAATGGGAGAGTTGGGTAACAA
>DDEH01000002.1 GCA_002336085.1 Flavobacteriales bacterium UBA1959 | reverse complement strand
CGATTTGGACAACTTCTGATTTGATTCCGAATTCACCATGAAGAATATCCAACACACCCTTATCGCATCCGTTGCTTTCGCAACCTGCCTGATGATTTCCACTGCAACATTTGCAGGAAATCCCGATCGTGCCGGTTCTGCCGGTGCTGGGCAACTGCTCATCAACCCATGGGCGCAATCCAATGGCATGGCAGGAACCAACATGGCCATTACAGCTGGACTGGAAGGTTGCTTCCTCAATGCTGCTGGACTGGCTTTCGTAAACAAGACAGAACTCCGATTTGCCAATACACAGTACCTCTCCGGCTCTGGAATTACCCTAAATGCCATTGGTTTCGCAACATCTGTTGGCGATGGCAGTGTTCTGGGATTGACCGTTATGACCATGGGCTTTGGCAACATCCCTGTCACGACTGAATTCCTTCCTGAAGGCGGTATAGGGACGTTTTCGCCTGCATTCTCGAATATCGGAGTCACGTATTCCAAAGCATTCTCCAACTCCATTTATGGTGGGTTAACATTGCGAGTCGTAGGAGAATCTATTTCTAACGTTCGCTCATCAGGTGTATGCTTCGATGCAGGTATTCGGTACAAGTCTGGCGACAAGTTAAACTTTGGAATTTCATTGCGAAATGTTGGTGCTCCGATGCGCTATGCAGGAGACGGTCTTACCGTAACAGCTACACCACAAGGCTCAGCTACGTCATTAACGATGCTGCAACGCAGCGAGCGTTATGAACTTCCATCTTTGGTCAACATTGGCTTTGGCTACGAGATTTATGACACCGGAAATGTCAATGCGACGCTCACAGGTCAATTTATCTCGAATTCCTTCACAAAGGACCAATTTGGTGGCGGAGTTGAACTCAACCTCGGTCAAAACTTCACTATTCGCGGTGGGTATCTCTGGGAAGATGGAGTGGGTACAGAAGATGCTATTACCACGGCATTCACAGGGCCGGCAGCGGGTTTTAGTCTGAAAATTCCTGCCAATGCCGATGGAGCTGTAATTGGAATCGACTACGGCTACCGCACAACCAATCCTTTCAACGGAAATCACAGCATCGGTATCCACTTGGCTATCTAAAGTTTAGCTCAATGAGGAGCGTGACGCAGCAACTGCAACGTCTCTAACATCTGGTTTTCTTATATTTGCGCAAGAAGAAAGCTCGATTTGGTTCGAGTTTTCTTTTTTTTGCCCATTCTTGAGGCGTCAATGCGCACCGTTCAAGCCCCTGCGGATAACAATTAAAGACCATGTCGAATATCTCCTATTTCACCAAAGAAGGTTTGCAAAACCTCAAGGACGAAGTCCGCCAATTGGAAACCGTGGAGCGCCCAAAAATTTCAGGTCAAATCGCTGAGGCTCGCGACAAAGGAGACTTGAGCGAAAATGCCGAGTATGACGCTGCCAAGGAAGCGCAGGGACTTTTGGAAGCCAAGATTTCCAAACTCAAAAACACACTTGCCAGCGCACGCTTGGTAGATGACTCACTAATAGACAATTCAAAGGTGTACATCCTCAGCACCGTTCGCATCAAAAACGTGAAAAATAACGCAGAGGTCACCTACACATTGGTCGCAGAAAACGAGGCGAACCTCGCCCTAAAGAAGATATCCATTGACTCCCCAATAGGCAGAGGTTTGCTTGGCAAAGCGGTAGGCGAAATTGCCGAAGTACAAGTACCCGCAGGCCTTATTCCATTTGAAGTTCTCGAAATCAGCCGCAACACTTGATTCATCCTCAAATGCCCAGCATCTTCAGCAAAATTGTAGACGGCGAAATTCCGTGCCATCGGATAGCTGAAAATGAAGAGTTCTTAGCATTTCTGGACATCAATCCTTTGGCTGAGGGACATGTGTTGGTCATCCCAAAAACAGAAGTTGACTACTTCTTCGATCTAGATGATGATGTACTTTCTCGCATCAACATTTTTGCCCGTGATGTGGCGCATAAAATCAAGAAGGCCATTCCTTGCAAGCGAATTGGAGTTGCCATCATTGGCCTTGAAGTGGCCCATGCACATATTCATTTGATTCCCCTTCAAAATATTGCTGACATCAATTTTGAAAGGCCAAAGCTATCTTTCACAACCGAAGAATTCGCCGACACGGCAGAACGCATCACTCGGGTTTAAAATGGCACAAGTCCATCTGTGACTCAGTCTTTCTTACTCGACATAACCGTCCAGGATAGCCGTCCAAACACTCAGGATGCCCTTGTCATTGCGGGTCCAAATGGGGCGAACTACTCCATCGTAAGCGCTGATATTGTTATAATCTCCGAAAAATAATTTCGGATCGGGTCGAAACGACTTTTGGCTCACTTTCAAGTTTTCCCATGTGATGCCGCCATCGTAGGAGGAGGCGAGGTATACTTCAGTGTTCCAAGAGGGCTTAAGACGCACGTCAGGATATTTCTTCATCGCATCGCGGCGATCATAAAAAACGATGTGCACATGTCCTGTCACGTCATCGACATCCATCCAAGTAAAAAACTGCTGTGCCCCAGAAAGGTCGTTGTTCACACGGATGGGATCCGTCCATGACTTGCCATTATTGTCAGAATACACCAACCAAACGTCGTTATCATCCGGCCCATTGCGGTCATCCGTCCAGTTGACATAAATACGACCCTGGTATGGTCCTGAGCTGCGATCCACACGAGTAACAGGCATCCCATTTGCCCGACCAATTCCTCTGATTTCTTGGTCCCATCCGCCCTGAATTTCAGTTACGCGCAAATCATGCTCTAACCAAGTAACACCACCGTCCATGCTCCGGTCCATCCAAATAGTGTCTGCATGGGCCCACGCCACGTACATCGTACCATCAAGAGCGATGTCGGGAACCGCCCCTTCGACAGTCATATCACCATCCTTACAGTCTCCTGCAATTTCATTGATACGAACCGGTTCTGACCATTTCTTTGCGCGGCGATTGGATGTGCTGCACAAAATCATGGATCGGTCAGTCGCAATAGGACTGCCGTACAAATCAAATTGCGTCCAGCAAGTCAGCAGCGTTTTACCGTCAATTGATACCGCTGCCCATTCTTTGTCCTGGTCTTTGCTCCCGTTCAATCCCATTCCTGCACCTTTGTTCCAACGCTTGCCAAATCGGCGAGAACGCTGAACTACAATGCGGTCCAAAAGCGCATCGCTTGACCAAGCTTGACCGTCAGGATTGGACAAGTGGAGATAGTAAAAATCTCCTTTGGGAGAACCGACTATGCAAGGGTCACCGAAGACACCATACTTCGATGTAAGCTTCGTTGTGCTCCAACTGTATCCGCCGTCCGTTGAGCGATGCACATTGTCCAAAATAGAACCCGCTACGAGCACCGATGGTTTTTTGGAACTTACCGCAATAGATGGCTCGCACGGCTGATACTTATCCTGTGCACCCTTGTAAATCAATATATTTTCGGGAGGTCGCTGAGCCATTAAAACGGCAGAACCGCCCAAAAATATCAGCATCCAAATCCACCGAACAAACCCTTGCAAATCAAGACGCATCTTATTCCTTCTTTTCTAGGTTCAAGGCCACTTGAACATCATTTAACATCCCAATCATGGCTGTCAATTCGGACATCAAGGCCTGCTGAATTTCAAGAATCGCATCATCACTCATTCCTTCCAGCGAGGCCGATGATCCATGATCATGACTGTGGTGGTGACCATGCTCGTGATCTTCTCCTGAATGATCGTGGTCGTGGTCGCACTCGGCGCCGGGAAGAGGCACCACTGTGGATTCCCAGTTATGAAACCGGACATCCAATTCACCCAATTGGCTCTCGAAACGTGCCATCTGCATCGCCATCAAAGAATCACCATTCTCAAGGCTCGCTTCGATTTTGACTTCAGTCAATCCAATGGCCGCTTGCAATTCATCATGAACTTCAGCGGAAAGACGATCCATTTGTTCGTGGATTGTTTTGGCCTGTTGAAGGGTCGCGCTAGGAAGCGTTTCTCCGCAACTTATACACATGAATACGGCCAATGTACATACCGTCGCTGTGGTGAAAATTTGTTGGAATTGCATGGTCAGTGTTTTTCAATTTTGGAATCGCGTAACGAATTAGATACTGGTGGAACCGGATCGTATCCCGGCTCGGTCCAAGGATGACAGCGAGCAATGCGTTTTGCAGCGAGCCACCCTCCTTTGTATGGGCCAAAGCGATGGATGCTTTCACTCGCGTAGGCTGAACAGGTCGGCTGAAAACGGCAATTGGAACCCATAAGCGGGCTCAATATCTTTTGGTAAAGCCGAATCAATGCCAACATTAGGACACGCATCATGGGTTCAATTTACGCCATTAAATCGGCATGCGTTGCAACGCCATGCCGATGGCCAAGGTTCCCGTCACAGCGCACAAAAATACCTGCTGTTCCCTCGGGGTCACTCCAATGGCCCGAAACACTGATGCAATGGCGAGGCATACCATCAAAATGAGTAGTTGCCCAGCTTCGACTCCCAAATTAAATCGGAGCAATGGCAAGACGATGGATTCTCCATCTTCCCGCATCATACGAAAAAACGAACTAAAACCAAGGCCATGGATGAGGCCAAAGGCTACGGTAATTGCATAGGTCAAGCCCCGGCCACGTGCGTCTTGTTTTCCAGCACCGCGTCGCAGGTTCCAAGCAGCCGTCAACGCAATGCTTACCGGAATAAGAAACTCAATCCAACGGGCATCAGAGTGAAGCCAGCCCATACCCGCCAGCAACAGCGTTACGCTATGCCCTACGGTAAATGCCGTAGCTAGAAGAACCACCCGAAAAGCGTCACTCAAACTCGCCCAGGCAACCAATGCGAGCAAAAATAACATGTGGTCGTACCCCGCAAAATCAGTAATATGTTCGATGCCGAGATAAAAGTCATTCATGACTGATGCCGTTGATATTCCACAATGCGAAAAGCATGCTCATTGCGCTCGTCCGCTTCTTGTTCAGCGATCACATTCGCCTCCACCCATCCCGAAGACAAGGCTTTCAAATCAAAAAAAGTGTCGCCCATTGGAGCGGCATTAACATGCGTGATGATTAACCGATCAGCCCAGCCATCAGCCATGGATTCGGCATATATCTGTCCGCCTCCTATGATGAATAATTCCTCCATATCCGATTCACGAGCCTTCTCGATACCAGCTTTGAGGGAGTGCACTACAAACGCACCTGGCGCTTCAAATTCCTTGTTTCTTGTGACTACGATATTTGAGCGATTGGGCAACGGTCGAAATCGCTCTGGAATGGACTCATAATTGAGTCGGCCCGTTAAGACGGCATGCCCTTTGGTCGTGTCT
>DDEH01000131.1 GCA_002336085.1 Flavobacteriales bacterium UBA1959 | reverse complement strand
TAAAAAAGCGCAATAAATACCTGGTAGGCAACCGTGCGCTAAAGTTTCTCCTATCAGGGCATTCCGCTGTACATATAGGAAGCACCCGATTGCAGAGGCAGAGGTTGTTACCAAAGCAACACCCAATAGAACCAATAGAAAAACGGGGTTAAGAAGGAAACTCATAGCTTTTGGAGAAGACCTCTTTTGAAGAGGTAGTCATTAATTTCGGCAGGGTTGAAATGAAAACCCATAAGCCTTAACGAGCTCTGGAGAGTTCAAAACATCGCTTGCTTCACCTGATTTTAACACCGTTTTTTTAAGCAAAACTACATGATCTAAAAAGGATTTTGCGTTTGCGAGATCATGGTGGACCAAAACAATTGTCTTCCCTTCATTTTTGAGCGTCTGAAAAATGCGAATTAAATCGTCTGTAGTTTTTGCGTCTATTCCAGTAAAGGGCTCATCCAAAAGCAAAATATTGGCATTAGAAGCGAGCGCTCGAGCTATAAACGCCCGTTGCTGCTGCCCACCGGATAACTCCCCTATTTGGGTATGTTGAATGTCCGTTAACCCCATGGAATCTATTGCCTCGTCACCTTTTTTAATAAGCTTGTCGGAGAGCTTTTGGTACCATCGCACATGGCGGTACAAGGACATTTGAACCAAGTCGCGAATCGACAGAGGAAAATCCCAGTCAACCTGGTCTTTCTGAGGGATGTAGCTAATTTGAGACCGCTGAGAAATGAGCGGTTTCCCGAAAGCTTTAATACCACCGCTGCTAGGTTTAAGTAAACCTGTCATGCATTTGAGAAGCGTAGTTTTTCCACTTCCATTTGGCCCCATTATCCCTATTATTTTTCCTTCAGGCAATGAGAGGTCGATATCTCTGATTGCCTCTTTATCTCCGTAATAAACTGAAAGGCCTTGGACCTCTATACATGGCCCTTGAGTGGTCATTTTAGTGCGTTGACAATTGTTTTAACATTGTGCTTAAACATCCCAAGATAGTTATCTTGAGGAGTTCCGGCAGCACCAACGTTATCTGCGTAAAGTTTTTCTCCTAGGCTTACGTTGTGTCCATAGTTCTGGCAACCCGCTACGACAGCCTCCATCGTGCGCGTAGGCAGGGATTCTTCAACGAAAACAGCAGCGATTTTATTTTGAACTAAAAAATCTACGAGCGAAGAAACGTCTTGAACACCAGCGTCCAATTCTGGAGATATTCCCAACAAACCGCGGACTTGAACATCAAAACTTGCTCCAAAATATGAGAAGGCGTCGTGAACTGTAACCAAAACCCTCTGTCCATTTGGGATTTGATTGAGTTCGGTTCGTGCCCAGTCTTTTAAATCACTCAAAGAACTTCGGTACTTCGCAGCCCTGTCTGCAAATTCAAGTTGAAATGCGGGCATGTGACTTGAAAGCTCATTTTCAACGTGTGATGTTGCCTTGGACCAGAGGTCTATGTCAAACCAAAAATGCGGGTCAACCGAGTGGCCATCTTCGACATAGATAAGAGATGAATCAGGCAGCCCTTCACCCAACGAAAAGACAAATTTTCCATCTTGTTTGCCATAATTCTCCAGAATTTCTTCGAGTTTGGCTTCAAGCCCAATGCCACTGTATATGACAATATCTGCAGACATAATTTCCGAGATATTTTGCGGTGTTGGCTTGTAAGTATGCGGATCAAGGCCCGATGGAATAACATGATTTACCGTAGCGACGTCACCTGTTACTTGCTTTACTAGGTCTGCGACCATTCCCGTGGTGCAAATAATCTTCGTTTTTTTATCTCCGGTATCTGAGGGGGAGCTGCAGCTCATTAGAAACAGAAGTGAGGGGATAAAAAGGGCGAGAAATCCTGGAGCGGTTGATTTTTTCATGAAAAAATTAAAAAAGGATGCGAAAGCAAAAATCGATGTTGAATTGCTGTTATCCAATCCCATGAACAGGCGACTTTTTTATTGAAAACACCTTCAATTTTTGACCAACCATGTTGATGGATTCTGAGGAGTTTGAGTGCTTCCGGCCACTTTCCACACTTCAAAATGAAGTACATTTTGATTGTTATTGGGAAGGACAGTCCCAATTTTTTCCCGAGCCTCTATCCGATTTCCTTTTTTCAATTCCACTTTCTGCAAATTGCTGTAAACCGTCCGAAAAGCTCCATGGGATAGGATGACCGTTTGGCCAGCACCTGGAATGGAGAATACACTGGAGACAGTCCCCGCAAATATGGAGAGGACGGAGCTGGCCGCTTCAGTGCTGATGTCAACACCATTGTTTTCAAAGGTGATCCCCGGAAGTGTAGGGTGGGACTGTTTGCCAAACTTCCCTGTAATGATCCCGCGCAATACTGGCCAAGGGAGGGAGGACCGATTGCTTTCAAATGCGGCAGACACAATTTTTCCTTCTGGAGTGAGGGCAAACTCTCCTGCAGAACTGGCCCGTTCTTCTGCCAGTTCGGCTTCGATGATTTTTCGAATGGACTCATTCAAACGCTTTTGTTCGGCTTTGGACTTTTTGACTTCTGCGCGCAAACGGGACTCCTTCCCTTTTAATTCACTGACAATTTCAGCTCGTTTTTCCCGGTCTGTTGCTAGGGCATTCCGTTCTTTTTTGACATCCCTCAGCACAGATTCCAAATTGGATTTTTCCGAAACCAGTTCCGCACGATTGCTTGATAGATTGACTTGTGCCGATTCGATTTGTTCGACATGTTCTTTGCGCAGGGAGCTATACGATTGGAGCATTCGAAATCGAATTGAAGCCTGGGTAAAATCGGATGCAGAAAAAATGTAGAGCCAAGGATTTTGCGCCAAGGATTGTTTGTGAGCTGCTTGGATCATGCGCGCGTACTCGTCTTTTAAGGCTGAGATGTGGCCTTCGAGCGTACGGATTTCGCTGTCGGTATTTGTCATGGATCGCTCAAGGGATCGGATTTCCGATCGATGGTACTGAATGAGCTGTTCCCGCAATGTCATGCGCTCATCGATCAATCGCAGCGATACCAAAGCGTCGTTTTTATTGGAGGCAGCCTCATTGAGCAGCCTTTCTGTGGTGGCTAATTTCTTTTCAATGGCATCCCGCTGTGCTTGGAGGGCTGCTTTGTTTTGTCCGAAGAGCGAGGTGCTCCCCAAGAAAAACGCCACAAGCAAGGCGAATGGCAGTGCCGCGGGCAGCGAGCGCGTGAATTTAGAATCCCGTCCGCTGCTCATAATTTTCGGGGATAGTGAAGGGGAAATCATATGCTCGTCCGAACCGGATGCGCGAAATGTCCCATTCCAGCGTCATATCGCCATCCATGGTTTGAATCAGAACATCGAATGCGCGAGGGAAACGGCCATTTTCAGACTCTTCAAACTCGGAGCGGTTAAGAGTCAAAGAACGCTGGTTATATAGATCGTTGAACTGGTCTTGCACCGGATCAAAGGTCAGTCCATCGAACCAGTGCCGTTGGATCAAAAGATCTTCGTCGTCCGTGCGGTTTCGCAACCGCTCGTAACGTTTTGTTGGCAGCTGGATATTTAGGGAGTCTTCGGGGGTCAAGGCGTAGTCATTGATGCCAATGACTCGTTTCACTTGGCGCTTGTATTTGCCAAGCAAAGCATACCGTTTGTCATCTGTTCGGGCAATGTATTTCCCATTTTCCTTATCTAAACCCATGGGCTGAGCTCCCAATATGGCCTGTACATCTTGGAACTCGAGCGGCGTATCGGCCCAATCGCTGAGCGCGGTGTAATTTCCCGTGTAAAAAAACTTGTTGCCAGGAATTTTGCTAAAGAATTGGACGGAATCAGGAGAGAGTAAAATTCTAGCCACTTCAACACCGAGAGCGGGTGATATGCTCATCCAGATGGCGCTGTCTTTGGCCATTCGAACGTTTGCCTTAAAAGATTGATTGCCTTCTGGTGAATCCACATCTACATTGATTTTCATGCCAATCCAATCCCATTGGAATTCGACGGCGTCAAAGTTGGTGAGTACCTGATTTGCATTTAGATTCCGAAGTGGCTTGCCTTTTGCGAGGCGTTTCTCATTGGAGCAGCCTGCCAAGCTCCCTACAATGAAGGTTCCGAGCACGATCCGCGAGAGGATATGAAGCCTGTTTCGCATCATGGATTGTTTTCAATTTTTTGATTGAGCACATCGGCGTTTCCCCCGAGTTCCAAGGCTTTTTTCCAGGAATTAACAGCTCCTTCTTCGTCTCCCATTGCGAATCGAATATCACCATCGTGCTCCATGAAAGCGGGTCCGATCTTTTCTGCATGAAACAATGCCTGTGTGATGTAATCCATGGCCTCAGGGAATCGTTCAAGTTTATACAGCACCCAAGCATGGGTGTCCATGAGGTTAGCGCTTGATGGATTTAAATCCAGCGCGTGGCTGCTGCATTCCAAGGCTCGCTCTAGATTTTCACCGGAAAGCGCTAAGTAATATGCGTGGTTATTGAGGACGGTGGGATTGTTAGGATCCTGTGCAAGGCTTTGCTCATAGGCGGCGGCGGCTAGAATGTCTTTTCCGACTGCGTGCAAAGCGTCCCCGAGCATGCCAGCTACTCTAGCTTCCAAAGCGGCGTCATCCCCGAGCAAACCCAGTCCTCGTTCCAGCGCTTCAATGCTCGTAGGATAATCCTTCAAGTCCATATGTGCCATTCCCGTCATCAATGCGAATTCCACATCAATTGGAAAGCGCTCCATGGCATCCATGGCGTGGTTGGCCATGTTTTCGATTTCTCCTAG
Source organism: Flavobacteriales bacterium UBA1959 (assembly GCA_002336085.1). Lineage (GTDB taxonomy): Bacteria > Bacteroidota > Bacteroidia > Flavobacteriales_D > Sanyastnellaceae > UA16. The sequence goes on along the minus strand of DDEH01000131.1, from coordinate 3,596 downwards.
GTTGGCATCAAGAGCGATAAGGTTGGACCATGCGAGTCGATTTCCGGGGTTTGATTGTACAGCTTTGAGCAGTAGTTTCTGTGCCATGGCTTCCTCGCCTAGGGCCTGTTTAAAATCGGCAGCAACCATCAATATAGGAGCATGATTCGGATGCATACGTAAGGCGATGTCCAACAATTCACTCAGGGCGTCGCGGATGCTGTTGTCCAATCGGACCTCTGATTTCGCGTCTGCTAGACTGATGATTTGAATGTATTGGACTAGAATTTTATGTTTTTCCTTCGGGGATACATCTTCAGATGCGAAGGCATTTTTCAGAGCATATTGGGCCCGTTCGATATCATCGAATTGCGTATAGAGTTGTGCCAATTCCAATTGTACCAAACCATTGGCGGGGTCTTCATTGGCCAAAGTGCTTAATACTTGCAGCGCTTGTTCAGCTTGACCGGTGGCTTGGAGCATTTGCGCCCATTGCATTTTAAATTCAGGGATATCGGGATGTACGATTACTGCCTGTTCTAAATGGGTATAAATCTCCTCGTATTCTTCGAGCAATTCGTGGAAATACAATTTTTGCAGCAAGACATCGGGGTCGTCCGAAACAATCGACTCATAGTGTTCGCACAAGCGCAGTGCTTGTTCGGGCGCGCCGGCTTCCGCCAAGGTGAGTGACCAGTCCAATAACCACTCGAGGTCTCCTGGCCGTTGTTCTTGTACAAAGATCAAGTCGACCAAAGCACGATCAAACTCAAGCAAAGGCAGTGCGCTTTTGGCCCTGTATTCCCGGTACCAGCGGTTTTCCTTGTCTATAGCGCACGCCATATCAAGGTGGCCCAAGGCACTTTCATACCGCTCCAATTCCAAGTCTATTTTTGCAAGATCAAACCGCAGTGCCGCTTCCTCTGGTTCCAATTCCAAGCAAGACAAGAAATCGGTATACGCCAGGTTAAGATCTCCTTTTAAAAAATGATTTTGGGCTTCGAAATATGTCCGTTGAAAATTCTCTGGGTAGGTGGGTAGCGCGCTTAAATCTGCACCGCTGCCGCATCCCGTCATCACTAGGAGCGCCGAGGAAGACATTACTGCCACCCAATGCAATGTTCGCTTGAGGTCATGGTATGGACGTTTGCGTTTCACGTTGTTGAATCAGATGGCATTGTAATCTCCAAGGCTGATGTCGTCAGCTTTCCCGGCAATGACGGCGTGATTGCCTATCATCGATCCGCTGAGGACCTTGTTTTGAATGGTCGTATTCGATTGAATCAAGGAGTTGCTAATCCTTGAATCTTCAATGACCGTGCCATTTCCTATACTCACATGCGGGCCGATTACGGAATGGCGAATAATCGCACCAGAACCGATATGGCATGGAGGTAAAATTAAGCTGTTTTCTACGATGGCATCGTCCGGTACTGTCAATTCATCTTTGGTCAATTCCAAGATGCGTTGGTTCGTTTCAACCGTCGCCAACTTGTTGCCACAATCCATCCATTCGTCTACCGCTCCAGGCTCAAAACGAAGCCCAGCGTGGGTCATGTTCTGCAACGCATCCGGAAGCTGGTATTCTCCACCTTTGATGATGTTTTCGTCGATGAGTCGCTGCAATTCTGCTTTGAGCCGCGCCCCATCGCGAAAGGCATAGATGCCAATCATAGCGAGGTCGCTGATGAACGTTTCTGGCTTCTCAACGTATTCGGTAATCGCACCTTTCTCATCGGTTACCACCACACCAAATGCGCTGGGATTGTCAACTTGCTTGACGAATAGGACGCCATCTGCCGTGGGATCAATTTGGAAGTCAGCCCGGAATAAGGTATCAGCGAATGCCACGACCACTGGCCCCTCCAAGCATTGCTGGCCGCATAGAATGGCATGGGCTGTCCCGAGGGGTTCATGCTGATGACATATGTGCCCTACTGCTCCTAGACGCTTGGCGATTTCAAGCAGTTGTTGCTCGGTATCTTCTCCAAAATCGCCAATGACAAAGGCGATTTCCTCCACTTTTTCAGCACTCATTGCCACAATGTCTTCGGCAAGGCGCTCGACAATCGGTTTGCCGCCAACGGGAACGAGCGGCTTCGGAACGGTCAGTGTATGCGGACGGAGGCGACTGCCTCGTCCGGCCATGGGAATGATGATGTTCATGAGTATTATTTATTGCCTACCCGTACTCCCAAATCCTCCTGTACCGCGTTCAGTGGAAGGCAAATTCTCGGTCTCTTTCCAGGTAATCTGTTCGTACCGCGCCAAAACCAATTGGGCAATGCGCTCGCCATGCTCAATAGTGAAGGGCTTGGCTCCGTGATTGATGAGCAGCACTCCAATTTCGCCGCGGTAGTCTGCATCAATGGTGCCGGGGGAATTCAAAACGGTGATGCCGTGTTTGAAAGCCAGTCCACTGCGCGGCCGCACTTGTAGTTCTGTGCCCACGGGAAGCGCCACGAAAAGTCCTGTTGGGATTAATTTCCATTCGCCCAGTTGCAGCACAATAGGCTGTTCCAATTTGGCGCGGACATCCAGTCCTGCGCTTGCGATAGTTGCGTATTCAGGCAAAGGATGGCCCGAGCGGTTTTGAATGAAGACGTCTTGAGGAGCGCTCATTTTCCAGGGAATTGAGGTTTTCGTTTTTCGATGAATGCTTGGGTGCCTTCTTTGAAGTCGTCTGTTTCGAAAGAGGCCCCAAAACAGTTGATTTCCGCTTGGAACCCATTGACCCCATCTTCGTATCCAGCAAGAACAGCTTGGATGGCGGTCGCAACGGCTACAGGCGAATTTTTCATGATGGAATGTGCCATTTTATGTGCAGTTTCCAGCAACTCCTCTTGAGAAACAACTGCATTGACAAGCCCACATGCGGCTGCATCGTCCGCTCCAATCATTCTTGCAGATAGAATCATTTCCATGGCTTTTCCCTTGCCCACAATTTGTGGCAAGCGCTGGGTTCCGCCGTAACCAGGGATTACACCAAGGGAGACTTCCGGTAGCCCCATGCGGGCATTGTTGGAAGCGATGCGAATGTGACAGGCCAAAGCCAGCTCGAGTCCGCCTCCCAAAGCAAATCCATTGATGGCGGCAATGACAGGCTTGGAACTGCGTTCGATTCGATTGAACAGCAAATCTTGCCCTTCTTGTGCGAGTGCTTTCCCTTCCCTTCCGTTGTAATCGGAAAATTCTTTTATGTCCGCTCCTGCTACGAACGCCTTTTCTCCACTTCCCGTCAGTACGATTGTTTGGACTTCAGCATCTGTTTGTGCGGTGTCAATCGCTACGGACAATTGTCCGATAACTGAGGCATTCAGTGCATTCAATGCCTGAGGCCGCTGGATAGTGATGGTCAGAATGCCAGCAGATTTGTTTTGGAGAATCAGCAAGTCGGACATGGGTGGGTGGGGTGGTTTTAAGCCACCAAATTACGAAATGACCGCACTTGGTGGGGACGAAATTCAGGCAGTTGTCAACGGAATTTTTCCTGGTCTACTTGCCAATAATTCTTTCGTGTAGGCATGCTGTGGATTTGCCAGAAGCTCGGAGGTTTCGCCTCGTTCCACAATGCAGCCTTCTTTCATGATAAGCAGCCGATTGCAAAATGAGGCCAT
>DDEH01000082.1 GCA_002336085.1 Flavobacteriales bacterium UBA1959 | reverse complement strand
ACATGGACTTCGGTAGTATTTCCGCCGTCATCTTCTAAATGACTTACATACTCAATAATGTAAGCGGACTTCAAACGAACTACACGGCCTGGTGCCAATCGAAACCATTTTTTATTCACCTCGGTCTTGAAGTCATCAGACTCCATCCAAAGTTCACGCCCAAATGGGAGTTCCCGCGTTCCAGCCTCAGGATCTTCCGGATTATTTTGTGTGGTCAGCCACTCTTTTTTTCCTTCCGGATAATTCAATACCACAAGTTTTATAGGGTTCAGCACACCCATTACACGCGGTGCTACACGGTTCAAATCATCCCGCAAGGCCCATTCAAGTAAACTGACATCAATTTCATTGTTTCTCTTGGCAACACCGATTCTGTCAGCAAATGTTCGAATGCTCTGAGGCGTGTACCCCCGGCGACGCAAACCACTTATCGTAGGCATTCGTGGATCATCCCAGCCATCTACAACCTGATTTTCAACTAGCTTCAGCAGCTTGCGCTTGGACATAATTGTATAGCTTAAGTTGAGTCGGGCAAATTCAGTTTGCTCTGTGGGATATATTCCCAAGGCGTCTATGAACCAATCGTAGAGAGGCCGATGGTTCTCAAATTCAAGCGAACAGAGACTGTGGGTTATATTCTCTATCGAATCTGATTGTCCATGAGCAAAATCATACATCGGATAAATAACCCAGTCTGACCCCGTTCGATGATGCACAACATTTTTGATTCGATAAATGAGTGGATCACGCATGAGCATGTTGTCGTGCGCCATATCAATTTTCGCACGTAACACACAAGAGCCTTCGGGCAATTCTCCGTCCTTCATGCTTTTGAACAGCCTTAAATTCTCTTCAGTCGTTCGCGTACGAAAAGGGCTATTCTCCCCAGGCGTGCCGGGGGAACCTTTTTGCCCAGCCATTTCCTCAGCAGATTGATGATCGACATACGCCTTGCCTTCAGATATTAACTGACATGCAAAGGCGTAAAGCTGATCGAAATAGTCACTGGTGTAAAACTCACCACCATTCCATTCAAATCCCAACCATGAGACATCTTCTCGAATAGCATTGACAAATACAGTGCTTTCCTTTTCTGGATTGGTATCGTCAAAGCGCAGATTGGTAACTCCACCATATTTTGATGCTAGTCCAAAGCTCACGCAAATGGCTTTCGCATGTCCAATATGCAAATGTCCGTTTGGCTCTGGCGGAAAACGAGTATGCACCTTTCCTTCATACTTTCCGGAAGCGATGTCATGCTCTATTTTTTGTTCAATAAAATTCAGGGGACGATCTTTGGAATCGTCTGAAGCGCTGGGCATGTTAGACATGCTACAAAGGTAACTTTAAATCGTCTCGTCAACAACCGTTGTGCTTAGAGCAGTCGTACATTTTTCATGAGATTTTCCTTGTAGGTGCGGCTCACCGGAATGTCCTGCCCAGCAATGTGGACTGTGCTTTGGTAGACATCGATGTGGCTGATCCGCTCTAGATTCACTACAAAGTTTCGCGACACTCTAACAAAATCAGGTGAAGCCAAGACTGAAAGCAAATCCTTGAGCGACGCTTTGACATGGTATTGGCGACTTTCCAGTTGAATGGCGCTGTATTTACCCTCTACTTGTATGTAGCGAATTTCTTTGAGCTGAATGCGCTTGAGTTTGTTTCCCACCTTCGTGTAGAAATGAACGTCAGCTGCATTCTTCCTATTTTGGAAATCTTCCAGACACTCGAGCAATTCACTTGAACTTGTCATCGGATGGTCCAAATCGATGGCCTCATAATTCGAGCGAGAGAAATCCTCTTTGTCAAGGACTGCAGAGTTCTTGTCCCAAACTCGTTTCGTTACTGGAATGAGTGGCTTTCTTGATTCCAATACTTTTTTCACACGATCCCATTGACTCATCCCTGAGCATTCTTCCGGCCAAATAACAGCTTCGGGATCAATCTCCAATGCCGAAATTATTGCGTCTTCTGGAGTTGTGACTGTTGCAACGTCATATCCTCTCTCGGAGAGCATCATTTCTTCTGCTGGTCTTGAATCATTCTGAATTAACAAAAGCTTTAGTTTCTGCATGTCATTAAAACCCCTAGAATCGCTTATTGTTCTTCTCGCACACAGAATCATGCGCTTTTCGCTAAATTTGGGCATGATTGAGCGCGACATGTCAAAAACTTCATTTTCTCACAATTCTGGACTATCCGCAAACCAGAATGCGATTAAGTCGAGCACCGAAAGCGAAGTCGCCGAAGAAATTGCATTGGAGACCTTAACTACCGAGGGATGGTCCTTGGTTCTTTACAACGATGAGCACAACACGTTTGACCATGTGATTGATATGCTCATCTCGATTTGCGAGCATGATGCAATGCAAGCAGAGCAATGCGCACTAATGGTGCATTTTAAAGGAAAATGTTCTGTGATGTCAGGGACATATGACGAGTTGGAGCCCAAATGCTCCAAGCTTCTCCACGCGGATCTCACTGCTGAAATAGAGGCATAACCTTCAGACACCTTTCATCTCGACAATCGCAGCTAGTGGATCGGAGGCATTGAACGTAGATGATCCAGCGACCAATACATCTGCACCCGCGTCGACCAATGCCTTCCAGTTTCCAGCTCCAACCCCACCGTCAATTTCAATGTGTGCTTTTGAACCTGCATCATTGAGCATCTTTCTCATCTGGCGTGTCTTATCGAATGTGCGCTGAATGAACTTTTGCCCCCCAAAGCCTGGATTCACCGACATCAAGCAGACCAAATCCAATTCATCAATAACGTCTTCCAGCACAGCGACTGGCGTGTGAGGGTTAAGCGCAACGCCTGCCTTCATTCCAAGTGAACGTATCTGACCAAGCGTTCGGTGCAAATGTGTGCATGCCTCTGCGTGCACAGTGAGGACATCAGCACCGAGCTCCGCGAAGGTTGCCAAATAACGATCAGGGTCTACAATCATTAAGTGCACATCCAATGGCTTGGTCGCATGTGCCGCTATACTCTTGATCACAGGCATCCCAAAACTGATGTTTGGAACAAAAACTCCGTCCATCACATCCAAGTGAAACCAGTCAGCTTGGGACGAGTTAATCAAACGAATATCTCGCTCAAGGTTTGCGAAATCCGCAGCTAGAATTGACGGGGCCAATAAATGTTCCATGCTACAAAGTTCATGGTTCCAACCATTTCATTGACCTTTGTAGCGTGTCAAACTTTTCCACATCTTCTTCAGCCCCAGGACCTATCGTAGGACTGACCGGAGGTATTGGCAGCGGAAAGTCAACCATAGCAAACGTTTTTAGATCGCTTGAAATTCCTGTTTGGGATGCAGATACTGCAGGAAGATCCCTCTACTTAGAGGACAACGGCCTTCAAAAATGGGTGATTGACCGATTTGGCCCAGCCTGTGGGCTCTGGCATGAAGGCCGACTGGTGGGCGTAAACCGGGCTGAATTGGCCGAAATTGTTTTCAATGACAATAACGCTCTTCTAGCACTAAATAAATACGTTCATCCCCTTGTGCGACAGCGGTTCTTGGAGTGGCATAAATCCGCCATTAAATTCCATCGCCCTGACTATGTTGTTAGAGAGTCTGCGATTCTTTTTGAAAGCAATGTGCACTTAGATTGCAGTCACATTGTGGCCGTTTGCGCGGACAAATCAGTACGTCTGAAACGTGCAATCGCTCGGGATGGAATAACAGAATCTCAAGCCCTTGCCCGAATGGACCAACAAATTACAGATGAAGAACGGTCTCGACGCGCAACCCATTCCCTTCTCAATAACCCGAAAAGCAACGTTCTCAGTGACGTCTTGAAGGTACATGCATCGATCATTGCTTCTTTTGGGTAACCCGCCAAATGTCCTTGGCTTTTAAGAAATAGCATCTAACTTCACCACATGATTTGGGAAGCGTGGCAAATATGGACAGCCAGTGCACTGGTGCTCCTCATACTTGAAGTTTTCATGCCGGGCTTTGTCGTGGCTTGCCTCGGCATTGGTGCTTTTGGAGGCGCACTCGCTGCCTGGCTTGGACTTGTTTTTGAATGGCAGTTGATTGCAGCAGGAGCGACAAGCTTGATTGGCTTTGTGTTCTTACGACCTGTCATGCTCAAAATGGGATTCTCCGGAAACGAAACGCTTTCGGGCACTGAGGCCTTGATTGGAAAAGAAGTCACTGTCACCAAAGCCTTTGATGACGCATCGGGGTTCGGTCGATGCAAAATTGATGGCGATGATTGGCGAGCAAGACTTACAGATACCAGCCGTGAAAAATCGGTTGCCGTTGGTGAAATACTTCTCATCGAAGCCGTCGAAAGCAACACTTTATTGGTACGCATCAAATTATAATTTGCGGCCCTCAATTTGAGTCATAAAAATCACATAGATGTTTCCCACCACTATCATTGCTACAATCTTCTTCGTCTTTGCTGCTGTTATCGTTATTAAAGGCGTTCGTATTGTGCGCCAAAGTGAAGCCATGATCATTGAGCGTTTGGGCAAATACCGAACGACTTTGAATGCCGGCATTAACATCATCATCCCCATTGTAGATCGTCCGAGGGATATCGCTTGGCGAGTGATTGCTCAACGTCCTGACGGGATGAAGATCACCCAGTACAAAATGAAAGAACGGGTTGATCTGCGCGAAACTGTTTTTGATTTCCCAAAGCAAGGCGTCATCACCAAGGATAACGTTGTGACAGAAATTAACGCCTTGATCTATTTTCAAATCATTGACCCGATCAAGGCCGTGTATGAGATTAATAATTTACCCAATGCAATTGAGAAGTTGACGCAGACAACACTTCGAAATGTTATTGGTGAATTAGAATTGGATGAATGCCTGACCTCTCGTGATACGGTTAACATGAAGTTGCGAGCCATATTGGACGAGGCAACCAATAAATGGGGCGTAAAGGT
>DDEH01000129.1:1739-22261 GCA_002336085.1 Flavobacteriales bacterium UBA1959 | reverse complement strand
TTGAAGATGGCAGACGCTGTTTTGCTCGTGGTCGACGCTTTCGAAGGGCCTATGCCACAGACAAGGTTTGTGCTGGGAAAAGCCATCGAGCTTGGTTTGAAGCCCATTGTAGTGGTCAACAAAGTCGATAAAGAAAATTGCACTCCAGACATCGCACAAGAGCAGGTGTTTGACTTGATGTGCACCTTGGATGCAACAGAAGAGCAGTTGGACTTTGCAACGGTTTACGGTTCTGCCAAAATGGGATGGATGGGGCCAGACTGGGAAAAGCCAACCACCGACATCACGCATTTGCTGGATGTAATTCTCGAGCATGTGCCAGAGGCGCCATACCGCGAAGGAACCCCTTTGCTTCAGATCACTTCACTCGACTACTCCAAATACACGGGACGTATTGCCATCGGGCGATTGTTTCGCGGAGACCTGCACGCAAACCAAGATTATTCGCTCTGCACAGAACATGGCATTCGAAAGGCTCGTGCCAAAGAGCTGTTCGTGTTCCAAGGATTAGGGAAAGAAAAGGTGGACCATGTAAGAAGCGGTGACTTGTGTGCGATCACGGGTATGGATGGTTTTGAAATCGGGGACACCGTCAGCGACCTTGAGAACCCTGAGGTAATGGAGCGCATTGCCGTTGACGAGCCAACCATGTCACTGCTCTTCACAATCAATACATCACCGTTCCTAGGACGCGACGGTAAGATGTTGACCAGCCGACACATCCGTGAACGCCTGGACGCTGAATTGCAAAAGAACCTAGCGTTGCGCGTCGAGCCTACCGATAGCGAAGACAAGTGGAACGTTTTTGGACGTGGAATTCTGCACTTATCGGTCCTGATCGAGACCATGCGACGTGAAGGCTACGAAATGCAAATTGGCAAGCCTCAGGTGCTTTTCAAAGAGATTGACGGCGTCAAACACGAGCCGTTTGAACACCTCGTAATCGATGTGCCTAGCGAAGTGGCAAGCAAAGCTACCGAGCTTGTAATGAAACGCAAGGGCATGCTCCAAGTAATGGAAGCCAAAGGAGAATTGCAGCACATGGAATACCGGATTCCGTCTCGCGGGCTCATAGGTTTGCGAAACCAAGTTTTGACCGCAACTTCTGGAGAGGCCGTGATGACCCACCGATTTGACGGCTATGAGCCGCATGCGGGTGAACTCACTTCCCGCTCATTGGGATCCTTGGTCTGCAAAGAAGCGGGCCAATCCCGTGCTTTTGAAATAGACCGTCTTCAGGACCGTGGAACCTTCTTCATCGATCCAGGGCAAGATATTTACGTCGGCCAAGTCATCGGCGAAAGTTCCCGCGATAACGATATGGAGCTGAACCTAGTCCGCGGAAAGCAGCTCAACAACATGCGTTCGTCTGGTGCGGACAAAAGCCTCCGAATCGCCCCACCCCGAAAACTTTCCTTGGAAGAATACATGGAATGGATTGGCGATGATGAGTACCTTGAGGTCACGCCTAAGGCCCTTCGCGTCAGGAAGGTGCCCGGGTAAGAGTAAAAAGTTAGAAATGACAGAAAAAATCAAAACGTACAATCCTTCGTTTGCGCTGAACAAACGATTGAGAATTACAAATGATTTTGTAAAAAAGCACCTGCCTACTGGGTCGTCAATTTTAGACTTAGGCCCCCCCAATGTGATGTCTGAACGACTAAAGTCAGAGGGCTTTGACGTAAGAAACGCCGTGTCTCCTGACCTTGACTTGGATTTCAGTTGTGTACAGTCCTTAAAAACAGATGCTTTCACCTCTTTTGAAGTGTTTGAGCACCTTGTAAATCCTTTTCCTTTGCTCCGGTCAATCGAAGCGCCTGTGCTCATAGCCTCTGTTCCGCTCAGGCTTTGGTTCTCGAGTGCCTTTCGAGGAGCGTCAGTTGAAGATCCATTTGACTACCATTATCACGAGTTTGAGCCTTGGCAATTCCGCCTTCTACTCGAAAAGGCAGGATGGAATATTGAAGATGAGGTAATGTGGACAGCGCATAAAAAAATACCCCTCGGGATCCGACCTCTTTTAAGAACGGTTTTCCCGCGTTACATGCTAGTCAAGGCCTCCAGAAGCCAAGGTGGTGTAAAATAATTTTATTTCTTGAGCAAGAACGGCGTCAACGTCAGCAAGCGTCTGCCACGAACTTTCCCTTGGAAAGTATGCGTGCTTTATTCGACTCAGTAGGACTTTAGGGGACATCCGCGCCATTTTTTTAAATTGCACCCGAGATTTAGCTGCGTTTTCTATTTTGCCAGCGGCCTGAATAGATTGCGTCCATTTCCGCTGATTTATTCCCCAACTCAAGCTATCGAGCATTGGCATAAATCCCGTTTCTGCGTTGTCAAGAGTCCAGTGAAAACTCGCCTTGTCATATGCCCTTTGATTCCATGTTAACCAGTGTATCATAGCCCACTCTGTCTTCTTTCTACACTTTGAAAAATCGCCAATTCCTGAGTTTCTAATAAAAGCCTCCGACCTTTTATTCATGGTCAATAAGCTTAAAATTGAATCCACTGGATGCCGAACCTGATGGCCTATTACGGCGTCTAGATTTTTAACTCTTGACCAAGAAAGGCCATATGGTGGCTCTATATCATCTGCCACCAAACACCAGGAGGAAATCCCGTCCTTTCCCATGGCTTCGTGACCGATGTCTCTTCCTGCTTTTCCCAAGGCCTTTGCAATAAAACCAGTCCCCGATCTCCCTGTTCCGATAATGCACGCAATCTTTTCACTTTCCAAAATAATGCAATTAGTTTTAGCTCGTTTCATCCGTTCGGATGTCGCGTGATTCCTGCTTGAGTCGCCTCTTTTGCTCCAAAAGCCAGTTTTTTCTCTCCACTAGATTTATTCTCGACGCATTTCCCGCATGAACGCGACACCGTTGAGCGATACTAATTCCTTTGAGGATTTGAATCTTCGATTTAAAATACTTCGCTCTCAGCAAAAGCTCCGTGTCTGCCGCAACCCGTACGTTCAAGAATCCTCCCAACTGTTCCCACACATCCCGTGTCCAAAAAGAAGGTGCATGTGAGTAATTCATCGAATTTTTCCTTTCGAATTTTTCATCCCAACGCTCCAAGACTGCTCGAAGCACACCACTTCGAGAACCCAAGAACTCGAGTGAATCCGACAACCAGGTTGGATAAGCTTGGTCATCCGGATCAATAAATGTCACATGGGTCCATGGCAATTCAGCCGCAAGAGACAGGCAGGCATTGCGACAGGCATACGCTCCTTGATTGGTCTGAACTCTAAATGTTTTTATTCTTTTGTCATTAGAAAACACTTGGCTTACTTCCTTTAAGGATGGCGCTGGGCTGCAATCATCCATAATCATCAGTGTCCAATTCTGAAACGTTTGAGCCTGGATGGACTCTACCATGCCAAGAACCCATCTTGGGTGCTTGTAATAAGCACAAACGATTAGCACATGGGCATTTGACGGTATTTCTAGCGGACGGTATTTCAACTTCCTCAGTGCCACTTCAAACCGTAATTTCCTCGTAAAAATCCATGGCAATATTCCACTGACTCGGAGCCAAATAACGATTCTGGTCCGGACATTTCGCAACCAAGAAGAATTGCTCTTGCTTTCCATCACAAAGCAATCCTAAATTTCGTGCCTGCATTCGTGTCCCCCACTTCAATGCGCCCACCATGGTACTCTTCAATGATGCGCTTGCAAAGAGATAGACCGAGGCCCCAACCCCGTGGTTTGGTCGTATAGCCCGGTTGGAAAATCTCTTTTCGCTTTGCCTTTGGAATTCCTGGGCCGGTATCTGAAACGGTTACAAGAACACCACCGATTTCCGGTTTTTCCAATTGCAATCGGATAATACCGTCACCATCCATGGCGTCTACCGCATTCCGAATCAAATTTTCCAGAACCCAGCTGAATAGCGGTGGGCTCAGGGCTGTCTGCACTTCACGGTGCACGGGCTCAAATATCAAATCCACCTTCTTCGAAACCCTAGGGCGCATATATTCTACCGTGGATTCAATGACATCGATGATGTTGTGTTCCTTTAAAATCGGTTTCGATCCAATTTTGCTAAATCGATCCACAACGGTATTTAGGCGCAAAATGTCCCTGTTCATTTCCGTGAGATAGTCCGATCGCACCCCTTGATCTTCAAGTAATCCCACCCAGGCCATCAAAGAACTCAATGGCGTGCCCAATTGATGCGCGGTTTCCTTGGCCATTCCCACCCAAACCTGGTCTTGTTCTGCCCGACGAAAACTGCTAAAAATAAGGTAGGCAACGAAAGTGAAAACAGCGATGAGTATCAGCTGAGCGAGAGGATAATAGCGCAGCTGAGTCAGGATAACCGAATCCGCATAATAAATGTAATGGCGACCTTCGCCCGGTAAATCAACCTCGATTGGATCGTTGGAACCGGCCATTCCGGCGAGCAGAGATTGCAGCCTTTCGGGTTTTGCAACAGCCGTGGAATCTACACGCTGGTAGCGAATCACCTCGGTTCGTGTACTATCGGTCATCACCACCGGCACTGAAGCGCTGTTGATCACCGTCTCACTGATGAATGAGTTGATGAGGTCCTGCATGACATCTTTCAACTCACTGAATCGCACGCTTTCATCCCAATACACCGTGTGACCCACATTATTAAAGACAATGGGTTCATTGGCAGCTGACATGACTCCTTTCAGGGAGTCGAGGCTCACCCCTTCTGGGATATTAACCTGATACAACAGCTCGTCGTTGGCGTCATAAATCAACACGGGAATGGTCTTATTCGACCACAGGTAATCCGTGATGAATGTAAGATCCATTCCGCGTGGTGGATCATTGATCAAGCGGTAGGCGTCTGCCAATCGGTCGGCCTTTCCTCTTTCTTCTGTCCCAAGCTCTTCAAAAAGCTGTTGGGTGTAGCCCACCAATTCCGCTCGCTGCACGATCGCTTCCGACCACAAGCGAACTTTTGTCTTTTCCTCTGCACGAATGCGTTGGGCCATGTCATTGGAGTACCACAAGGTCGCCAACACAATGACCGCAGCCGCAGCCAGCAAAAAGCGCTTCCAACGCTGTTTATTGGAGTAGACGTTCATGCCTAGAAATCAGTTGTACGCGGGGCAGGGAATGGCTCGGCCTTTTTGCCTACCCGAACAGCTGTTGATGCCAATGACGATTTCATGGGTACTCGGAGCGGCGCCACTCAAGGCCGAGACATTGAATTCATAAGCGTATCCGATCGACAGGTAATCCATCACCTTCGCTTGGAACGCAACAATCAAGGCGCTTTGTGTGCGGTATCCAAGGCCAAGACCAACGACATCATCGTACCGGACCATACCCAATAGTTCAGCAGAGGGCGGCACACCAGACCCCAATCGAGCTTGAGCAGAAGGAGTGAACATCCACTTTCCATCAAGTTCAACTTGAGAACCCGCCATAACGACAGCATGGCGGCGAAGCTTGCCGAATTGACTGATTTTTTGCATAGACGGCTGCGTCACGTTCTGAATGGTCAGACCCGCGAATTTCGAGCGGTCGTAAAACCACAAACTCGCATCAATGGTGGGAACGATAAATTGATTGCCTCCGTAAATCGCTGGATCATTTGCCACTTGAAAATCTGGCATGATAAGCTCACTTAAATCCAATCGATGTTGGAAAAACCCCGCGCTCAATCCTGCGGCCAATCGCGCACCGCTGGACAAGCGTAGGTTGTACGCATAGGCAAAGTTCACTGCGTTATAACCCCAAGCGCCTGCATCATCTGATTCAACGCGCACACCAAAACCATGGAAGGCGTCGCCTTGGCCCTCCATTTGACCGTGAAGGTTAGCAAAAGCTGTTTGAGGCGCTCCCTCAATTCCAGACCATTGATTCCGAAAACCCATGTGCAAGTCCATGCACCCTAACACACCTGCTGCTGCGGGATGATCTTGGAACGGATTGATGACAGAGGTTGTGCGAACAGGCAGTTGTTGCGCTTGCGCTTCATTCGTCTGAAGCAGCTGCGCGAAGGCGATAATGGCCGAAAAAATGAGTGTTGTTTTCTTCATCGGATGATGCTGATGAATCCGGTAATGGTCTCCAAATCAACCAAAATTGGATCGTTTAAATCAATGGCATAATAGTAAGTTCCCACAGGAACATCCTTGCTCCCGTTGCGGCCATTCCACGGCTGGGTATAACCTACACTGCGGTACACCACCTGTCCCCAACGGTCAAAAATCCGAACATCGGCCAGGTTGTAATCCAGCAAGCCATCCACGTCCCACGTGTCATTGTAGCCGTCATCATTGGGTGTAAAACTAGTCGGAAGCCCCAATGGATTGCCGACTGTAATGGTGACCGCATCAGAATACTGACAGCCGCCGAAAAACCCAGAAACCGAATACGTAGTTGTCACAGAAGGAGAAGCAACGACAGTCGTGCCGGTGGTCGAGGTAAGGCCATAATCTGGGAACCAGGTGTAACCCAAGTCATCATCGGCTCCGCCTACAGTCAATTCAACATTTTGTCCAGAAGCGATATTGGTTGTACAACACGCATCAATAGACACCGCTGGACCCGATAAAAAAACAGATAAATTGCATGGCGTAGCAGAAGGATCGTGAGCCGTTCCAATCAAAATCAAATAGGTCGTATTCGGCAGCAAGTCCTCCGACTGCAACGAAGAAGCGCCGCCCGCCTCTGAACATGGTGAAACCGCCTGATAACTCGACACATCGCAAAGTGCTTGTGGATCAGGCTTGACTACAACACATTCAATCACATCGTCCACCCCGTTTGTCTGACAAGCGACTCCCCCAATTTCGACAAAAACGGGACCCGTATTGATTACATTGGTGTTGGTCATGAATTCAAGCACCGTCACATAGGGTGCATTCAGGCAGCCAAATTCAAGGTTTTGTTCATAGTTCAGCGATACCGCTTCGGGAACATCACCACACGCAGGTACAGGATTGTTGCAATCCTGAGCTTGAAGACAAACAAAAAGCCCTGTGAAACCAATGGCCATTAATAGCTGAATTTTATACATGGTTTGAAAACGTTTCATTCGTTCATTTCATATGTCGCCAATACTGCCGATTTTTCCACGGCTTTGCCCACTTGGGCGTGTACTTCTTCAATTACACCTGCACGAGGAGCTCGGATAACATTCTCCATTTTCATTGCCTCCAAAACCAGCAGTGAATCGCCTTCCTCCACTTCTGAGCCAGGAGTGACCATCACTTGTAAGATTTTGCCTGGCATCGGAGACTCCACATTTTTTTCTTGAACCTCCGCGCCAGAATCCATTCCCATGGACTCCAGTAAAAGTTGCTGGTGACCCAATACTTGCAAGGTTTGCACCACGCCATTCACACGCACAGTGACATTTCCTTTTTCATCAGGCCCGTCCATGCGCTCGATGCGCACGTTGCGGTTGCCCATGCGCACGTCGAATACACCGGACGCAAGCTGTTTCCAGTCCCACGAATCCTCAGCACCCGGAGCGACTTGCTCCACTCGGCCATCCGGCCAACGAACTTCCCATTCCATGAAGGCAAGTTAGGAGGATTTTCGAGCGAACTTTGGGGGGTGCTAGGGATTTACATTCACATTCCATTCTGTAGAACTGCATGTCACTACTGTGACTTTCACTTCTCCACCAATTTAAAGACCATGGCCGCCATGGAGCTGGCGTTGGCCAAGGAGTTGCGGTGGAAGTTGGCCCATTCGTCTGGACCCATATCTACCCTTTATTTCGGGGGCGGAACCCCATCCCTTTTTCCTTTAAACGGATTAAAACGGTTGGTAGACCTCTGTTTTGAGAGCGATAACCGGCCTTTGGAGATCACCTTAGAGGCAAATCCAGAAGACATTACCCCTGAGCGTTTGGAGGCTTGGCTCAGAATGGGAATCAATCGCCTGTCCATCGGGGTTCAAACGTTCGACGACAATCGATTGCGTTGGATGAACAGAGCGCACACGGGTCAACAGGCAATTAGCGCTATTCAAGCGGCACACAAAGCCGGTTTTGAGCATCTTTCAGCAGATTTAATCTACGGCTTGCCCGAAAGGTCGGAGCCCTTTGAACTGGATCTCCAAAAGGCTTTGAGCCTTCCTATTGACCATTTATCTGCATACATCTTAACAATCGAGGATCGAACGGTTTTGGGGCGAAACGTGAAAAAAGGGGCTGATAGTGTAGCGCCAGAATCGCTGGTAGAAGCAGAATACCAACAGCTCTGTCACTACTCGCAAGCACAAAGATTCGATCATTATGAGGTGTCCAATTTTGCGCGGCCAGGCGGACATGCTCAGCACAATCAACACTACTGGACCGGCACCCCTTTTCTTGGTATTGGGCCAGGAGCTCATGGATTCGACGGCAAAAACCGTGCTGCCAATGTATCAAATAACCCGGCCTACATTGCCTCCGTGTCAAAAGCAAACAGCGTCCAAGAGATGAAGGTAGAGTGGGATATACTGACAATTGATGATCGGTACAATGAAAACTTGATGACCGGATTGCGCACAGCCAAAGGAATTGACTTGAGAGAATTGTCAGCCGTCTACGGACGCAATCCAAAGTTAGAGGAGCCTGCTTTTTGGGACCGGTGCATCAGCGACAATACACTTGAAAAATTGGGCGGAGATTGCTACCGAATTTCAGAAGGGAGATGGCTAATCGCTGATCGAGTAGCCTCAGCTTTTTTCACTGTCGATTGACGCTTTCTTGCGCGCCAATCGTTTGAAGCCCGCATCCGCAAATACCGCTCCCACAATGATGGCGGACCCGAAATAAAACCATGCTCCCATGCGCTCTGAATCCCCAAAAATCAATGCAGCCAGCACTATAGCGTAGACAGGCTCCATATTAATCGCTACCGCAGTGGTGAACGGCGAAAGGCGCTTCATGACTTCTATGCTCATGAGAAAAGCAAAGGCTGTAGCCAGGGAGGCGAGCAACGCCAACCACAACCAATCTTCCTGAGGAATGGCCCAAAAACCCGCGCTCAACCCTCTCCCGTCAACCAAAAACAACACAGCCAATACCCCCGCGGCGCTCAATAATTCTACACGCGTAAGATTAGCGGAATCATACGATCGCACCAAAACAGAATTATACGTGGAAAACACCGCAGCCAACGCTGCGGAAACCAAGGCCAATCCGATGCCTTTGTAGTACTGCGCTTTTGTCAATGTGAAGTCTCCTTCCGATGGACCCCACAGCAATACCAACAACCCCAAGATGATCATGCCGCCCAACAATGCTTCCCGCCAATCCATTTTTCGGCGGTGAACCAGCGGTTCTAGAACGCTCACGAAAACAGGTGTGGTAGCAAGAGTGGCAAGGGCAACGGAGACGTTGCTGGCTTTGATGGAGGCGAAAAATGCAACCCAGTGCGCTGCGGCGGCACAACCCACCAGCGCCACCTTGACCCAAGTCTTGAATGGAAACCGCTGCGTTTTTCGACGGATTAACAACCACAAAGCCACCAATCCACCTCCAAAAAAAACGCGCCAAAACACCAGCCGTTCTGCTTCCAGCGAAATCAACTTGCCTAAGATTCCCGTAAAGCCGAAAATCAAGACAATGAAGTGCAACATCACGATGCTTTGCCGATGATTCATTCGGCAAATCTACCCGTAACTTCGTTCACTCGTTGCCATCAACCTCAAGCAATATGAAACTTTCCATCGCCAGTCTTTTCATCTTCTCCTCATCGTTACTAATGAGCCAAATACAGCTGAACAACAAATTCGGTGATTGGACGGGCGTTGAACACTTCACCGCTAACGCTGAGCCTCCATTTGTGAGAGCTGCCGTCACCAGCAACCTAAACTGGTTGTACCTGCACATAGAGCTGGAAAATGAGGTAGGGCTAGATGAAAACATTCTACCCAACGAATACCTTTTGCTCTTGGATTTAGACGACGACATCGACACGGGTGTAGACTATGCTAACTTGGGATTGGGTGTGGATTTGTTAATCAATTTTGCCAACCGCCAGGCCATTCGCTACACCGGTGGGTCGGGTGTCGAAAACTTAAATGAAGTCGGCTTACGGGCCGCCCCAACATACAGCTCAAAGGAGTTTGAAATCGCCTTCAGCCGGGACATGCTCGGTGAGGTTGGCGCGAGCATTCGAATTCTTTGGTATGATGGGGACGCTGAATCCAGTTTTCCGGCGAGCGGCATGGAGCACGAATGGAATGATAGCCTAGACCCATTCACACCCAGCTCAATCGACCGCACCGAAGGAACCCTGAATCGCGTGGCGTTTTGGAACATGAACAACCGCATGGATCAAACACCTGCAAAAGCGGCCATGGAGCGAATTTTACAAGCAGTAGCGCCGGACATCATTGGTTTTTCAGAAGTCTCCAATGTGAGTGCAAATTATGTTCGAGGCTTGCTCAATGATTGGATTCCTTTGGATGACGGCGCCTCTTGGAATGTGGTCAAAGACGATTACGACTTGATGGTAGCCTCAAAGGGCGCCATTCTCTCCTCGCACGCTTCTGTCTACCGTCAATTTCCTGTGGTGGTGGAGGCACACGCAAATTGGCAGGTGCCCATGTTGTTTACAAGCAGCCACCTAAAATGCTGCGGCGGATCTTCGAATGAGGCACAGCGTCAGTCGGAAGCAGATGAGTACATGGCTTTCCTGCGCAATGCCGTAAACGGAACGGGAGACGGCCCTGTACTAAACCCCAACGCCCCCATCGTCTATGGAGGTGATTTGAATATGGTCGGTCTGGACGATCCGATATACACCCTCGTTTCAGGTGATATCTCAAATGAAAGCGCCAACGGCCCTGATTTCGCTCCTGATTGGGATGGCTCCAGCCTCACAGAGTGGCCTGTTTTGCAATCCGATCATCCGTTTGATTATACCTGGACGAGCAATTCCCTGTCATCTGAATGGATTCCTGGAAAATTGGACTACATCATCACCTCGGATGCGACTGCGCAATACATGGGCGGGTTTGTTTTGAAGACTGAAGAGATGAGCACTGAACGACTCATAGCATTGGGCTTGTGGGCCAATGATGCGCTTGCCGCATCTGACCATTTCATCGTAGTTGCTGACTTGGGGCTTGGGGAACTCATGGGCTACCAACCCGACAGCGATTCCGATGGGATTTATGATTCCTCTGATAACTGTGAAACTATAGCCAACAACTCGCAAGAAGACTTCAACGGGGATGGAGTGGGTGATGCGTGCAGCGATTCCGATGGAGACGGGCTGAGCGATGCCCTGGAGTTAGAGCTTTACAACACCAATCCCAATTCTTCTGACACGAACCAAAACGGAATACCCGACGGCATGGAGCTTTGTTTGTGCGGTTCCGTTGGTTTGTGCCCCGGTGACATTACCAATGATTTGGTCGTCAGTGTGGCTGACCTCCTTGCGCTGCTTGGGTTGTTTGGGGCATCCTGCTGAGCCCTAGGCCTTAGTTTTCACGGACTAGTTTCAAAGACTTGGTTCCGGTAGGCGTTTGAATCAATACCACATACATTCCCTCCACCAAATCAGATGTGTCCGTAAACCATCGCGTGCTGTTGGGTGATTCGTTTCGCACCACTGCCCCAGCTAGATTCAAGACCTGGATAGACTCAATCGTCTCTGAAGATTCAAAGAACACCCTTCCGTGAGTTGGATTGGGGTAAACCCTACCGCTCCAGCCAAGTTCATCCACAGAAACGAGTAGCACATCAATTTCGAGAGACGATTGATCCGAGCAATTGCCATCTATGCTGAATGTGGTCAACACAATGCTGTAAATGCCGGATTCATCGTAGCTGTATTCTGGAACGGATTCGTCACTGTTGTCGCCATTGCCAAAGGTCCAATAATATCCCGATGCACCCGTGCTGTTGTTTTCCAGCTCAATGGGGCCGTCCAACAGGTTCCAGGGAGAAGTGACAGCAAACTCGGCGTTTACCGGTTCCGAAATGTCCGACAAGTAGCGCGGAGAAATCCGATAGCCATCAAAATAAGGCGCCTCAAAATCCCTTTGATCTACAATTCCACTCAATCCAAAAACACCAACCGGCGCCTCGCTCAAAAACAAATCGGTATTCGCATCCACCCGCATGGTATAAACGCTTGCTCCCGTAGTTACATCAACTTCAAAACTTGGGGCGCTGTTGGTCCATTGGTCGGGGTTAACCAATTCAACGCACTTCAATGTTACCACATGAGATTCCCGTGACTCATCGAGTGCTTGAACCAAAATAGGTTGTTCGGTGATAAACCCAGACCCTTCATAAATCAACGTGTCTGCAATAATTTGGGTAAGACCCGCAAACTGCCCTACTGTTCCGCGGATGCGGACGCTGTCACCTGGAACCACTTGCTCATATCCAAAATCTGACAACGGGCCAAAAACATTGATGCCATGCGTGGAGTCAATCAATGTGAATTGAAGGCCCGACGGGTAGTCGTTCCATCCATGTACAATGCCCCGTAACTCGCATGAAACCCCCAAGCTGTCGGCCTCCCCTGACACTACTCCTACCGAACGAACCGTTTCAATGTCGTAAACAGGGTAGGTCAAATCTGAAGGCTGAATGTGGACCGTCAAGGTGTCAATGATCAAAACCGCATCTCCCGAAGTAATCTGCATGGCCAACACAACAGTTTCCTCCCCTTCAGGCTCTTCCTCGTCAATAGCAGCAAACGTAAATGATTGGTCGTTCAAAAGTCCGATGGGAAAGTTGAATTCCGGCAAAGGGAATACTGCGGGATAATCATCGCCCTCAGACGCTGTGCCTCCAACCACATCAATCGATACCGTCACATTTTGCAGCGGATAAGCCACTTGCATTGTGACTTCTACACCACCTCCCTCGTAAACGTAAAGATCTGAATTGGTGAAGCCCAATTCCATGTCTGGCGATCCTGTGCATGTCGCGTTATGATAACCAATGAAGTCAAAGTTATCCTGCGGGTAAGCGTCCCACTGAAATTGACCAACAGCCCAATCGATGCTGCCTTGTGAAACATTCGCTTTGCGCACCAAGGTGAACTCTGCCATTTCTCCTGCACCTCCATCAACCGACCAGGGATCACCGGGATCCTCACCGAAAACACCCATCTGATCGATAATCTCGCCATCGTGGTAAAGAGCAATGACATCATTGCCGTTGTACCATGTGATTTGGCTCACTACGTCTGCGGCTTGGTATAACTCCGGAGCCGCTAATGCATTCACAAGCACAAAGACTCCGTTGGCCTCTATTGTTCCAGAAAGTTCTTGTGTGTTCGTGGGAGCCGTTGCCCCGTTGTTCCATGTTTCCATGTGATAGCCCGTCAAATCGATATCCACTGGTGATGGATTGTATAGTTCAATCGCTTTGTTGTTGCTGTTGCCCTCTACATACTCTGAGATAAAAATCTCTTCACAAAAACTCGCGCTTTCACAATCCAATATATCCACGGATAAATAGCTTGTACTCAAGCTGTCGCACTCCACTCCCAACACGCCTGACAACGGTTCCCCTGGGGTTAAAGTCGCTTCGTTAAAACCGCCCAGGGCGCTAGAGCCCCAAACTTGATAAGCCCCCTCTCCCAACAATGAAAAATCATATTGGGGGAAAGCGGTGGTGTCTTGAATGATTTGAGCCGCGTCTGTAATGACAAAAATGTACTCCGCTTCAATCGCCTCCGAAGTGTATCCAAACGTAATAATCGAGTTTTCCAATCCGTTGCAGCCAAGGGCCGTAGGTGTGCCCGCTGCATCTGTAACCGCACCACCATCGCAGGCAGGTGGGCTGCATGTTTCTCCTTGGATACTAATTGAATTGATGGTCATGGAAAAACATCCTGTTCCTGTAATTCCGGACAACGGCTGGCCTGGAGCAATAGAGGCAGCGTCCAAGGGAGCCGCGTGGGAAATTCCCACTACTTCCAAAACCACATCACCCAGCCCCGCCATGTTAGCAGCCACTCCATCGAATGACGCTAAAATCAACGCCGTCTCCTGGTTGACTACCACCAGTGTGAAATCCGCTTCTGGGACATCGTTGTTGTGAATGAATTGAACCAAAACGAGTTCCGAAGCGTCCGTACAAATATTTTCATTGGCCGCAAGCTGGAGTTCAATTTGACCTCCATCACATTCCAAGACATTAGAATAGCCCGGCGTCGGAGCTTGAAGAATATATTCAGAGGTTGCAAATGGCACGCCTCCGTTCGGCAACCTGGCCAAGCTTTGATAATCGGCAAGCCCTTGTGCGCTTTCGTTCAATTGATTCGCATTTGGCGTCAGAACTTCTATTAGGGCTGAAGCCGGAGGTTGGTTGTTGCCGTAAACCGCTGCATCCAATAAATCTTCATCAGTCACCGCTGTTCCATTCGGAAAGTCCGCGGATGACGCATCGTATATAGCTACCGCTTCCTGCCCTACCTGCAGCCAATTTGTCTGATCCACCGTGAAGTCCGCACCTATCAAGTTTGGACCGCCAATTAAAAAGAAGCCATTCTCATCCAACACATAACCGTTCAAATCAAACGTATTATTCGACTGAGCATTCGAGCCATTATAAATGACCACAATAAACCCCGAAAGGTCCTCGCCAGGAGACCCAAAAAGTTCAACAAACTCAACGTCATCAAGGCCTGGTCCCGATGGGTCTAGCTCGTTAATGACAATTTGTGACTGAACTGAAATGGCCATCGCGAAGAGCAATAGCGTCGAAATCAAAAGGCGCTGAAAGAGGGGCATATGAACCTGTTTTTGTCCGGTAAGGGGGTCAAAAATACGATGATTGAACGCGATTATTCACGCAACTGCGATCAGGTGTTTGGTTCGTACCTTCGTATGGCAATGAAAAAAAGCAGTTCCCTGATTAAAAAGTTGGATGAATTTGTTTGGGCTTATCACCTGAATCGATTGACTGGCGGGGCTTTAATCTCTATTGCAACGATCGTGGGGAGCACCTTGCTTTTTTTGGTTTTGGAACAATTCGGAAGGTTTGGAATCGCGGGGCGTACGGTAATCTTTTGGTTTTTGATTGTCGGTAGCGCAGCGGTTTTGGCCCGTTGGGTGGTATGGCCCTTGGCGCTTTTGTTTCAATTGAGAAAAGGGCTGACTTACGAAGCCGCTAGTGAAATCATTGGAATACATTTTCCTGAAATCAGCGATCGGCTTTTGAATGTTCTTCAACTTCAACGCCAGCTTCAGGGATCTGACGCGTCGGAAGACCTTTCGTTACTGAATGCCTCGATTGAAGAGCGTACCGAGACCCTTCGGGCTGTACCATTTAAAAAAGCAGTCAATTGGACAGAGAGCACGCGGTTAATTCGCTACGCGATGCCGCCCGTTGCTATCGTTATAGTTCTATTTTCTTGGAAACCTCAGTGGGTTCAGGAACCCGCAGAGCGCATTCTCTCCCATCGCCAAGACTTCATTCCACCACCGCCATTCTCCTTTGAAATTCTGAATGAGCGCTTAGCGGTTCCTGCGGCACAAGCTTTTTCGGTAGAGGTTCAAACCAAAGGAGAGCAGCTGCCCAGCGTTGTGGTTTTAGAAAGCAGTGGTCAGCGTTACCGCATGGAGAAAAAAAGCGATGGAACGTTTCGTCACACCTTTCCAGTCGTCCGAGAAACAATAGATTTCGAACTGATTGCGGCAGGAGTGAGGTCACAAAACTACACGCTCGAGGTGCTCCCCATTCCTGTTCTTCTTTCCACCGAGGTGACTTTAATACCGCCGGCATACACAGGCCTGAAAAAGGAAATACTGCAAGACGTTGGAAACCTCAAAGCACCAGCAGGAACAGTAATCCGATGGCAATTTCGAAGCAAAGACACCGAGAGTCTTCGAATGGTTTTTCAAGATCAAACTATCGCAGCGCTTGCCGGGGCGGCAGGAACCTTCAGTGCCAATCGCTCAATTGGTAAGAGCGAAACATATTGGGTGATTCCAACGAACCGCGCCGTTGGAACCATCGACTCCGTTCGGTACAGCATTCAAGCTTTCGCAGATTTACCGCCGCGCATCAGCATTGCAGAAACCATTGATTCATCGCAGGTCAAAATGCGGTACTTCACCGGAGAGGTCAAGGATGATTATGGGTTCAGTCGGCTAACCTTTGCATATACCTGGCTTGAATTGGCCAAGCGCGAAGAAGATGTTTTTGTTTCTGACGCATTGAGCGTTGCTGCAGGAACAACTTTCCGGAAATCCCTTGAACGGCCTTCTGGCAAAACAGATCGGTTCTTTTACGAGTGGAGCCTTAGCAACATTGGTGTCGTCCAAGGGGACGTATTGGAGTACTGGTTTGAGGTGTGGGACAACGACCAAATAAATGGGCCAAAAATGACACGTTCATCGAGCTACACCTTCGCTCCACCATCAGAAATGGAGATTCGAGCCGAACGTGACCAAGCCAATCAGGACATCGCTTCAAAAATGAGTGAGGCCAGAGAAGAGGCTGAAGCTTTGCGAAAAGAGATGGAAGAAATGCGTCGGCAATTGGGCGAAGATGACAAATTTGATTGGAAAGATGAGCGCTCCATGGAGGAGCTAATGAAGCGCCAAGAGTCGTTGAAGGCCGCGCTAGAAGAGCTTCAGAAAGCCAATAAAGAAAAGGACCAACGCGCCAATGAGTTTTCTCCTGAGGAAGAGCGGATCATGGAAAAGCAAGAGCAATTGCAAGAGTTAATGGAGGAGGTGATGAATGACGAACTGAAGGCCATGTACGATGAGATGCAAAGGCTCATGGAGCAGATGGACCCGGAGATGATGGAAGAAATGCAGCAGCAACTTGAAGCTATGGAGGTGGACCAAGAGTCATTGGAAAAAGAACTCGATCGGGCGCTCGAGCAATTCAAACAGCTCGAGTACGAAGTAAACATGCAAGAGGCTATTGAAGATTTGAAAGAATTGGCTGAAAAACAAGAAGCACTCGCAGAAGAAAACGAATCGACACCTAACGATAGCCTTGCGGCCCAGCAAGATTCTCTGAACCAAGAATTTGAATCACTTCAAGAGAAGTTAGATGAACTCGACAAGGCCAATGAAAAATTAGAGAATCCAAATCCTACCATGGAGCGCTCAGATGAAAACGAATCCATTTCGGAGAAGATGGACGCCAGCTCTGATCAACTCAAACAGGACAAAAATAAAAAGGCCAAACAAAACCAACAAGATGCCGCCGAGGAGATAAAGCAAATGGCAGAGCAAATGGAAACCATGATGCAGCAAGCCGAGGAGGAGTCCATGGAAGAAGATATGGATGCCCTGCGTGCGCTGTTGGAAAACATCATTCAATTGTCGTTTGATGAAGAAGAGATCATGGCTTCATTGAACCAAATCAATGAGGATGATCCCCTTTACATCACCAATGGTCAAACCCAAAGGAGGCTCAAAGACGATGCGCAAATGGTAGAAGACTCTTTGTTTGCCTTGAGCCTTCGTATTCCTCAATTGGCCCCTGCCGTCAACCGAGAAATTGGGCTGATCAACCATCACATGAAAAAAGCGCTGGCTGGGTTTGGTGATCGTAAAACACCTGAAATCACTGAAAACCAGCAGTATGTAATGACCAGCTTTAACAATCTCGCATTGATGTTAGATGACGCCCTTCAACAAATGCAGCAATCCATGGCAGAGTCCAAGCCTGGAACTGGCAACTGCGAAAAGCCCGGAGGAAACGGTAAGCCCAAGCCTTCTCCTAGCGCTGGTGACATGAAAAAAATGCAGCAGTCGCTCGGAGAAAAACTAGAGAAAATGAAAGAGGCCATGGGCAAAGGAGCCAATGCGGGTCAATCCGGAAAGGACCAGCGTCAACTGAGCAAAGACCTTGCGCAAATGGCAGCTCAACAATCCGCATTGCGACAAATGGCTCAAAAGAAATCCCAAGAAATGAATGCGGATGGCTCAGGAGATGGGCAACAAATGGGAGACATTGCAAAAGAAATGGAAGAGCTCGAGCGCGACCTCGTAAACCGAGACGTCTCCATTGAAACCATGAAGCGTCAGCAAGAACTCATGGTCCGACTTCTAGAGGCCGAAAACGCCGAAATGACGCGAGGTGAAGACAACAAGCGAAAATCCAAGGTGGGCCAGCAAGATATCGCCACCAATCCACCTGCTCTCGAGAAATATCTGAAGCAGAAAAATCAAGAGGTCGAATGGTTACGAACAATTCCCATTGAATTGGATCCTTATTACCGTGACCGAGTCAACGATTATTTCAATAATTTGGACCTTAAGAATTCGGACTACTAAACGAACAGACGCAACATCAAGAATCATGATTCAAACGATGCATAGACTTCAATTTGCTTCACAACCGGAAAACATCGCCATTATTGAGCGATTGATTGATGAGATCAGAGATGCATACGCCTTCAATGAAGAGTGTTATGGCGATGTCCTAATTGCTATGACCGAAGCAATCAACAATGCCATTGTGCATGGAAACCGACTGGATACCGAAAAAGAGGTTGTTGTCGAGTATGAAATACAAGCGCACAATCTTTACTTCAAGGTAACAGACCAAGGCGCTGGTTTTGATTTTGAAAATGTTCCTGACCCCACTTCTCCTGAAAATTTGGAGAAGCCCAACGGACGAGGCGTCTTTTTAATGCGACAACTGGCCGACCAATGCGACTTCGAAGACGAGGGCCGTGAAGTAGAGTTGCTCTTCGAGGGCGTATTCAACGCGGCTTAAATCTTTCTCTTTTGGCATTAACGTTTCACAATGCCGACCATGGCTTCCGGTGTCCCCACCGCAAAGCAATCAGAAAGTGGGTCCAGACATTGGCCAATGATCACGGCAAAGAAGTAGGGGACTCCTCTGTCATTTTCTGCACCGACGACTACCTGCTCCAAATGAATCAGAAGCATTTGAAGCACGATTTTTACACAGACATCATCACATTTGACTATTCAGATAAGGAGGTAATAAGCGGAGATTTGTTCATTTCCATTGATCGAGTTCGCGGAAACGCATCAAGCCTTAAACTACTGTTTTTCAGTGAATTACTTCGTGTAATTGCTCACGGACATCTCCACCTTATTGGATACAATGACAAAAGCAAGCCAGATCAAATCCAAATGACCTTGCAAGAAGAGCGTTGGATTGCAGCTTTTGAAAAATTCATACCATGATTCACCAAGAATACGATGTCATTGTAATTGGTGCTGGCCATGCCGGAAACGAAGCAGCGGCAGCAGCGGCCAATCTAGGGTCGAACACGCTCCTCATCACAATGAACATGGGCGTCATCGGCCAGATGTCCTGCAACCCCGCTATGGGCGGCATAGCCAAAGGTCAAATGATCCGTGAAATCGATGCCCTCGGTGGTTACTCAGGAATTGTAAGCGACCATAGTGCAATTCAGTTTCGCATGCTTAACCGCTCCAAAGGGCCGGCAATGTGGTCACCCCGAACCCAAAATGACCGCATGCGATTCGCCGAAAAATGGCGGCTCATGCTTGAGTCTACCGAAAAGTTAGATTTTTGGCAGGATGCCGTAATCGAGCTAATCATTGAAAATGGCACCTGTGTTGGCGTTAAGACACAACTCGGCGCGACTATCCGTTCCAAGTCCGTCGTCGTCACAGCCGGAACGTTTTTAAATGGCCTTATGCACATAGGAGAAAAGCAATTCGGCGGAGGCAGAGCTGGGGAAAAAGCGATTCGTGGCATAACGGAGCAGTTGGTCGAACATGGCTTCTCTGCTGATCGAATGAAAACCGGAACCCCGCCACGTGTAGACGGACGGAGTATTGATTATGCCGTATTAGAGGAGCAAGAGGGCGATACAGATCCAAGGAGCTTCTCATTTACTGACACACCACGACTTGACACACAGCGCAGCTGTCACATCGCTTACACCAACATCGATGTGCACAATTTGCTACGCGAAGGATTTGATCGTTCGCCAATGTTCAATGGGCGAATTCAAGGATTAGGACCTCGCTACTGCCCAAGCATTGAAGACAAAATTGAGCGATTTCACACCAAGGACTCGCACCAGCTATTTGTCGAGCCAGAAGGGTGGGAGACCGTTGAGGTTTATGTCAATGGGTTCAGCACTAGTCTGCCCGAAGATGTCCAGGTGCGAGCGTTAAGGTCCGTTCCTGGCTTCAGCCATGTCAAGTTTTTTCGGCCAGGCTATGCGGTAGAATATGATTTCTTTCATCCCACTCAACTGAAGCACAGCCTCGAGACAAAGCTCGTTAAGGGCCTGTTTTTCGCAGGACAAATCAACGGAACTACGGGGTATGAAGAGGCCGCTGCTCAAGGAATTATGGCTGGTATTAATGCCTCGCGTTCCACGTGGAACAAAGCTCCGGTTATTCTAAAAAGAAACGAGGCCTACATTGGAGTGCTCATCGATGACCTCGTTACAAAAGGAACGAAAGAGCCGTATCGAATGTTCACATCCCGCGCTGAATACCGCATACTCCTGAGACAAGACAATGCGGACCAACGTCTCACTCCTTTGTCCCACGACATTGGACTGGCGGAAGATTTTCGAATGAGAAACCTTGAGAAGAAACTCAGTCAACTCAAGCTCATGAAAGCAACATTGA
>DDEH01000129.1:0-1324 GCA_002336085.1 Flavobacteriales bacterium UBA1959 | reverse complement strand
CAAAAAGCAATTTCCCTCTTAAACCGGCCCAACATTGGGTTTCAAGATCTCATGGATCACATTCCGATCATTGAATCAAAGGCTGCGGAGATTGGAGTAACGCCGGATGTTGCCGAATCTCTCGAGGTCCAAATCAAATATGCTGGATACATCGAGAAAGAGGAGGCAATTGCGGAAAAACTACAACGCTTGGACTCAATTATGATTCCTGATGGGTTCGATTACCACCCCCTTGAGTCCCTCAGCTCCGAAGCTCGCGAAAAACTCTCGGAATCGAAACCCAACTCGCTGGCAGAGGCCTCGAGAATATCAGGGGTAAGCGCTTCCGACCTTGCGGTGCTTTTGATTCACCTTGGTAGATAGCATTGTTCCACGTGAAACACTCCACATTGGCTTGTTTCATCGCTTTCCTAAGCAATAAGACCAGCTGACAGGCTCTACTTCGGAAACATCTCAAGCGTTGCTATTTGTAATCTACTCATTTACAATCACTTAGAATCAAATCCGTTCGTCATCAACGCACTACCTTTGCTTCACGAAAAAAACAGCCATGGACATTAAAAGTATTCTTCACTCCCTCAAGATTCAAGACCACAATCCCGGAGTTATGATCGGGACTGAGTCCTTTGGATCTGGGCCCGCTATCGATTCAATTTCTCCCGTTGATGGAAAGAAAATAGCTTCATTGTCCAGCGCGACAGCTGCCGATTATGAGCGCGCTGTTGCCGCCGCTCAAGATGCCTTTCACCAATGGAAAACCATTCCAGCGCCAAAACGCGGCGAAGTCGTACGCCAGTTCGGAGATGCTTTGCGTGAGAAAAAAGATGCGCTCGGCGCATTGGTCAGCTATGAAATGGGGAAATCCCTACAAGAGGGGTTAGGCGAGGTACAAGAAATGATTGACATCTGCGACTTCGCGGTAGGATTAAGCAGACAGCTCTATGGAATGACGACACACTCTGAGCGTCCTGAGCACCGCATGTTCGAACAGTACCACCCACTTGGTGTTGTTGGAATCATCTCCGCGTTCAACTTTCCTGTCGCTGTATGGGCCTGGAACACCGCTTTGGCCTGGATCAGTGGGGATGCATGTATTTGGAAACCGTCTGAAAAGAGCGCATTGTGCTCCCTCGCTTGCCAGCACATCTGGAATGACGTTGCAGAGGCCAACAATGTGCCCGCGGGGCTGTCTTGTGTAGTTAATGGTATGGCTGATGTAGGACAAATGATGTCAGAGGATAAGCGCATTCCATTGGTTAGCGCCACCGGCAGCACCCGAATGGGCAAGGCTGTTGGCAAAGCTGTTGGCGGCCGACTAGGCCGA
>DDEH01000007.1 GCA_002336085.1 Flavobacteriales bacterium UBA1959 | reverse complement strand
GGTGTCTTGTAACGGAGGTGAAGATGGATTGGCGCTGATAACAGCATCAGACACGTATCCGGTGGATAGTGATGTGCTGTATCAATTGCTCCCGAGTGGAGAGTTTGGTTCAGACTCTGCTTTTTATAATCTTTCTGCTGGTCCTTACGAAATCGTTGCGATGGATGCGTCCGGTTGCGCAGACACGGTTCAGTTTGTTGTTAGTGAACCTCAGGCGTTGCAAATATTGTTGAATGAGGTAATTGGGTCCGAGCTTGGACAAGCAGACGGTAGTATAGAAGTAGAAATAATTGGCGGGGCAGATGGATATACTTTCATGTGGTCTCAGTTGGACAATGAAACATTCAGTTCCGATGAGCAAAATCTGGAAGGCCTTGAGCCGGGTACTTACCAGCTCTACGTTGTGGATGCAAATGGATGTGATGCAATTTCTTTTGAGATTACGGTCGAGTCTATTGTCGGTATCGCTGAAGGGGCAGAGGCTACACTTAGTATGTATCCAAATCCTGCAAGCGAGTCGGTTCAATTGGATTGGGGAGTGGAAGCCCGCTGGTCCTCTCTCAGGGCGTTTGATATGCAAGGAAATTTGGTGGTGGAAGTTTCTCTTGATGCAATTGAATGGGGGATGCGCTTGGATTTAAGTGGCTGGGCAGCAGGAAGCTACTTGATAGTTTTGTCAGGTGCAGACCATCAATCACGCATGCAATTGATGAAAACGCACTAACTTCAAACGTTTCCAAAAAAAAAGTCCGCCATTGAGGCGGGCTTTTTTTGTTTAATTAAGTCGTAGTTTGAAAATAGTGCTTTAATTTAGTCTCACAACTAATTCTCCTTTTTGCAATGCGAAAACTATTTCTGTTGACTTCAATGATTGGTGCTCTGCTTACAAATGCAGCGTTCGGTCAGTACTCCCTCACGGTCGAAGAGTACGCCACAGATATTGTTCCGGGTCTAACTACTTACCGGATTCACGTGGACTTGGTAAATGCCTCAGATTTCTTGTCCAGTGTATATGGAGGTGAAGGCGAAGCACTGAGTTTGACAACAACCGAAGGCTTTTACAACAGCGACTTTGGAGGAGTTACCGGGGGTGACATCAATCCTGCTCTTTTGGCATTCTTTCCAGATTTGGCAGCTGATAGCTGGATTTCTATAGGCCTTGATTCTAGTCCTTCTGGCGATGAAACTGCGATCTCTGTTGTAGAGAGCAATAACCAGCCATTTCAAGGCTGTTTTTCAGCGACTGACCCCTTGAGTGGAACGAATGTTCTGATCGATGATGAAACGGGGGGAGCTTGGTATGTTCTAAATGGTGCAGCGAATGGTTTGCCTGATGAGAATATGCAGGTTCTTATTTTTCAAATATCAACGTCAGGAGATTTATGTGGTTTGATCAATGTTCAAATTTTTGAGATGGGCAATGGCTTTGAGGGGGATATGCGATTGACGTTTGATTTCTGCGGTGCAGGCACCTTTTTTCCAGAGAGTGGTGATGCTTCAGGATGTACTGATGATACTGCATGTAACTTCGATGCTGACGCGGTCGAAGATGATGGGTCTTGTGCGTTTGCAGAAGAGGCATATGATTGCGATGGAAATTGTTTAAATGATGCAGATAGCGATGGTATTTGCGACGCATTCGAACTTCCCGGTTGTACAGATGTCTTCGCTTGCAACTTTGATTTGAATGCAACGGATGACAATGGATCTTGTGAATATGATACTTGCACCGGTTGTAACGATTCAGCAGCGTGCAATTATGATCCCGAAGCAGTTTACAACGATGGGACTTGTGAGTATGTGAGCTGTGCATCTTCAGGGTGCACAAATGCCAATGCATGCAACTATGATATGGAGGCGACTGTTGATGATGGCACATGTGAATTTTCAAGTTGCGTAGGCTGTACGAATGAAAGTGCCTGCAACTACGATATGACAGCGACCCAGGACAATGGTTCCTGTGAATACCCAGCAACGAATTACCTTGATTGCAATGGAGTCTGTCTTTCGGACATGGACAACGACGGTGTTTGTGACGAAGTCGAACTACCTGGTTGTACCGAATCGACAGCAACTAACTACGATGCAAATGCGACGGATGATGATGGTTCTTGTGTCTACCCGAGCGGAGCGTTGGATTTGGTTGGAGTCATTGACTTTACGGTTCCTGGAGGCGGAAGCGCAGGAAAGGCGATTCACCTTGTTGCGTTGGACGACATTGATGATTTGAGTGTCTTTGGAATCGGTGTTGCCAACAATGGTGGCGGCTCTGATGGCCAAGAATACACGTTGTGTGCAGAAGCTGTCTCCGCGGGGGATGATATTTTGATCGTTCGTGATGAGGCAGTTATGGAAGCTTATTTCTCCAATTGTTTCGCGGAATTCGAATTGATTTGTAGTGAAGGCACAGATGCGATCAGCCAAAATGGTGATGATGCAATTGAGCTATTCGAATTGGGAGTAGTGATCGAAACCTATGGTGAAATTGATGTTGATGGAACCGGTCAGTCTTGGGAGTATACAGACTCTTGGGCATACCAAGCTGCGAATGACGAGTGGACCTATGGTGGAGTAAATTGCACTGACAATACCGGAAATATTTATGAGACAGATTGTTTGTATCCAATTTGTTCTCTGCTCGTATTGGGTTGCACGGACGTAACGGCGTGTAATTTTGATGCCGCAGCTGACACGGATGATGAATCCTGCCTTTATCCAGACGCAGGGTATGATTGCGAAGGCAATTGCCTAAATGATTCGGATGGCGATGGTATTTGCGATCCTTTTGAAACAGCAGGATGCGATGACATGATGGCGTGCAACTTCGATGAGATGGCGACGGATAACGACGGAAGCTGTGATTACTTTTCTTCCGACTTATTTGCGTGGTCTGAGAGCATGTATATAGGCTTTCCCTCAGATTCTATGGGTTGTTCCATGGGTGCAGAATTGTACAATGACACATTCTTCACATTGGCTGAAAACGGAATGGGATATTCATGGGAGGTAGATGAGGATGATTTGAATGCATTTATATCCACTCTGGGCATTGAATTGGGTACGTTGTTCTATAACGAGTTGGACCAAGCGAATTTAGTTTTCTGCGGAGACAACCTAAATGTGTACAATTCACCAACGTTCGGCTCGTACTCCGTGACTTGGAACGGCACATCGTTTGACATCCCATCCCTTGGCATATATGTTATCCCTGAGAGCACGGCCTCAATTGGTTGCTCTGACGAAATCGCCTGCAACTTTGACGCATGTTCGATAGGTGACTTGGCCTTGTGTGAATACGCCGTGGAGTCATTTGATTGCAATGGAAATTGTTTGAACGACGCTGATGATGACGGTATTTGTGATGAGTTTGAAGTTGGAGGATGCCAAGATGAGGTAGCCTGCAACTTTGATTTGGAAGCAACAGATGACAACGGGTCATGCGAATACGCGGAGGAAAATTATGATTGTGAAGGAAATTGTTTGAACGATACTGATGGCGATGGTATTTGTGATGAATCTGAAGTTGGAGGGTGTCAGGATGAAATCGCCTGCAACTTTAATCCCGAAGCAACTGATGAAAACGGATCATGTGAATACGCTGATGCGGGGTATGATTGTGACGGTAACTGCCTCAATGATGCGGATGGCGATGGTATTTGTGACGAATTTGAAATTGCAGGTTGCACTGACGAGGAAGCTGACAATTATGACGCTACAGCGACCGATGATGATGGCACTTGTTTCTATTGTGACATTGCGATCACCTTGGATGCATTGACAGACGATGTGAACTCCGCGAATAATGGTTCCATTGTGGTAACTGTCGCAGGAGGATCAGACTCGTTTGATTACAGTTGGAGTGGACCAGATAATTTCGCTTCAACGGATGAAGACGTCGAAGGTTTGGCTGGTGGTACGTACACCTTGCTCGTCACTGATTCCAATGGTTGTACAGCTTCAATAGAAGTTGAAGTAGGCGACTTGGTTGACGACGTTCAAGAGTTTGACGCAACGTTTGTCATTGCGGCATATCCAAATCCGGCCTCGAATATTCTGACATTGGAATCTTCTGAGTTCATGGGTAAAACTCAGATTTTGCTTTATGACGGAACGGGTCGATTGATCAATGATAGCATGCAAACGATTGGAAATGGTCGTGTTCAACTGAATATCTCAGGCTTGGCCACAGGGACGTATCACGTTGTGGCTGTGTGCAACGGCCGTAGAGCGATTGAACGGGTGCAGGTGCGTTGATAGATCAACGATTGATTCCGCTCTAATAAAAAAAAGCCTGCGCAAGCGGGCTTTTTTTGTTGCAACGAAGAGGGTTTTTTATCATTGCATGAAGCGAAATAACACGAATGTTTTATTTGGATTTGAAAGCCTCAATGGCGTGCCGTGTAAATTCGCTAAGGACTAGTTTGCCTGAAATAGCGGCGCGTTCCGGCAGCAATTCTTCCCAGTGATCAGTGCCGTGCCAGCTGGCTTTTTTTAATTCGGACATAGCTGCTGGACTACTTTTGGCTAGTGCAGTGGCCAGTCGATTAATTTCTGAGTCCAATTCTTCAGTGGTACTGAGTACCTGCGCATAAAGGCCATGCTCTAGCGCCCATTGTGCGCTATACCATTGTGTGGCATCGATGGCCAACGATTGGAATGCACTGAGTCCCATCTTGCGTTCGACTGCAGGCCCAACAACAAAGGGACCAATGCCAATTGCGAGTTCGGAGAGTTTGACGGATGAGCGGTTGGTCGCGAGTGCGTAATCGGCGGCAGCTGCAATGCCAACACCACCACCAACTGCTTTGCCTTGAATTCGGCAAATAACGAACTTTGGAGAACGTCGAATGGCTAGAATTACTTTGCTGAAACCGCTGAAAAATGCAAGGCCTTGTTCCTCGTTTTCAATGGCCATAAGCTCATCAAAACTTGCACCTGCACAGAATGCTCGATTGCCCGCTGATCGTAAAACGATTACAGTGCAGTCATCATCGATCCCTGCGCTATCAATGCAATTGGCAATGTCTTCTAATAATTTCTCCGGAAGCGAATTGCTTGCGGGATGTTCGAATTCAATGGTGCCGACACCGTCGGCTGAAGTGTAGACTACTGATCCGAAATCTGACATGTTATTTTGTTTTAGTCACGCTGTTCCAACTCCACAAAATCCCGGTGATTGGC
>DDEH01000039.1 GCA_002336085.1 Flavobacteriales bacterium UBA1959 | reverse complement strand
CCCTCGGCAGGTGTATTGATCGGTTGAAAGCTATCTTCTCCATACTTCGCGTAATGCCCAGAAGTGACATACAACTCCTTGCTTGCAATGTGCGGCGTAATGACTGGCTCGTAACCTGCCTTGCGCTGAGCATCCTTTAAAAAGGACTCCAATCGATTGCGCAAATCGGCTCCCTTTGGCAACCAGAGCGGAAGGCCTTGACCCACCTTTTCAGAAAAATGAAACAAATCCATTTCCTTGCCGAGCTTGCGATGGTCTCGGGCCTTTGCCTGCTCCAAAAGCTCCAAGTAGGCATTCAATTCCTGTTTCTTTGGAAAAGTGATACCATAAACACGAGTCAGTTGCTTGTTCTTCTCATCACCTTTCCAATACGCACCTGCAATGCTCATGACTTTGGCCGCTTTCACAAAGCCCGTATGAGGCATGTGTGGACCACGGCACAAGTCAGTAAAATTGCCTTGGTTGTAAAACGTAATGGTGCCGTCTTCTAATCCTTCGAGCAAGTCGAGTTTGTATTCATCTTCCTTTTCGGTGAAATACGCCGTCGCATCGGCTTTGCTCATCACCGAACGCACGAACGGATTCTTTTGTTTCGCCAACTCCATCATTTTCGATTCGATGGCGCCAAAGTCATTATCTGTGATGGTATAGTCACCAAAATCAACATCGTAGTAAAAACCGTTCTCGATAGGAGGACCAACCCAAAACTTTACACCTGGATAAAGGGCTTCAAGCGCCTCAGCAAGCAAGTGAGCGGAACTGTGCCACATCGTATTCTTTCCTGCATCGTCCTTCCACGTCAGTAATTTCAGCGTGGCATCCGATGTGATTTGGCGCTGTGGATCCCAAACCTCTCCATTCACTTCCGCCGCAAGGACATTGCGCGCCAAACCCTCACTAATGCTCATGGCCACATCGAGTGCGGTCGTTCCAGATTCTACTTCGCGATTGGAGCCGTCTGGCAAGGTGATCTTAATCATGTTTTATCACTTAATCAATGGCCGCTAAGATAAGGCGCGACAGCACGGAAACGATGGAAAAATAAAGACGAATCCAAGTTGTTTCAGCCCCGATGTCTTACACGGCTCCATGGCTTCACATGCCAATGAACCTTGGCTTCTGCCACAACATCACCTTGAGAATCGAGTAACCGAGAAGGCAGAACAAATCGACTCGCACCATCCTGTGTGCGCTCAATCTCCGCCTCAACCTGTGCGGCCAAGTCTGACGGAATATCAGCGACCGCTGTGCAATCTCCTGGCGCTGGACGTCGCAGGTAATCCATCTCTAACCTATTCATAATCAGTCGATAATCTGCCAGGTCAAATCGAATCAACACAGCCATGCCTGAACTAAATTCACACGCCGCGGCCATCGCACAGGCATGCATTCCTTTCAAATGATTTCGATTAGCCCTTCGGCTTGGAAGGAGCACCCGCACTTGCTCCTCCTCCATTTTGATTATTTTGATTCCATGAGGTACGTTGAAGGGCAACACACGCTTAAAAACCCTGTTTAGCCACTTTACATTTCCTGATTTCGCCATTTCAAAGGCCCAATAAAAGATCTTCTGCATGCGCATCAATTGGCCTGTTCCTCACGGAGGCGATTCAAAACATCCGCAATTCGCGGCTTGAAGTAATTCTCTCCCTTCATCACTTTTCCGTCTTCCCGATAAATGGGCCTGCCATCAGCGCCCAACTTGGATAAATTGGAGGCTTGAATTTCCATAAACACGTCTTCAATGATGTGGCTCATTCCATGGCTCAAAATGGTACCACAAAGGATGTAAAGTTGATCTCCGAGAGCATCCGCAATTTCCACTTCATCACCCGCAAGCGCTGCCTCCAAATATTCTTCGGTTTCCTCAGCCATGAGCCGATGCCTCAGCTCCACTGTTTGCCTCGGCAAGGTTGCTTCCAATCGTGCTGCATTGCGGATACCAAAACGTTCATGAAATTCACGGACGCAATCGATAATGTCTTGGAATGAGGCGGAATTTGGCGACACCTGTTCACGAGCTTCTGACTTATTATTTTTCATTGGGCTTTAACATGATTTGATAATTCACCGACTCAGAACTAAAAGCCGAAAGTTATATTCGCAGGGGCTGCAAGACAAATGCAGCTTTAATAATCGCAGTATGGAAGAAAAAGAACCCGTTTCGGTCGCCACAGAGGCTCGCTCAATCCCAACGGAAGGAATCGATCAATCTGATACAGCGCCAGTCGCTTCGTCCGTTGCTCCCGATATCCGCGCATTGAATGAACGCATTAAAAAAGCAAGTCAATTTGTGGATTTACTTCGTTTGGAACTATCCAAAGTCATCGTTGGTCAACGCGGCATGGTCGATCGGTTATTGATCGGCCTTTTGGGCAATGGCCATGTCCTGTTGGAAGGCGTTCCAGGACTGGCGAAAACACTCGCCATAAAGAGCTTATCCGATGCGGTAGAAGCGCATTTCAGCCGAATCCAGTTTACCCCTGACCTCTTGCCAGCCGACCTCATCGGCACCATGATTTACAACCAGAAGGAGGAGAAGTTTTCTGTCAAGAAAGGCCCAATATTCGCCAACTTTGTTCTTGCCGACGAAATCAATCGTGCACCCGCCAAAGTACAAAGTGCTCTGCTTGAAGCAATGCAGGAAAGACAAGTGACGATTGGCACAGAGTCATTCAAATTGCCAGAACCATTTTTGGTCTTGGCTACACAAAACCCCGTTGAACAAGAAGGAACCTATCCCCTGCCCGAAGCGCAGGTCGATCGATTCTTGTTGAAAGTAGTCATTGGCTATCCGACAAAAGACGAAGAGCAAAAAATCATCCGAGCGAACCTCTCTACTGAGGGCATTCAGTCGCCTCAAAAAGTGGTTTCGACCGATGACATCATTCTCGCGCGGAAGTTGATCCGTGAAATCTACCTCGACGAAAAAATTGAACGGTACATCGTGGATCTTGTCCATGCAACTCGGACGCCTGCCGACTATGGATTGGGACACCTTAGTCAACTCATCAATTTCGGAGCTTCTCCTCGGGCAAGTATTGGCCTAGGAATCGCATCAAAGGCCCATGCTTTTTTGAATCAGCGCGGGTACGTGACACCTGAAGATGTAAGAACAATTGCACTCGACGTGCTCCGTCACCGCGTTGGACTCACCTTTGAAGCGGAGGCGGAAAACATTAGCGCAGAACAGCTCATCACTGAGATCATGGACCACGTTCAGGTTCCATAAGCCCCCAAGTAACTTCAAAGGCCATGGACACGACGGAACTCATCCAACGCGTACGTAGGGTCGAACTTAAGACCCGCGGACTGAGCGATCGTATTTTCTCTGGAGAGTACCACAGCGCTTTTAAAGGGCGAGGTATGGCCTTTAGTGAAAATCGAGAATACCAGCATGGTGATGAAATCCGAACCATTGACTGGAATGTCACGGCACGCATGGGCCATCCTTACGTGAAGGTTTTTGAAGAAGAGCGGGAACTGACCGTATTTATGCTGATCGACATAAGCGCGTCCAATGATACAGGTTCCCAACAACGGAGCAAGCGCGAGTTGATTACCGAATTGAGCGCTTTGCTCGCTTTCAGCGCCATGGGCAACAATGACAAAGTGGGCGCTGTCTTATTTAGTGATCGAATTGAGCGGTTCATCCCTCCGAAAAAGGGGCGTTCGCACATTCTTCGAATCATCCGAGAAATAATAGAAATTCAACCCGAAGGGAAAGGGACTGACATCTCATTTGCGTTGGAGCACTTCCTCTCTGCCATGAAAAAGAGAACGATTGCGTTCCTCATTTCAGACTTTCGCGACCAAGGATTTGAAAGAGCTATCAAACAAGCAGGACAGCGCCACGATTTGGTTGCACTGCGTGTCACCGACCCTCTAGACCGCAAGGTTCCCGCTGTAGATTGGATTCCACTCCAAGACCCTGAAACCGGTTTGCATCGCTGGTTTAATACCAGCAACAGACAGTCCCGAAAAAAACATGAAATT
>DDEH01000116.1 GCA_002336085.1 Flavobacteriales bacterium UBA1959 | reverse complement strand
GAACCATCAATTTCGGTGGATTTCGAGCAGACACAACCCATGTCGCTGCTTGTTTTGAACATGGATCATGGGGAAAATGCAACTTTCCTGTTCGGTCATTCGTAAGTGGTGAACCTAGTACAACGCATTCACATGACACCCCATCATTCAACACCCTCCGTATGGGTAGTTTACAGCAACCGAAACGAAGCCGAGAATCTAATTTCTCGGATCTCTGACTTCAGCGAAGGACACTTTTGGGATACATCCGAAAGCGAAACGTTTCTAAAAAACGTTGACTGCCATCGATCATCCTGGCTATTGGTTGATTCAAAAAGTTCCGAAGACCATAATTTACAAGCCATAGCTATGAAAACCAGCGAAGAAAATGAATTCTTCCGATGCCTTGTGATAGGCGCGATCGCTCCAAGCAACTGGCCCACAAATGCCATTCACCTCGCTGCAAACACACTGTCAACAAGCATTATAGATCGCTTGAGAAATGAATCGCATGTGCTTCGCATCGCGAGCAGCCGAATCCGGCACGTACGCCGCTTGCAAAACCGCTAATTAGGCGTTGCCTGAATAAATTTTGATGTGACCCTTCGCGAGGGCATTAGCCATTTCTCGAATGGCAACCATCGCTGCCTGAGTTTCAAGAGAAACCTCCTCTTTTCGCATCCGTAGCACCAGCCACCCGTACAATGCGGTAAGCATTCGTTCTACAGGATGCTTGAAATCCCCCTTCATTTTCCGTTCATTCAGCTCATTTAACAATGGCTCGGCTGCCTGAAAAGCAGCTACATAGAAGGAATCTTCCATTGGACCCATCAGCAAATCGTGAAGCAAAGCCATTTCGGTTAGCGTCTCTTGCACATGAGCCACATGCCCCGACTCCTCCAACCTTTCCTGCTGCAAATTCCCAGACAATTCCAGCACCCATTCCAAGTCCTCGTCTTCCTGACCGGCGAACATGGAACGCAAAGCGCCTGCATCAAAGTTGGCCGCTCTCACGACATCCTCCATCTGCCACACATACAACACGTATTCGACGATGTGTGACTCTTTTTTAACAGCTGCTGTAGTCATTTCGTTCGTTCTATTTTCAACGAGTCCGCCTCAGGGACGTAACGTTCGTTCATGTATTCAGTCAAAGAGGCCGTCACATCAAATCCTGAATTACCGTACAAGACACCCTCTCCCGACCGGCCCCAATTCAACACCAAATCCAGTCCAGATTCATTGGCAAAAGACGCCACTTCCTCCGATAGCTTGACCGCTATATCTCCTTGGATGACGGACTCCATCTGCATCAATTCCGTCTGCTGCTGGCTCTGCATTTGGTTCAATGAATTCTCGATTTCCATCAACCTACTCTGAGCCATCATAACTTCATCATTCGTGGCTGAAGGGCCATTGGCATATGCAATCAATTCCTGGGCCTCTTCTTGCATCGGCCGAGATTTTCGTTCGATGGACATCTGAGCTTGTTGCAAGGCAATGAACATTTCTTTTTCCTGATCAAGGATAAACGTGTAATTGGCTTGAATTGAATCGCCATGCACAAATGCGATTGCAGGAAATTTTCCGTCCCGAATGCCTTCGGGAAGATCACTTGAATCTGTTTCATACAATTGGTAGCTCAAGAATCCGGACCACAATATCAAAAATGCAATCGCAGAAACGGTAATTTTGTCGTTCATCATCAAAGTGTTGATTGTTCTATGAATGATGCGCGCATCGCAACAAACCCGTGGAGAACTGATTCAGAAATGCGCACAGCCAGTTGCTCAAGTTTTGGCACGTCCCAGCCTTCATGATCAACCTTAAAAACCTGTTCATACCTATCCAGCTCAAAGCGCAACTGGTACTTATCGTTCCAACTTGTCACTGTGATGCGCATCAGGGAATGTGGTATTTGAGCTATTGTTCGCATGGAATTCCATTCTAATTTGCCGCGAAGATAGAATATCCATCATGACCAAGGCTGAGCATTGGAATCCCTCTCTCGAAAAAACACTTGACAGCTGTTCAAATCCTGTATGGCAGGAATTGGCATGGGCCATCGGAAGCGCTCCTATGCTCGACCCAGAGACCGCGCCTTTTCCGACATTATGGAACGAGGATTACCATGAACAGGCGCTGCTTTCCTTTCGCGCTCTTTTGCCACATTGGGAGACCATTTCTTCTGCTGAATCCGAGGTGCTTGGAGCAGGCACCATGAGGCTCGGAAAGCGATTTGAACGACTGATTAATTGGTGGTTTGAATCCAATCCCGAATGGAAAGTTTTGGCGAAAAATTTGGTGATTCAAGGAAACGAACGGACGCTGGGCGAGATGGATCTGATCATCCAAAATCGGGAATCTTCCCGTGTCTTACATTTGGAAGTCGCTTGCAAATTTTACCTGCAAATCGACTCTTCTCGGGATTGGGAACACTGGGTTGGCATGGACCCTAAAGATCGTCTGGATCTAAAATGCAGAAAGCTTAAAAACCAATTGTTATTGGACCGTAAGCCCGAGGCAAGCGCGCTACTCAGTGAGCTCAACATTCAAATCGATCACCATGCAGCGTGGATGAAAGGCTGGTATTTCATCCACTTTCGTGATGCCATGAGTGCGCGGCTTCCTCATCACGCAAATCGCTCAGCATCATCAGGATGGTGGTGCAGGCTACATGAATGGGAGGACATCTGGACCGCAGAGAGCAAATGGATCATTATTCCCGCGCAACACTGGATGAGAACAAGGCACAATCCACCAAACATAATGTTGATTGCCGAGCGTGGAATCGTGAAAGACACCTTACAAAAATGGAAGCATGTCATGGTCGCACAAGTGCAGATGCACGCGGGACAATGGCGGGAAAATATGCGAGGCATTATTGTTCGAGATGAATGGCCGCACGTTTAAAAACCAGATGTGCATTAAACCTTTGCTCCAAAAAATCGTTTTAATGACAATTCTTAAGGAATATACTATGCGCTTACCCATCCATTTAGGGGCCCTCGTCCTCTCTTTCACAATTGGCTTTAGCGCTCTTTCACAAAGGCCCGGCGGCGAATTGAATAAACGACCTGCCATTGCCTCGGTGATAGGAATGGTGCTGGATGCCGATGGAAACAAACCTGTTCCATTTGCTTCCATTGTCCTCTTTTCCTTTCGTGACAGCTCTGTTGTAACCGGACAATTGGCAAACGAGAAGGGACTATTTGCTCTGGACAATATCCCCATTGGAAAGTACTTGCTGAATGTACAATTCATGGGATACGAGTCGTATACGTCTGAGCCCATTCTCCTCTCACCACGCACAGAGATAGACCATGATGCTGGGGTTATTGAACTGAGTCAAAAAGTAAATGCATTGGAAGAGGCAGTCGTAGCGACGGAGTCCAGCACCCTTGAAATGCTCATTGACCGACGGGTATTTCGTGTAGGTACTGACCTTTCAGCTGCAGGTGGCACTGCTGCT
Source organism: Flavobacteriales bacterium UBA1959 (assembly GCA_002336085.1). Classification (GTDB taxonomy): domain Bacteria; phylum Bacteroidota; class Bacteroidia; order Flavobacteriales_D; family Sanyastnellaceae; genus UA16. The sequence goes on along the minus strand of DDEH01000116.1, from coordinate 15,216 downwards.
GAAATCTTGGTCAACGTTCCTTCCATCAACGTCGACATTGATGGAAACATCTCATTGCGGGGCTCTTCCCAAGTTCAAATATTGATCGACGGTCGTCCGTCAGGATTGGCAGGGTCTGCTCAAAACGCATTTTTAGAACAAATTCCGGGAAGCAGCATTGATCGGGTAGAAGTCATAACAAACCCTTCGGCCAAATATGATCCCGATGGCATGGCGGGTATTTTAAATATTATCCTCAAAAAGAATAAACTTCAGGGTTTCCACGGCCAATCGCAGGCAACTGGTGGGACAGGAGGCAACCACAATGGCTCCATTTCCTTGAACTACAAAAACGACAAACTGAGTTTTTTTAGCAGCGCAAGTTGGAACCAACGAGACCTCTTCAGAGAAGGTGAGTCCATGCGGATTTTTACCACTGACAGCATCTCCAATTGGGATCAAATCCGAGATGGCGACCAACTCCGCTCGAGCCTAAATGGCCGCATAGGCATGGAATGGTACCCTTCAAAAGGCGAAGTTTTTTCATGGAACATTAATGCCAACAGCAGTTCCAATGAACGCAGTAACCTTCTCAAAAATCAGGAATCTTGGGACACCGGATATTCTTATTCCAGTCATCGGAATTCACTTGAATCAGATGTACAAAATGGATTTGACGCTGACCTTGACTACCGCAAAGAATTCAACAAAAATCCAGCTCATTTTGTCCGATTCCGAGCACGATACTCGCAATCAGAGTCCAGTTCTGATGAATGGATTCAAGAGGAAGCCATCCTCGCCGAAGATATTGCCGCGCTCTCCGTGCAGGACACAAACGTACAAGTGAACCGCTCGATGCGCACTATTATTCAGTTGGATTACGAGCAGCCTCTGGAGCATGAGGGGAAATTTGAATGGGGTCTGAAGTCCAATTTATCCCGCAAAGACGATGCATTTAATTACCTGACGGCAGACTCCTCCATCTGGTCACAGGGTATCTACGTTCCAATCAACCCACAGGCCGCTGATTTCGAATTTCAATACCGAGAAGACGTCCATGCAGGTTACGCCACATTTGGAAGAAAATGGGGCGTTTGGGGAACACAGGCTGGCCTGCGTTTGGAGCAAGTTTTCACCGAAGCCAGTTGGGAAGGAGACCGAACGTTTGAAAACAATTACTTTTCCGCATATCCCTCCGTCAATCTTTCGCGGCAGCGAAATGATGAGGTCAGTTGGATTACTAGTTATAGCCGACGAGTCAATCGTCCTCGAGGCCGATCAGTGACACCATTTTTAGACGACAGCGACAGCAGAAACCTCCGAATTGGAAATCCTGAATTGCGCCCAGAATACACAAATTCATTTGAAATTGGTCACCAGTGGTCTCGCCAACGAAAATCGATAACGACTTCATTCTTCGCAAAAGAAACCAACGACCTGATCCAGCGCTACTCGAGCATTGATTCCGTTGGCATTAAGACGTCAAGTTGGCGCAATCAAGGAAGCCGACGGGACGAAGGCATCGAGGTCATTCTCATGATGCCTCTGCCAAACTCTGGACAGTTCAGATTGACAGGATCCTTTTATCACCTATCTAATGAAGTGGGGGATGTTGAATTTGCCAGTGACGCACAAGGCTGGTCCTATAACATCAACGTCTTCGCCAACCAGTCGTTGGGAGAAAACAAAAAATGGAAATGGCAACTGAACGGAATGTACCGCGGGCCATCAGTGACACCTCAAGGGCAGTTCAACGGGTTTGCCTTCATGGATGCAAATCTTCAAAGGAAACTCCTCGACGGAAGCTTGACGCTAGCGATCAAACTAAGTGATGTGTTCAACACGCGTGAGTGGTCATACACGTCTGATTTCGCAAACCTCTACCAGGAAAATAGATTCAAACGTGAATCGCAAAATGTCTACTTCACAGCAACCTGGAATTTTGGTAAGCTCGAAGAACGTGGCAGACGCGGTTCGTTCTCCAAAGAAGGCGGGTTTAGTGGCGAGTCAGGAGGAATGGATTTCTGAATGGCGCCTTTTTCCGTGAGAATCAGCCTTCAAAGCGTTTTTCAGAATGGGTTGTGAAGGATCAAATCCACGAGTAAAACGACTGACCAAAGCATGAAAAAACGGGTTTCGGAAATGCACATCACATTGCAGGCGCTGAGGCAAAGCTCCAATAGAAGACTTTACATCCAAGGCTGTTCGCCCCATATTCACACGATCACTCTTGCCTTCAATCCCAAGCAGAATAAACTCGATCAACATCCGCTGGTAGATGGCATGGGACTTCACCAATTCAGGAAAAAAACCAACAAAGAATGCCTCCATTTCGATTTTTCCGCGGTAAGCGCATTGAAAACCGACCAAAGAGCCTTCTAATTCATAGCCAAGGACTACAAAATCATCGCCCCAAGTGCGCTTAGATTCTATCAATTCTTCTGCATGAAGCTTCCCCAGCCGAAACCCAGAGCGTTCGAATACCTTTCCGTACAAAGCAATCAAGGCGTCAGCATTGTTATCCAATTTTTCCGCGGACCACAAAGAGACCTTCAAGTCTTCCGAAACCTTGAGGACACGCTTAACCTTGGTACGCGCCTTTGTGTTCAATTGCCCCATGTAGTCAGACATATTTTGCCACTCCGGGTCCAAATGCAACAGCATTTCTGGGTCAAACTCCAGCGGAATCCAGCCCGGATGAAGCCGCTGTCTTTGACCGGAATAGTGAATAGGGATGTCCTTTAGCATGGCCACTTTTGGAATCCCTGATCCGGTGTTGCTAGCCGATGTAAATACGGTCTCGCTCAGCAAGCGGCGTTGATCAGAATCCGAAACGCCCTTTTCCCATCGAGAACTGTGCATACCGCTGCCAAGAACGGGACCAATTACACGAACGCGAAACCTGAACTTGCCTTCTATCCCATGAAGCAAGCGGCTGATGAAGGAAAACCATGAACGCTTTACCGCTATGTGATCATCCAAATTGAGGCTTTCAGCAATAGCATCTTCCACTTGCGCTATGCCCAGCATTTGGCCATTTTTATTCCAGACCACTGCCGCTATGTTTCGCGTTTCACAGCGCATTAAGCTCTGCATCATTCGGCTATCAAGAAACACAGACGGCACCTCCGATCGCTCAATCAATGCATCCCAAGCCGACCAATCGACACCGTCGACACCTTCAGAATTCCAATACCAAGTTGGCTGAACCTGGCTCGTTTTATTTTCAATTTTCAATGCTCTCGCTTTTGCTTTCCCTCATGCCGAACCAAGCCGATGACACGACCATGAAAATTAGAAATAAATTCGCAATCAACGGAACTGCAGAACCTTGAGATTGCTGGCAGCTCCATTCTATTTCATGGTTTCCTTCAGGTACTCTCAGTGCTCTCAAAACATAATTAACCCGAATGGTTTCAACCGGGTTCCCATCGATTGTCGCAGTCCACAATTTTGGGTACCAAACTTCTGAAAAAACCACCAATCCATTCGCTTCTAAATCGGCGCTGTACTTCAATAAATCCGGCTGATAATCCGTCAGGTCGACGGTACCCACAGCACCAAGAGACAGTCCTTCGAGCTGATTTGAAAAATCCTTGTGCACCACCGCAATACGTGGCGACTGCAAGGCAGCCGTCATCTCCATTTCTGCATCATCATCTTGAGCAATCTGCCTGTCCGTAGCAACCCAAGCAAAACCAGGGACATCGGGCATTGCCCATGGATCGTCAAACTGATCAAACAATAGGTAGCGCGTATTTAACATCCTCAAGCCGACCATCTGAGTCAATCCTTGTTCCATTTGGCCATTTTGGGCAAGCGCAATAAAACGCTCACGTTGTGGACTCAAAACACCCTCGATGAAGTCTTGATAACGACGCAACTTTGCCGCGTGGTAACCACCTGCGCTTTGAAAGAAATACGAGACCGAACTATCATTGAACGGATTTTCCCATTTGAACACCCGAAAAGGCGATTGCATGCGCATGGCACCATACTTCGAAATCAACTGCAGCTTTTCTTTCTGTCGTCGTGTAATGTTCACCCCCGCATTCTTGTCCAGGTACCCTTGATAAAGCTGATCTGCGATTGAGTTGACCTCCGGAGAATTATTAAACTCATTTGCCATCACTTTGGCCATTTGTGGGCTGGGGTCAAATGGGAATCTCGCATCAATTTTTTTAACCCAATTCCGATAAACCCCATTGACTTTGTCATCATTGAAGTAGCGGCGATCTACATTCCATAAGTCCAATCCCGTCGCCAACACAAGAGCCAGAACCGCCCAGCGCATCGCTATTTTTTGCCACAACACTGCCGCTAAAACTAGCCCTGCAAAAACAAGGAGACCTAAGGTGCGAGCTACGTCTGAATGAAAGATTTTCAAACGCTCCCTCAGGGCTTCTTGGTAACCCAATTGTTCAACCGCAAAATCCTGTTTGATGGAAGTTTGAAAATCAAAGAAAAATTCTGGCAGGGCATAGAATGCAGCAAACAACGCTGTCAAAAAACCCAAGGCACCTATCCACCACATTCGTCTTTTCTTCAATTCTTCTCCTCCATTGGCCACGAGTCTTCCCATCTCAATCAGCGCCAATGCCGTCCCTATGGCAACAGAGACTTGGACAATGATCAGCATCATTTTGGTGTCGCGAAACTGATTGAAAAAAGGCACATAGTCGAGAAACAAATCTGTCAAAAAACCTCCCCCTCTTCGGGAGAGCAAAATTGCCATGAGGGTGACCAAGGCCAGCGGCCATTTCAGTCTATCGCGACCGGCTACCAGAAACATGAAGAACAAAGCACAAAGAATGGCTCCGAAGTACAGCGCCCCACCTGAAAACTGCTGCTCTCCCCAATACAGCTGACTAGACCCTCCTTTAATATCCGGACACATGATGGCCCACCATTCCCCATCAGACATGCTATACTCCAAAATATAATCGCGGTCCAATCCAACTGATTCAGCTCCAGCAGCTGCGCCTCCAGTAGACGTCAAAATGCGCTCGCCCCGAATCGTTTCCTGAGCGTAAGCCTTTGTTTCCAAAACATCCGATACGCTCGGCAAAGCACCAATCACGCCTGAGAGCAAAAGGGCAAAACCTGGCAACAGTGCCTTTTTCAGATTTCCCGTAGCCTTAAAAATCCCTATAGTTTCCGTAATCCCAATAGCAATCAAAAGGAACAACGCATAGTAGGTGATTTGGTAGTGGTTAGAGTAGACGTGCAACGAGGTGAATAGTGCAGCAATAGCCAATCCCCAGCCCAAATTTTTTCGATACACCCACATAACCCCGGCGATAATTCCCGGCAAATAAGCAATGGCTTTAACTTTCGTATTGTGTCCGGCAGCATAATACAGTACTTCGAATGAAGACAAGCCAAATCCAATACCACACAACAGCGCTATCGGCGGAGAAGCACCTAGGGCAATGGCGAGCAAATAAGCAGAAAGCATGGCCATGAAAAAAGTGAATACACCCGAAGACTGAAACACCTTAGATCCGACCGACTGAATCTTTCGCGGGAAGTTCCAAACTGAGTGATCGCGGGCGATGTGGGCCGTGGGCATTCCGGAAAACATGGCTCCGGTCCATGCCGAAGTCTCACCGGTCAAAATCCGATGATCCGAAGTCTCTCGGCTCATACCCTTGTGGTTTTTGATATCGCCTTGACGCACCTCATAACCGTCGTAAGACTTTGACAAAAAGACTGCGCTCAGAACCACAAATACCAATATGCTCAGTGCATGCGTTCCATACTGCTCCAAAAATGATACCAGCTGATTCTTCATTCTCCTGTTCATTATATACCCGCAGCAATTTACACTTGAAAGGTTGTCGAGATGGTGAGACACACTAATTGACTACACGGACCGAAGTTTAATACTTTGACCATGTTGCGGCTCAGTCCTCTACCTCTTCAAAATCGATGTAATCCCCTAGTTTGTTGTCCTTTGGCTCAGATTCACCTGGGGTCTTTTGATTAGGGTTCCCATCCTTGCCTGAACTACCATTTCCCGAACGTCGTCTTCGTCCACCAAACATGCGGTCCAACCAACGGAATATAAACCACACCAGAATGATGGTGCCTAAAGTTCGGATCAATCCTGCCAGCATCTCACTTACTCAGATAAAGGTTTCGTTCGCTGTATACCTTTCGGAAAAAGGGATCGCTGAGGTCGGGAATAAAGCGAATCCCCTCACCCGTTGATTTCATCTCTGGCCCCAGTTCCTTATTGACCTCGGGGAATTTCTCATAAGAAAAAACGGGTATTTTCACTGCATAACCGTCAAGTTGGGGATTGTAAGGCAAATCCTTCAATTTGGCCTCCCCCATCATGACTTTTGTGGCGTGATTCACATACGGCTGACCATAGGCCTTGGAAATGAATGGCACTGTTCGAGAGGCCCGGGGGTTGGCCTCAATGATGTAAACGATGTCATCTTTAACAGCAAACTGAATGTTGATCAGTCCAACCGTCTCCAACGCCATTGCAATGCGTTTCGTGTACTCCTCAATTTGCGTGATGATCAGATCACCCAGATTATAGGGCGGAAGGACCGCATAGCTATCACCACTATGGATACCTGCCGGCTCGATGTGTTGCATAATTCCAATAATGCGAACCTCATCGCCATCACAAATGGCATCCGCTTCGCACTCAATCGCGCCGTCAAGGTAATGATCGAGCAAAACCTTGTTGTCGGGCATGTCTCTAAAAATATCAATGACGTGCCGCTCCAATTCGTCTTCATTGATTACAATTTTCATACGCTGTCCTCCTAAAACGTAGCTAGGCCTTACCAGCAAAGGGAATCCTAGCGTTTTACTCAATTCGTTGGCTTCGTCGGCAGTTTCCACCACCCCAAATTCAGGATAAGGAACGCCCAAGTCTCTAAGCAACGTGGAAAAGGAACCCCTATCCTCGGCCAAGTCAAGCGCCTGATAACTCGTTCCAATGATGGGGATTCCAAAACGTTCAAGCTTCTCTGCCAGTTTTAGTGCCGTCTGTCCGCCAAATTGCACGATTACACCCTCGGGCTTTTCATGCAAAATAATATCGTAGATGTGCTCCCAAAAAACAGGCTCGAAATACAACTTGTCCGCCGTATCCGAATCTGTTGATACTGTTTCTGGATTGCAATTGATCATGATGGTTTCGTAGCCGCACTCTTTTGCAGCCAAAACACCATGAACGCAGCAGTAATCAAACTCAATACCTTGACCAATTCGGTTTGGACCGCTTCCGAGCACTACAATTTTCTTTCGATCCGTGCGAATGCTCTCATTCTCCTCTTCGAAAGTGGAGTAATAATAGGGAGTCTTGGCCGCGAACTCAGCCGCGCAGGTATCCACCAACTTATATGTTCGTGTAATGCCCTGAGCGCTGCGATGGGAATGCACTTCCGATTCAATGCAATCCAGCATGTGTGCGATTTGTCGATCTGCATAACCTTTTTGTTTGGCCTCTAGCATTAGAGATTTGGGCATTGTACTCAAATCATATTGCCCAATTTCTTCCTCCAATTGCACCAATTCTTCAATTTGGCGCAAGAACCAAGGATCAATTTTGGTCACATCGTAAATTTTCCGAATTGGAATGCCCAGTTTCATGGCATCGTACAGGTGAAACAACCGGTTCCAACTCGCATGCTTGAGGCTCTTCATGATGGCATCTTGATCACGCAACTCTCGCCCATCACACCCTAATCCGTTTCGTCCGATTTCGAGGGACTGGGCAGCTTTTTGCAATGCTTCCTGGAAGGACCGGCCGATGGCCATGACCTCACCCACAGACTTCATTTGTAAACCCAACTGACGATTGGCTCCTTTGAACTTGTCAAAGTTCCAACGCGGCACTTTAACAACCACGTAATCCATGGTCGGCTCAAACATAGCGCTCGTCGTTCCCGTGATGGGATTAGCCAGCTCGTCGAGGTGGTAACCGATAGCGAGTTTCGCCGCAATTTTCGCAATAGGATATCCTGTTGCCTTTGAAGCCAAAGCCGAAGACCGACTGACACGCGGATTAATTTCGATGGCTATTATGTCCTCCTTCTCATCATTGGAAACCGCAAACTGGACATTGCAGCCTCCTGCAAAATCACCTATTTCTCGCATCATACGAATCGCCATATCGCGCATGCGCTGAAACGTGGTATCACTCAGTGTCATCGCAGGAGCAACCGTAATGCTGTCCCCCGTATGGATGCCCATTGGATCGAAATTCTCAATCGAGCATATGATAGTCACATTGTCATTGGAGTCGCGCAACAACTCTAACTCATATTCTTTCCATCCCATGACCGCTTTGTCGATCATCACTTCATGAATTGGACTCAAGTGCAATCCCCTTGTCAAGGCCTCGTCAAAATCCGCCGGGTCATGGATGATGCTAGCACCAGCTCCCCCCAGCGTGTAACTCGCGCGAATGCAGAGCGGAAACCCAAATTTTTGCGCTGCTTCTTTGCCTTCCAAGAAACTCTTCGCTGTGGCTTGAGGCGCCATTGGAATCCCCAACTCTTCCATCAGCGCTCGGAACCGCTCGCGATTTTCCGTAATCTCAATGGCTTCTATGTCTACACCGACCATACGAACGCCGTACTTCTCCCAAAGCCCCATTTCATCGCATTGAATGCAGAGGTTTAGAGCCGTTTGACCGCCCATGGTAGGCAACACCGAGTCAATGGAATGCTTCTTTAGAATTCGCTCAATTGATTCGGGCTCAAGAGGTTCTAAGTAAACGTGATCCGCTGTTACCGGATCTGTCATGATTGTCGCTGGATTCGAATTGATCAAAATCACTTCAATTCCCTCCTCTCGCAAAGAGCGCGACGCTTGTGATCCCGAATAATCGAATTCACACGCCTGTCCAATGACAATCGGTCCGCTTCCAATGAGCAAGATCGACTTGATGCTTTTGTCTTTGGGCATTTTTTTTTTACCCCGCCAGATCAAAAGGTTGGCGAGGGGTGCTTTGTCTCAGAAAATCGGTCTTAAACCGCTGGCAAAATTAAATGCTCACACCATAAGATTGGGATAAAATCATCCACAATTTACCCTGCTTTTTAACAAGATGTGCCCAAGAGTTTTATTTGAATGAATCCAAACGAACTTTGTTCCGTGGAATTTGCCCCCATCAAACAACAAGCCCAACGAAAGCTTCACATCAGCCAAGGATGGTGCTTGGAATACGCTGTTTTTATATTGAACCCGTACCAAAACGGAGATAAAAAGCAAGCAAAACGGACTCTATTCGCTTTCCACGGCTTTGCCCGGCCACTAGAAGACATGAAAGAATTGGCCGAATATTGGCCTATCGAAGGAACATTAATTTCTGTACACCTTCTTCATCATGGGGCCAGTGGACCGTCGGATAACGAAAAAGAAGATGATTCTCCGATACCGCCCTCGACCTTCAATAAGCTACTTGTTGAGATTGCCCAGAAAGAAGGCTTATCCGCTCAACAATATGATCTCATCGGATACAGTATAGGTGGCCGTATTGGACTGACACTTTTCAACGATGCACCGGACCGTTGGAACCACATTACTTTATTGGCACCGGATGGTCTGAAGCAGTCGCCTTTTTATTACTTGACAGTGCACACCAAACTCGGGCAGCTCATTTGGTTTGCCATCGACCGTCATGCGCCATTGGTGATACGCTGCAACAATGCTCTCTTAAAATCAGGCCTCATTCCCTCTCACCTGCATGGATTCTTTGCGTTTCACATCGTGAACCATGAAATGCGCATGATGGTATGGAAGGGATGGAGAGCGCATCGCCTTTGCTGGCCTACACTTCAGGAAATCACTCAATCGATAAAGCATTGGGACGGACGCATGGATATCGTGTTCGGTGATCATGACAGAATCATTCCCAAATCGAATGGAAAACGGCTTCAAAAAATGAATCGTACGAACAAACATGTGCATTTCCATAGCTTGCATTCGGGACACGGGATGCTCAAACCCACTGCCATCCAAAAGTTGATTAATCGTATCTTTCCCACATGAGTTGGTTAGATGAACTTGAACACGATCAAGCTTCAGGCAGAAAGCGCTTGGTAGCATTATTGGACCCTGATGATTTGCCTTCTGGCCGCGAATGGATTCGATTTCTCGACCGATTACAAGCTTCTCCAGTAACGGACATTTTTATAGGTGGAAGTTTGCTCATCAAGCACAATGTATCCGATATCATTCAGTCTGTGCGCGAGCGTTTTGATGGGCCTGTTGTTATTTTTCCAGGGTCACCCGATCAAGTGGTAAAAGGCGCTAACGCACTGCTTTTCCTCTCCCTCATTTCAGGAAGAAATCCAGAATTGCTTATTGGTAGACATGTTGAATCTGCCATGCGAATTCGAAGGCTTGGTCTGGAAATCGTCCCCACGGGATACATGCTCTTTGGCAACAATCTGTTGACCACAGCATCCTACATGAGTCAAACGCTCCCCATTCCATTGGACAAACCTGAGATTGCTGCTGCTACGGCTGCGGCAGGCGAGATGCTGGGTTTGCGTGTGATGTTTGCCGACGCTGGCAGTGGAGCGAGCCAATCGGTTACCGCATCCATTATTGCCAGCATCAAAGAAAACACATCATGCCCATTGATTGTTGGAGGTGGACTTCGTGACGCAGCATCAGTGATTGCTGCGTGGAACGCCGGTGCAGATGTTGTGGTCATTGGAAATGCCCTCGAAAAGCAGACCAACAATCTAAGCTGGCTGCCAGATCCTAGTCGCTTTTCAAAGGCCTCTCGATTGATCTGATCGCAGCCTTTAGAAGTTTATTTCTAAAGAAAGCATTCCGTGCGCTCCCGCCTGGGGATACACGTAAACTTCGTCCGTCCTATTATCAATTCCGCCAGATAAGTAGCTATATGTCCATCCGTTTGCGCTGTATTCTTCATTCAGGAAATTCCGAAGGTGAGCCGACAATGCGATGTTTCCTGACTCGCTTCGAGAACCAACCCATCGCAATCGCAAATCGTTGACTGTGTAAGAAGGAAGTGAACGATTTTCATTGGATGTATTGTCTAAAAATTGCTGCCCAACGAAGCGCGCGCTCCACTCCAAAGTAGCCGATGAAGATTGGCCTGATTTTGTGCGGCTCCAAAACTCCCATGTTGCAACTGAAGCCGCTGTATATCTAGGAGAAAAACTAATGTCCGTGTCCACGTGTTCCACCGTCAAAATTGGCGTGTCTTCGTTGCCATAATCAGAGAGTGTTTCAACAAATCGATCAATTGTATTGATTGACCCTGTTGCTGTTCCAAACCAAGAGAACGCACCCCCTGGACGCCAATTTAAACTGAGCTCCATACCCGAACGTTGACTTTCATCCACATTCGTTCGTACAGCTGAACCCACATCGTTTAAAGCTCCTGTGAGGACCAATTGATTTTGATAAAGCATGTGATAGGCCACAGCTTCCATGCTCCAGTTTCCCACTACATGCTGCAAGCCCAATTCAAAATCGGTCAAAGTTTCCGCCTTAGGATAGATCTCGGATGCCCGATCAATGAAGTCATTTCGAACCGGCTCTCGGCTGCCCCGCGCTACTGAAAAGAATAAACGACTGGCATCATTTAATAACCAATCCGCGCCAATTTTTGGATTGAAAAATGTCATAGAAGTATCGACCTCTAGAGCACGCAAGTCATTATCTGTCCCTTCCACCTGGTAACCGACTTGACGCACTTGTAATTCTCCTCTCAATTGCATTTTACCGTCAAATGCACTTGATGAGATTGCAGAAAATGCATAGCGGTCTTGTTTTTTACCGGTATTATCATAATAACGATCAGTCGGAAGCAATCCATTGGCACCGTACTGCATCCAAATCGGAACGCCAAAATGAGCACCTACGTAGTCGAATGCACCTGCGCCCAATTGCAAACCGACATTGTCCCATTCGCGATTTGCTTGAACCAGCATGCCATAGAAATCATTGTCTAGCCAACGCCTTCGAATCACGTCACCTTCGGTGAAGGTCGAGTCCGTAGACCCATAAAGCGCCAAATCATCATTGGTCCTGAATTGCTCATAATAGCCTGCACCCTTCGTGAAATGTACAGTGGAGCCTACATTCCAGTTTCTCAACTCCTGACTGAAATGAAGTTGATGATGATCTTGGCGATAATCGTCTACTTGATCAGCATAACGATAATAGTTGTGTTTGCGACCACGCTCAATCAAATCAGAAATGCGCTCTTGATCTTCTCCGTAGCCATACTCGTAAGAGTTCGCGGCCCATTCCGAAATAGCTGTTGAATCACCCGTCAATCCGATCCTTGGAACGCCATACCAAGCCTGCTGTGTGCGCTCATGCCCCAGCATTGCGCTATAAGCCAAGTGACCAGAATCCCATTTGTATCCGAGCCCCAATTGCAAACTTGATAAGTCACTTGCTGATCGGTCGAGGTAGCCATCAGATAGAATTCGAGAAGCTCTGCCTTCGATGAAAAACCCCGATCCCAATTGCCCTGAGGACCATTTCACCATGGAGCGCAGTGTGCCAAAAGATCCGCCTCCCAGCAACATTTTCCCACCCGGCTGCACATCAAAATTCATTGTATTCAATGACACCGTTGCTCCAAATGCGCCGGGACCATTGGAAGAACTACCTACTCCTCGTTGAATTTCAAGCTCATCAATGCTGCTCGACAAATCCGGTAAATCCACCCAATACACCTGATGGGATTCCGCATCATTCAGCGTAACACCATTGATGGTGACATTGATATGAGACTGATCGGAACCTCTGATACGCATGGAGGTATAGCCCACGCCGGCACCGGCATCCGAAGTCACAACCAGGGAAGGCGTGAAACGCAACAGAAAAGGCAAGTCCATCGATCCGTCGCGTTTTGCAAGTTCCGAAGCATCCATTTTTTGCGTTGCATATGGAGCCCGGTCGGGCGACTGAATTGCCGAAACTGTTGCTGGCAACAACTCGACCATCCGCAAGATTGAATCCGATTTTTCCATTGCAACGGATTCTGATATTTCTCCCTGAGTTGCACCGATAGTGGGCAATAAAAGCAGAACGGACAAAGCGAAAACAAGGGTAAAAGATGATTGAGTCATGCGTCTTAGTTATTAAGAATAATTGACGCAGTACGTGCCCGACAAAGTCGTCACGAAACGGCCTGCTCCCCTACCGGTATTATCCGGTCAGGTTTTGAGGGTATCATCTCAGCACTCCAAATTGGAGGCACCCCTGCGCCATGACAAAACTATTCATTGAATACCTTGCAAACCAAATGAAATCATCAAAAATCGAAAAATACCTTGAATTGGCGCTTAAAGCAGCGGCAGCAGCAAGCCACGAACTGCTCAGCCATTTGACGGACCACAATGAGTCACTCGTGATTCGGGCCAAACGTGATGGTAGCTTGGTATCCTCTGTTGACTTGGAAAGCCACCGCATCATAGAGGGGATTATAGCTGAAGCTCAAATTCCGCTCATCAGTGAAGAAGGAGTCCTTCCGCCCTTCAACGAACGAAAAGACTGGCCACTGTTTTGGTTGGTTGATCCATTGGACGGAACCGAATCCTATCTAAAGAACAGATCTGGGTTTGCTGTGAACATCGCTCTTTGTGATTCGCAAGGACCCTTTTTGGGGGTCATTGCAGATCCACTAGCAAAAATCATGTATGCCGGGGCCGTGGGCATCAAGCCCTTCACTTGCTCCATTGAATCAATCGCCAATCGAACGCCAATCGAGCATCAGCATTCCTCTGCGCCCTTCCTTTTGGTTACGAGCTGGAACGAAAATGTCCCTTGGCCAGAGCTCTTGCCTGCAGGATGCAACGCGAGTGAATTCATCAGCAAGCCAGTGAGCGGTGCTCTTAAGTTTTGCCAAATCGTTACGGGTCAGGCAGATGTACATGTTCGTTCGGGTTCTTACATGGAATGGGATTGCGCGGCCGGAGATGGTCTGATGAAGAGCATTGGCTTGCAAATCCGAAGCCGTGAAACGGGGCTACCCTTGGTCTATAATTCAATGAGCTTGCGCGTAGGAGGCCTTTGGGCTTCCCGATTTCATCCTGCTGACTGATGATCAGCGGTAGTTCGTCTCCGCATCAAAATTCTCGTACAAGTCAAGGTAATTCGCGTACCGTTCCTCCCCAATTACTCCTTGCTCAACCGCACTGCGCACGGCACACTTTGGTTCCGAGCGATGGAGACAATTATGAAACTTACACTCGGAAAGCAACGCGAACATCTCTGGAAAGTAATGATGCAAATGGTCCTTTTCCAGCTGGACCAAGCCGAAGCCTTTGATTCCAGGCGTATCAATCAAATACCCCCCAGAAGGCAAGGGAAACATCTCAGCGTATGTCGTAGTGTGCTTTCCCTTTTGATGGGAAGATGAAACATCACCGGTGCGCAGCTCCAAACCCGGCAATAGCTGATTTATGAGTGTCGTCTTGCCCACACCACTATGACCTGATAACATGTTTATACCTGAATCTGCAATCGCCGACTTCAGGTCCGATAGCCCCATCTCCGAGAGCGCGGAGACCTGAAGCACATCATATCCCGCCGTCTCATACAGCTCAGTCATGTATGCCAATGCATCTGCATCTGAGGGATTTGACTGCGATAGGTCACACTTATTGAATACCACAGTCGTTGGAATTCCGTATGCCTCGGCAGTCACCAAGAAACGATCAATGAAACCTGTACTCGTAGGCGGATGGCTCACCGTAGCAATCAAAAAAGCCCGATCCAGGTTTGCTGCCACCACATGTGATTCTTTGGAGAGATTCACGGAACGTCGAATGATGGCATTGGAGCGTTCCTCGCGTTCTGTAATTAAGCCCGCGTCCGACACATTCGCGGCTTCAAATCTCACGACATCACCAACAGCCAGTGGATTGGTACTTCTCTCGCCAGTCAAACGCAATCGCCCACCAGCCCTGCATCCGTAAACCTGGCGAGTTTCCCATTCACTTACCTGATACCAAGAGCCCGTGGAACGCAGGATGACACCCCGAAAGGTTGTTATTTCCGCTTGAATCGGGTTGTCGCCTTGTTCGGTCATAAGCCGATCTCCAATTCATGAAAGGCAGACTCAAGTCCGCCTGGTCGGTTCGAAAATGTGGCCAACGATTCATCCGATGCGACTTTCCCGCGATGAATCAGCACCACGCGATCGCACACTTCCTCAACCTCTTGCATAATGTGCGTGCACAAGATGACCGTTCGGTCCTGGCCCAC
>DDEH01000123.1 GCA_002336085.1 Flavobacteriales bacterium UBA1959 | reverse complement strand
TGTTCTGCTCTTCACGCGATTTGTTTTTGTAAGTACTTCCGTTGCCGCCATTCTAGAGCTCCTGGATATCGTGTTTTGGTCCGGTGGAAGTTCAATCAACAGTTTCTCTTCACAGACCGTAATCATAATAATAGGCGCACTCACCATAATCAGTACGATTCTCTATGCCCGAGTGCTTCAACAACACACCCGCTCTCCCGAAGGCGCAAAAAACGCTTTGATACAAGAGCAACTGCTGCTTCAGAGTGTCTCACAGACACAACGCAATTTATCGCTTCAGCGCAATGTAAAAGATGCGCGACGTTTGAATCTTAAATCTCAAATGAATCCGCATTTTTTATTCAATGTATTGACAGGGATACAAAATCTATTGATGAGAAACGACAGTGAAAAAGCGAGCTTGGTGTTTAGCAAATTTCGGAAACTGCTCCTGATGGGCTTTCTGTCCCATGATCAACTCATAGGATCGTTGCAGCAGGAAATAAATCATATCAAACAATACCTTGAATTGGAAGACATCCGTCTTGAAAAAAAGATTGAAGTACAGTGGGAAATTCACTCCAATGTCGAACCACTAATAACACCATTTCCACTTTTCATCCTCCAACCATTGATTGAAAATGCGATTTGGCACGGGCTGAGCAGTGAGTCCATTGTCGCTCCCAAAATCATCATAAGAATTGAATGGGCCAGCGACGACTTAGAAATTTTCATTCAAGACAACGGCATCGGTTTTCAAGAGGAAATTCGGGAAAAGCGGAAGAAAAAGCATCCCTCGCGAGGAAGCGCTATCGTGCGAGAACGGCTAAGTCTGCTTCATCATTCGGGTATTCTCAAAATTCACGAAACCTCAGTTTCACATCCGTTCAATACTGGCATTACCGCATGCATTCAGCTTCCTCTCTGGTCCCTTGAACCTTCTTGGTCAGTGCATGAGGAAAAGCGAGCCAGTTAATCCGAGGGCAATTTTAATCTAGGACTTGGCTCGATATCAAGCCCAAATTTCTCGCCAGATTCAAAGACCTTAAGTCCCGCAACAGCGATCATCGCTGCATTGTCCGTGCAATATTCAAACGGGGGAATATAGACCTTCCATCCATGTGACATTTCTCGATCTTTCAGTGCTTTCCTAAGGCCCGAATTAGCCGAGACCCCACCAGCGATTGCAACAGCTGTTATGCCTGACTGTTCTACTGCAGATTCAAGCTTTTCCATCAAGATACTTAGGATTGTATGTTGGACACTCGCGGCAATATCAGCTTTATTCTGATCAATGAATCTTGAATTGTTTTGCTGGCCTTGCTGCAAAAATTGCCAAATCTGAGTCTTTAATCCACTAAAACTCATGTCCAACCCTTGAACCTTGGGCTTTGAAAATGGAAAGCGCGTCGGATTGCCAGATTGTGCAAGACAATCGAGTACAGGACCTCCAGGGTATGGCAAGCCCATGAGCTTTGCAACCTTATCGAAAGCTTCTCCTGCCGCATCGTCTCGTGTTTCGCCTAAGACCTCCATAACAAGAGCACTGCGAACCTTCACCAACTGTGTGTGACCACCCGAAACTGTTAAACATAAAAAAGGGAAAGACGGATGAGGCCCTGGTTTCAGGAAATGGGCAAGAATATGTGCCTGCATATGATTAATCGGAATGGAGGGAATTCCATTGGCCCACGCCCATGATTTTGCAAAAGCGACCCCTACGTGCAAAGACCCCATCAAACCCGGACCATTGGTGTACGCCACAGCATCCAATTCTGCAGCCTTCACACCAGATTCGTCAAGGGCTTTCGTGAATGCCGGCACTATGTTTTGTGCGTGAGCCCGGCTAGCCAGTTCAGGCACTACGCCGCCATAGTCCTCATGTATCGACTGGTTGGCTATGACATTGGACAGAACCTCATCCCCACGGATGATGGCAACACCAGTATCGTCACAAGACGATTCAACAGCAAGGATGAGTGGAGGACGTGGCATGATTTCTGCGCTAAAATACGCAGGCATGAAGCTCATCGAGTAATTTCACACCTCAAACATGGCCAATTTTCTCTCCAAAATACGCATCGTTTCCTTGGGAATACTTATCGCTACTTTGGTGTTCGGCTTCGCAATACAAATACCTCGCGTTCAATTATTGGCTTTGAGGACCTGGGCCATACCGCAGCTAGAGCAAGCGCTAGATCTTGAATTGACCATTCGGCAATGCACTATTGATTTCTGGAATCGTTCGGTTTCCTTGAAAGATCTCTGCATAAAAAACGAAAACCAAAAATTACTATGCACCGAGAAACTGGCCATCCAGTGGGAACAAACGGGAATCATTCCTAGGTGGGAGCATTTAAATTCTGTAGAGCTCGATAGAACAAGCATTCAGCTTTACAACGCCAATTCATGGCTCAAGCAACTCGGCAGCGATCGACGTGATGAACCCAATGCAGATCCTGCAGCGAGTCCATTCGATTTCCGAATTCGTCACTTCAATATTGCCCAGCTAGAGAGTGAGAATGAAGATGGCATGGCCTTCATCATCGATGTGGCCTACTTCCAAGACGTAGCCATTGGTAATATCCATGGTCAAATTCCACTTAAACGCTGTGAAGGTCTGGCCATGGTTCCAGTCATTAGTAACAGCACCAAACAGCGATTGGAATTGGAAATATCGGATGTCCACGGAATACTTGAATCTCATAATGGCCAGTGGTCATTGGCTTCATTGTCGGCAATAACTTCAGCATTCTCTACCGAAATACAACAGCAATCCGATGAGCTTGAATGGAGCATTCAGGCACACCTGGCTGACTCGATTGATTTTGCAGCATTTGGATTGTCCGCTTATACCACGAAAGTGCTTCAAGCGGCGATTGAGCAGCATGACAACCCAGAACTGAATGGACGCCTGTGGATAGACTCATCTGCAAAAATGACGCACAGTTTGCTCTCAATCTCGGGACTGCCGACATTGGGTACTTTCTCTGACTCTCTGCGCTTCGCTATGGATTCGACAGGAAACTGGACATCTTCAGGAGCTGTTGCCATCCGATGGAAAGCCTTGGAAGAAATCCTAGAACCTTGGAACGTTCAAAAGGATATACCCTTTATTAAAACTTGGAGCAATCAGAATCTTTCTTCATCGTTTCGCTGGACAATTGGACCTCTCGAACAAAACATCTCATTCGCTCTGCCGCTTGAACAAGAAACTGATATGCAATGGAGCGTCACCTGCAACGAGCCATGGATACCACATACCATCAAAGGCTCTTTTCGAAACTACCATCTGCCGGAATTGCCGTTTCAAGGGAAAGATTGGTCTGGTGACTTATTGGCAACACTGGATTCTCCGAAAACTAGAATCGAATTGAAGGCTTTTAGCAATGCCGGCGAAGCAATGCACCTCGCAGCTGTAGCATCGAATGCTTTGAATCTATCAAATGGCCAACAGATTGATGCAACCTGGAAAGTGCTTTCTCCAGTAATGCCGATGAATGGACAATGGGGACTCAGCATCCGCGATTCTTCTTGGAATTTTCAAGGTGTTTCGCAATTGACCGGGATTCAATCTCTGGGACTCGCACCTTCGGGAGAATGGTCACTTTTCGCCACGCTAAACACTCGAGCGAATGGTACAAATAATGGTCATTGGACAGGTGTATTGGAAACCCGAAACATCAATCTGCTCGAAGGAAAGCGTCCCATTGCGTTTGATCGATTCGATGCCATCGCTGAGCAAAATGCTGAGTTCATCAACTTTGAATGGCACTCAGACCTCACGAATGGTCATGTAACAGTCAGCAATGACTTAGGTCATTGGGAACAGTGGATTCATAGTACACTGCATGCTCAATCACAAAGCACTCCTGCCCCATTCATCGACCTCGAGGGTTCGCTGGTCAACTTTAAACCTATAGGCCTCATCACTGGCGCTCCATTTGATCTTGCGTCGACCTCTAAATTCTCAGCAAGCAACGTATCCAATGGCCTTGTTTTAACCGCTCAAATCCCCTCGATATCCAGCCAATCAATTGTAGGCAATGACTTGAATCTAAGTTGGAATGCAAAAGAAACTCCCACTTTTGACGTCAATGTAAGTGCCATTATGAATGAAGATTCACAGCTAGTTTCGGACCTTCAACTTTCATTAACAATGGGTGATTTATGGAATGGAGTATTGGCTTGGAAAAACGGAGGCGATTCAGAAAATGCACATATCGCTTTCAATCTACCCGCTGCTGACCAAGCGATTGGAGCTCTGAGGATTACAGAATTCCAATGGCCGCTGTTTGGTCAAAACCTGGAATTAAGCGCTCCAGAAGAATTATTTCAATGGAACCTCAACCCTGAGCAATCAATTGCGCTTCCATCGCGTCCAATGGTCTTGCAATCTGCCGATTGCCGCATTGACGTCCGAGCCAGCTTGGGCGCAGGAGGTAAATGGTTAGCTGACCTCGGAATCAGCTTGGACGGTGATGCAAAATCTTGGAGAGGTTTGTGGAATGGAACTTCATTCTCTAACGCTCATGGTCGCGTCATTGCTGAATCAAATGGAATCAAAAACAATGCCGAGATAACCTTCGGCGCAAAGCACTTGGAATGGAAAGGTGAACAGTTGTCCAACCTTGCCTTTTCAGGATCAGGTTGGAAGGATTCATTCGAGTTTGAAGCATTGACCAATTGGGGCGATGGTGATATCAAAGGAAGTGGGACCTTTGGACAATTGGATCTGCCATTTCTGAGGGCAGACTGGGAAATTCGTGCCATTGAAATTTTCGGCGTCAACCAACTATTGCCTGAAAACACCGTGGCCCTTCAAGGAGAACTCCACGGGAAAATTCAGACGATTTGGAATCCATCGGATTTTAAGATAGCCGGACAAATCCACACAGACTCAATGGTTACCTTCATTCCTGCAATCGGCATGGAATACGCATTGACAGCCGACATTGATCTCGAACCCGGCATAATTCAAATCAATCAGGGCAACATCACAGATCGATTAGGAGGAGAGGCCCGCCTGAATGGAACGGCTTACCATGATAGATTTAGGTCATGGAATTTAGACTTTGGCATCGACGCCACTGCCGAACCCATTCAGTTCATGAATCTTCCGCCTGAAGAAGATGCTTTTTTCTTTGGAAAAGCAATTGGAACAGGAGACATTAATATTGCAGGTTTCGGCGATCAATTGTGGCTAGAAGCGAATCTCTCTGCCGACGAAGGCACGGACTTCTCCCTCCCTCTCGATGCTGTCAGTGATGAAAACTATGCAAGTTTTATTCGGTTCAATACAGCAGAAAACACCCCTCAAAAACTCACCAATTCGGGAAGCTTCTCCAATGTTATTTTGGATCTGGGCATAGACATTACCTCAAATGCGGTGGCGCGAATTATATTCAACCAAAGCACCGGAGAGGAAATCACAGGCAGAACTCAAGGCCACTTGGACTTGCGTGTGGATAATTTTGAGGAAATCGCACTGAATGGATCCCTGAAAATCACTCAAGGCACATATTATTTTACGCTTCAAAACCTCATCAACAAAAACTTCAACATCATACCGGGAGGCACCATTGAGTGGTTTGGTGATCCCTATGCTGCTCAAATCGACCTCCTCACTTCCTACCAAACGCGGGCAAAACTAAATCCATTGCTTCCCGATGAGTCCAACCTACCTGGACGCGTGCCCGTCGAACTCTTGCTCGCCCTAAACGGTGATTTGCTTCAGCCAGAAATTGGATTCAACATCCAAATTCCAGAGGCCGACTCTCGACTCGAAGCGCTAATTCAAGGAGCATTGCTTAATGAAGAGGAGGTTCAACGGCAAGCAATCAGCCTTTTAGTCATCAATCAATTTGTGGATCAAGACCCTCTGGCGAGTGCGCTAGGAGGATTCCAAGCGGAGGGGAAAAGCTCTGCCTTTATCGCCAATCAATTGGGGCATTGGATATCCCAAATTTCACCTGGAGTGGATCTGGGATTGGATTATGCCAGTGACGACTTGAGCGGTGAGCAAGAGTTAGCTTTGGCTTTGAGCACTCAATTGTTCGATGATCGGCTTCGAATTGAAGGGGCCGTTGGCGCGCAAACGATGGGTCAAATGTCTAGCGATGACATCCAAATCCAAGACGTGACTATCAGCTATGACCTCGACGTAAAAGGACAGTATCAAGTGACCGGGCACTCCAAGAGTAATCCCTCCATGGTCAATGCATTGGACGGAAGCAGCTCTCAAGGAGTAGGTATTCGAATCCGTCATGAATTCGATCATTGGGGTGACTGGAGAAAATCACGCAAGCGAACCCGTGAAGAATAGCCTCCCCTGACGAATATGTTGCAAAACACTCTGCCTTAACTTCACGTCACAATTGGAATCAAATGAACCATTCTCTCCACACTGTCATTCTGGCCAGCGCCGCTGGATTTTCTGCGATTGGCAATGGCCAGATCACCATTAACAGCTCCGACTTGCCGCAGGGGGGAATGACGTATGATGTTGTCAATACTGCCGTGGTTGATTTTAACCTTGCGGCTACCAGCGGAGAAAATGTGACATGGGATGCGTCCAATCTTATTGCGCTTGGCGACGCCCCGGTAACTCCTATTAGTATCAACGATGCGTCTATTACAGCAGCATTGGTGTTCAATAGCCCTTTCAATTCTGCCTACCAGTGTGACTTTTACCTGCCAACGATTTTCCCTGACCTGGGAATTGAGCTGCCAATACCATTGGATGGATTCAATAACTTTTATCAAACGGACGGCGGCCATTATACCATCGCTGGGATTGGCTTGAGTGCCTCTGGATTCGACCTTCCTGTCGCTTACGATGACATCGATGAGTTCTTCCCCATTCCTCTTAACTACGGCGAAACATTTGAAAGCACAGCGGCATTTGAATTGAACCTCAAAGGCATCCTTTCATACAGCTTGGATCAAACACGGAGCGTAACGACTGACGCGTGGGGGACGCTTATTTTACCCGGAGGATCCTTCGACGTCCTCCGCACCCGTACCCAACTCAATGCAACAGATGATATTTTCATAGAACAATTGGGAGAGCCGTTTGCCCTGGAACGCGACCAGATCATCTACCAATGGTGGGGCGAAGGAACAGGTGTTCCATTGCTTGAAATCACCGAGATCATGGGTATTCCTGTTCTAGCTTCTTTCCAAAACATTAGTGAGTCTAGCAGCCTGACACCTTTGCGTGAATCCGAGACGATTATCTATCCCAACCCCGTGCAGTCTGGTCAAGCCTTAAACATCGGAACTAACCCGAGATATTATGAGATCTACGACTCCCTTGGCAAACGTGTTAGCTACGGAAAATCAACCTCTTTTAAAATCCCCCGTAATTGGTCTGAAGGAATTTATAGCATTGATATTAACGGGGCTAGGCAACGTTTCGTCATTTGCCACTAAAATGCGTTTTTAAAGTCGAAAAAAGAACCCGGAATCAGATGATTCCATCTTTCTCGAAAGAATCGATTTCCAAGCCAATTTGCTTATCATACCATTGATCAAGAGCCCACCCTTTGGCCACTTGAGGATTCCTGAATACCCGGTATGGAACCGTTGGCCGAAATAGCGCCCAGCGGATACGATCACGCAGTACAGTGAGCGATGATGGCACAACTACCGCTCTCGCAGACACATCGAGCATCGCTTCTTCAGAACCAAGCCATGCCAGAGCCTCATGCTCCAACAAAGCAGCATTGCTCGGTATCAGGACCAAAACTGGACCCGATCCATCAGGCAATAATTCCCGCCGAGCTGCCTCAACCCGTTTCATTTGGTTTACATCCAAAACGGCCTCATCGTGAAATCGCACGGTATACAAGCCCATTGAGAGTTCAATCGTGGCATCTTGCAATGTGGTGGTCAGTTTATGCTCCATGGTCAATTGGAATATTCAAGCAATTGCTCAATCGCAATAAAAGTCTGAAAAAGGATTTGGCGTGCAAAAATTTAAGTTCGCCGTTGACGCGCCCTCAATCAAATATTTCAAGGAGCTTGTTGTGCAGCCAACACCATATACACCTTGCGTAGAACGTGCCGCAAACAACCCCAGTCCCCCATTGATATTGGTGTACTCTGGACGTTCTTGGATGACACCCGTCACCGGCGAATTTATTTCGAGATAAGTAGACAACTCGTCATTGGCCACGGTCAGTTCAAAATCTACAACTCGAGCAATTTGCACTTCCTCATCCCAAACACCAAGCACACGCGTCACAAAGGGACTGGGCTCCAATTGACTCGAAAGAGTTGTGAAAAATCGTTCCCCGCTCACTTCTTTTTGCAAGATGTCTCCCCCTCCATCATCTGGAGCATTCAAGGTACCAATCGGCCATTCTATGATGCGCTCTTTTTCGGAAAGTAAATCCGTATGCTCCTCATCATTCCATGTGCGCTCGACAACATGGATCAGCATCACCGCATCGTATCGACTGGCGCCCGGCGTTGACGACCATTTGAACGTTAAGTTGGGGAAAGTCGTTTGAAATCCGACACTTGCGAAGCCCAGTTTAAAGTTATTCACCCCCGGAGGTGGCTGGGTAATATTCCCTATTTGCTCTGAAATCATATTGGTGGTGGAAGACACATCGCCTTCTCCCGAAATCGCAATATCCAAATCATATTCTGCATCGGTATCCAAACCTCCCTGAGGGACGAAGTACCACATTTGTTGTTCTGGAGCGAAGAAGATACCAGCCGTATCTTTGTTTTCAATGGTTGTATCTACCAGTGCCCATTGCCTTGTTTCGAGGCCTGTTCGCTCTATAATCGAGACGTTCAAGTCCTCCGCAGGGTACTCGCTGCTATCGGCAATCATCGCCGTATCAAACTGATTGCCAGAGCCCAACCAAGTGCGATTGACCCGCACCCATTGCGTGTCCTGCTGAGCATCGAGTAGACCGAATATTACAGCGGTTTTCTGATAGGGCGCATTCAATTCGATATCCGTTGAGCAACTGCTGATTGTCAGCGTCACCAATCCAGTAAAGGCGATGAGCAAAACGTGCTGCAATTTTTTCGTGGTCAATTTCATTCGGACAGTGGAGGTTTCAAATTCGACTACGAATATAGCCCCAAGAGAAAAGAAATAGTATCAACCCCATCGGCATAATCCCAAGGAAGCGGAGATTGCGTCTGACCGAACTTGACTGCAGAAACCGAATGGTCCTCATACAACTGCGGATTCTTCGTGGCCACGCATTGCAATTGCTCCGCATGCTGCTCTAAATGATCTCTGAGCGCTGTTTCATCCGAATAAAAGGAATAGAACAATGACCCTACAGGACTAAAAAAATTGGGATCCTCCTTCAATAATACAAACCCATTTTCAATTAAGGGCTCTTGATTCAGCAACCAAACTGCCTTGTGGTAATCATAGTTATTTGCATATTTATTATGATTTCCAAGCTCTGCCCATTCCACCCAAACTCTGAATAGCCGATCCAAATCAAACCTCAAAGGCAGAAAAAGTTTTGTCACACTGCGACAGCCCATTCCGAAATACTGAAAGATATCTTGCCCTAATGCGCGAATATCTTCATCTGTTTCCGAACCATCAAGAATCGCTACACTCGTGCGTTGGCTGCGCAACACCCGTGGCAAATCCTTGAAGTAATGTTCAAAATAACGATTGGTGTTGGCACTGCCCGTGGCAATTACAGCATCCACATCCCCCATTTTTCCCTGCACCCACTCAACTTTGAGTTGTTCGTCCTCTGGCAGAAAGCTCTGCCAAGCTTCAATAGCTGCCGTAATAAGGAGTGTATCCGATGAACTCGTTTTCACGACAGCAGTATGCCCAGTCATCAAGACACACATAACATCGTGCCATCCGACCATGGGCAAATTACCTGCCAAAACCAATCCAACTTTTTTCTCACGTTTCGGATTCGGTGACCAGTCATAGCGACCTAGCCAATCCGAAAGCACATCCGGCTGAAGCATATTGCCACAACCATGCATGGCTGATTTGCTCGATTCTTGCGTAAACCATCTGTTTTGCATTTCCGCCTTAGCCAACAAGCCTTCATCCCCTGCTCCTTGACCCTTTAATTCGCCTCGCAACCACTCGCCGAGTTGAACAAGTGATGATTCCAATGTGTTCGTCATTTTGGTGTGTATCTTCACGCCAAATTTACGTATCAACCTTAGACCGAAAAACGCCATGGCAATTACGATCACAGACGAATGCATCAACTGCGGTGCATGTGAGCCTGAATGCCCCAACAACGCTATCTACGAAGGCGGAGCCAACTGGCAATTTTCAGAAGGCACCGGATTCGAAGGTTCGGGGGTTCACCCTACTGTTGGCTCTGTTCAGGCAGACTCAGAAAATGAGCCGGCCAGCATGGATGTATATTTTATCGCCCACTCGAAGTGTACGGAATGCGTTGGGTTTCACGATGAGCCGCAGTGTGCCGCTGTTTGTCCTGTAGACTGCTGTGTAGACGACCCCGATCACGTAGAAACCGAAGACGTCTTGTTGGCCAAGAAGGCCTTCATGCACCTCTAAGCAAGGCAATTTCAAACTGCCGAAAGCGTTAAGTATCTATGCTCAAACTAGCAAAATTTTCGGTACCACTGCTATTAGCTGTGTTCTCTTCTCTTTCAATGGAAGCTCAAGAGAGAAGCGTCAAAGTGCCAAATTCCAAGAGCGATATTGAGCCCTCAATCGCTCTTCTGATTTCTCTCCATGATCAATTGGTTGGAGCCCAAGATGACGATCTCCGAAATCAAGCGCACTCAGCCTTGAAAACAGCGATGGCATCAACATTTCTGGAAACGGATTTTTGGGAAGTCAACACAGACTCACTAGCCCAACGAATCGGTGTCGTATCTGTTGGAGAAAAGCAACGTCGGGTTGCCATACTGACTTGGAATGTCGAGTTTAAAGACCGCACCAATGCATATGGCGGTGTGATTATCCACCGATCAAAGTCAGATGAACAAATAGTCACACCCCTCGTATTTAAGGAGCCCAATTCGAGGCGAAACACACTCGATCCCAAGAGCAGATTCAACGCGACAAATTGGCCAGGAGCAATTTACTATGACATCCTCGAACGCGAATACGGCAACCGCAAGGTTTACACGCTTCTAGGATGGAATGGCGCGGATGGTTTGCGCAACCGAAAAATCATCGAAACCATGAGTCTCAGCTCCAATCGAATTAAATTTGGTATTCCCATCATTGATGTGGGCCGAGGTTCTGTGAAACGCTATGTATTGGAATACAGCGACGCGGTTTCGACGAGTCTACGATGGCGCGAAGACATGCAAATGATTGTCATGGATCACCTGAGCCCGTCGGATGAAACTCTTGAAGGCTACACCGCCTTTTATGGTCCAGACTTCACCTACGATGGATTCGCCTGGCATCGAAATCATTGGGTTCTCAAGGAAAACATTGAAGTGCGCGACACCGAACTAAACACTCCGTGGAACAACCCCAAGAAACGCCGCCGCCGCTCGCGAAACTGATTCTTCTTTCGCGGCGTATCTTCGTTACATGAAAATGCGCTCCTTGTTTTTCTTCACCTCTACAGCAGCAATGCTGCTGTCTTCATTTCTTTTCGGCAATGCAGCCCAGGCGCAAAATTCTGATCAGATAGTTCAATTGGATTCATTAACATTTGAGCGATTCCTCGCCGATTCCGTGCGAATGGATTCAGCACGAAAAACACAAATGCAACGGCAGGAGCACCTCCGTCGAGAATTGGATTCACTATCCCGTTCAGATTTAGGGACTTCCGTGTTGGAATGGAATCATGTGATGGACATCGAAGTGGAAAGAGCAGGTTCATCAATGATCCAACGTTTTTGGTTTGACCCGAAACTACAAGAGGGTCCGTTCATCTGGCATGGAGATACACTGCGGAATAATGAGTGGTTGTGGTTTGACCCTAATCAGCGCCGGATGGCCACATTATTTTTGAATTCGAACCAAGGAAATTACGTTTCCAAAAGACTCGCCGAGATGAGCGGAATGATGGGAAATGGAACAGAAATCGCGAAGAAGAAATCATCCAATTGGCAAAAGGAAAGCGATGGTGAAACCTTGCGTTTTACCCTTCAAACCGCTGCAGGCAAGTATACTCTTACCCTCGGCCCGAAAAATCCGGTGCAGGCAGCGGCTGCAGTGAACTGGCTGAAAATGCAGCCAATCGAGGGTGTTTTGCTTCCTTCTGCTGTTAAGAAATCTCCCATAGCTTCGCTTCAACTCCAAGACGCAGACGAAAGAATAGTGTATTCAGCGCGAGTAATTGCAGCGCGCTACCTAGATCCAGCATTCTCATTTGATCTCTCAGAGATTAAAATCAATGACCCAGAACGAAACCTGAATGTGATTGCCAAAGAGTGGGTAGAAAAAAACAAAAAAAAGGAAGCAGAAGAATAGCGGCCTTGAGGAGGCATTAGGAAACATGCGCCCGTTCTCCAATCCATACCTCCGTAGCGCCACTTCCATACTGCCGCGGATCTGCCGAGCGACATGAACAATCAGGGTAATACTGGTCGACCCGACTCCAAATTTGATGGCGCAACACCCCTTGGCCAATGCCGTGTATAAATACGAGTTTCTTCATTCGCTGGCGAACTCCAATTTGTAGCATGCGCTCGAAATGAGCCAACTGAAGCTCCAACATAATGGCCGGATCTAGACCGGATTGAGAATCTACAATCGCATGCATATGCAAATCCACTTCCATGTCCGAACGCGAGCTCGCTTGGTCATTGGCCTCCTTGTACTTCGTTTTAAAATCTTTCTCTAGCCGTTTTTTTCGTTCAGGCGGGACGTCTTGTTGGATAATTTCCAACACAGAGGGAATGACCCTCTCGTATGCCATTTTCTCCTCTTTGATATCTTTCACCACCAGCAAGCGAGCAGCTTCATAAGGATATTCAAAGCCATTATCGTCTTCTACCATGACTTCGGTAGTGGAGATCACCTTCGTGATCATACCATGCCCCACTTCATCCAAGAAACGAACTTTTGTCCCAACTTTTAGTGCATTCGATTCCATGTGTGCGAAATTAGGCATCCCATTCAATAATTCTCACTGTATGAACTGGACTTTCACTTCAAATCATTCGCGAAAATCAATCTTTTTGCATTTCACTTGGATGGCAGCCGGGTTGGTTCTCGCCACGGCGATGCAAGGACAACTAAATATTAAGTCCAATCAGATTGAACGTATCGATGCCGCTATGTCCCGGGCAGTCGAAACGATGAATTTGCCTTCTTTGTCCGTTTCAATTGTGCATGATGGCCAATTAATCTGGAGCACTTCACATGGTCTTTTGGATGCAAATGCCGCTGCTAAAGCCACTCCTGATGCGCTTTATGCGGTAGCATCAAACACAAAGGCATTCACAAGTGCAGGCCTTGCTCAACTTGTAGATGCCGGATTACTCGACTGGGATGACCGTGTCACCGATTACCTCCCCCACTTCAAATTATATGATCCCTACGTCACCTCGGAATTGCGCATCCGCGATTTATTATGCCACCGTTCAGGGCTCGCAACGTTTTCCGGCGATTTACTCTGGTATGGATCAACTTGGACCGCAAAAGAAATTTTAACCAAAGCCCAGCATCTGAAACCTACGAGTTCATTTCGAACGGAGTTCGGATACCAAAATATTCTCTACATCGCTGCCGGTGAAGTCATTGAAGCCATTACCGATGCATCCTGGGAAGCGTACGTTGCAGATTCGTTGCTCACGCCAGCAGGTATGGAACGCGCAGTGTTGAGCGTAACCAAGCTCGAAAGCTCCACTGATGTCGCTCTTCCTCACAATGAAACCCCTGAAGGAAACCTTGCTTCAATAGATTGGGTCAATTGGGACAATATGGCACCTGCAGGAGCTTTGATTGCAAGTGTCAACGATATGGCGAAGTGGATGATTGTACAATTGGACAGTGGTCGTGTCGACGACGACCGACTTTGGACACGCGATCGCACGCAGGAAATGTGGACGCTTCACACGCCGATACCTGTTTCCAATTGGTACCGATCAAAATTGCCTTCGATGCATTTTAGAGGGTATGGCCTTGGCTGGGAAATGAGTACGTTACATGGTCGAAAGATTGTAGGTCACTCTGGTGGATATGACGGAATGATTTCACGCCAATTGCTCGTACCTGAGGAAAAACTAGGTGTTTTTATTGTCACGAATACCAATAGTTCCGTGCCTTGGGCCTTGGGCTACGACTTCTTGGATCTTTTGCTTGCGGGTGACGCAGGATTTGATCTTTTGACATTTTTAGAGACCAATCGCGAAGAAGAACCGGCGAATCGCATCGAGGCAGAAGAAGAATTAAATTCAACGCGCATCCCGGGTACTGCGCCATCGCATCCAATGGATACATATGTGGGGACCTACACCGACGTCATTTATGGTTCTATTGACATCACGCAACATATGGGAATGCTTGAACTCCAATTCGTTCAAACACCGCTGTTCAAAGGGAATTTAAACCACTGGCACTACGACACTTTCCAATTGAATTGGTCGGAACAAATGATGTTACCAGGTGGGATGGTTCATTTCACCTTTGATCCGCTTGGACAAGTGGAAGCCCTAGATGTGGATGTTCCCAACCCTGACTTTGACTTTACCGAGCTACATTTTGTTCGGAACAACCCTTATATTAAAGAGTAATATTTTGTATCTTCTCATACTGTTGATGAATTGCCTTAATCCCTTCACCTCCATTTCTAGTTCCGTGAGAAATACCTTCCCATTCAGCCTCAAATTGAGTTCTTTTGCTGCGGCTATGTTGCTTTCAGTTGTTGGTCTTGCTCAACCCGACGCACCTGATGGCTTGAATTCAGAGGCCTTACGCAGTTGGCTAAAAGCAGAATGGTACAATCCGTACTTCAACGATTTAGGCTACAATGGCGCGCGTAATCAAATGTTTGGATACACGGACGAATTGAACGGCTCGATTTACGGTATTTACACAGGGTTTGAGCAAGTTTCAGAGTTTACAACGTATTTGAATCCTATCAATACAGAGCACATCATTCCGCAAAGCTTCTTTGGCGGCATCTCCCCCATGAAGTCTGATCTTTTCAACATAAGACCAACTCATGGAAGTGCAAACTCCTCTCGTGGAAATTCACCTTACAGCGAAATTCCGAATGAAAATGCACAATGGTACGGAACAGATTCCAATGGTGATTACGTGACTCAAGGCAGCATCCCATCCAATCCAGAAAATTGGTCAAAACGATCTGGTGATCAATGGGAGCCACGCGAAGATGTCAAAGGAGACATTGCGCGCAAGGTTTTCTATTTCTACACCATGTATTCGACCCAGGCAGGAGCACTAGAGGAATTGGGTGACCCTGAAATGTTTTTGGCTTGGCATGAACAAGACCCGGTTTCGACCTTTGAAGACACTCGTAACAGCCGCATCCAAGACGTCCAAGGCAATGCCAATCCATTCATCTCCCATCCCGAGTGGGTGGAAACGGCATGGTTTTGGACAGGTGAAGTCATTGAGGGGTGCACCGATCCCGTTGCCTGCAACTATTTGACTGAAGCGAACTTAGATGACGGCTCTTGTACCTTCCCTGAATCAGGATTGGACTGCGAGGGAAATACATTGTCCAGTTGCTCCTTATTCTTTAGTGAATATGCGGAAGGCAGCTCAAATAATAAATACCTCGAAATCTATAATCCTGGAGTAGTAGAAGTTTCCTTAGAAGGATATGCACTGGCTCATACAGTCAATGCGCCAAGCATGCCTGGAACCTTCGAGACGTGGGTCGAATTGCCTGCCAATGCAACCCTTGCTCCAGCTGGAGTGTACCGAATTGCGCATTCGCAAGCAACACTTGAATTGCTGAATAACGCAGACTTTACCTACAGCAGTCTCTCCAATGGTGACGACGGGTTTGGCCTCGTCTTCGGCTCTCCCAACGACTTTGAGTTGTTGGATATTATCGGGGATTGGGATGGAGACCCAGGAAGCGGCTGGGCGGTTGCAGGCGTAGATAACGCCACTGCAAACCACACACTTGTTCGCAAGCCTGAGGTGCTTGACGGAAACAATGGAGATTGGGGCACATCAGCAGGCGCAGATGCCGAAAGTTCAGAGTGGTTGGTCCTGGAATCAGATGACTGGTCAGATTACGGAATGCACACTGCCAATGGCTCTTGCAGCACTGAAGTCGAAGAAGAAGAAGACGTGACGGGATGCACCTACGCCTCTGCTTGTAATTTCAACGCCTTGGCTACAATTGATGACGGAACTTGTGATTTCAGCAGTTGCACGATACCTGGTTGTACCTACCCTATTGCCCTCAACTTTGACCCCCTCGCCACGTTTGATGACGCCAGTTGCTTGTTCAATGAAAACGTGAATACTTGTTCCACAGACATCAATGGCGACAACTTAATCACCGTGGGAGACTTACTGCTCCTGCTCACTGATTTCGGTGGCGAATGTCCATGATTGATGCCTTCTTGCAATTTGATGCACATTATTAACGTGGCGACAAGTTAACAGAGACCCATTTTCCACCTTTCTCTGAACTGATCAAAACTTTGCCGGCAAATTTGCAGAGGATATTACAGGTTTAATTATTTATATCGACGAATTGGGCTGAACTGGATCCTAATCCCTATATTAGGAGTCCCAAATTGTCTGACATGAGCCAAACTTGCCTAACCAGGATATTCTGGATCGGCGCGATTTTGTACGGAGTTGTGAATCCTACAGTCGCCCAAGATTTCCAAATGTCCATCGATATAGTAGCGGAACATGATGGAATAGTCGACGAAGTTGACCTGACCAATCATACCACTTACCGCTTTTACATCGAAACTACCGATCCCGAAGACCGAGTTCTTTCGGTATTTGGAACCGATGAGAATCCGACTGCAATTATAGCTCCTGGGGGATATTTCAATAGTATCTACGCTTCAGGACCAAGTGCCTCTGGAATTTCACTAACCGGCCTTGGAGTTTATCCTTCACTCAGTTTTGATAGCTACGTGACAATTGGAATTGAGCATGAGCCGGACGTTTCAGCAAACGAAATGGCCATTGTTACGAACGAAGACATCGAACAACAATGGGTAACTAACCTATTCTCTCCGTCAGCTACTTCCGGTGATGATATCTTAATAACCACAGACTTGGGTGGAAGTTGGTCAGCACCAGCGAACGCTTCGAATGGATTGGCTGGAAGTAATTTAAAAGTTTTGGTAGCGCAGTTCACGAGTATTGACTGCCTTTCAGGTACTTTTCATGCTTTGATTCAACCCGCAAACGGATCTGCACCCTTTATTTTGGGCCAGCAGTTCAACTGCACCGACTGTGGCCCCATTGGATGCAGTGATGAAGCAGCCTGTAATTTCACGCCAGAAGCTCCGACCTATCCCGGATCAGATGCCGGTTGTGAGTACGCTGACACAGGTTATGACTGCGCAGGAAGTTGCATCGCCGACGCAGACAGCGATGGAATTTGCGATGAATTCGAAATCGATGGGTGTACTGATTCGATGGCTTTAAATTATGATGAAGCTGCAACAGAAGAAAATGGGTTTTGTGCATATGCTGAGGATCTAAACTGTGCTGATGAAACAGCGTGCAATTACCAATCTTTCTCAGGGCCGGGCTACTGCCTTCAGATTGAGCCATACACCATTCACAACGGATTTGTTGGGGCGGATGACTTGACTGGATACACGACTTACCGCATCTATGCCTTGTGTGCGAATTCAGATGATTTTGTTTCTAGTGTCACTGGTGATGACGAGTTCCCGACGGTCGTTGCAAGCACAGGCAATCTATTCCAAAGTCCGTTTGGAGGCGCATTAGGCTCTGATCAAAATCCTGCTCTTTTTGGGTTTTTCCCAAGTGCCGAATTTGATAGTTTTGTGACCATCGGACTCACACAAAGTGCCGGACCAGATGAAGGTTCAATCAATACAATCACTTCAGAGTCGAATCCTTGGAATCTCAATTTCGAATCGGGTGAAGCCCTCGAAATCAATGATGACATTGGAGGCGGATGGTACATTTTTAACGGCGAGACGAATGGTATTGCTGGTGACGATTTCCGTGTACTCTTGGCTCAAATCACCACAGACGGCGATCTCTTTGGCAGCATGTTTGTTCAATTTTTCGTGAATGGATCTCCGGCTGTTGAGGTTCGTGAATTGATTGATTTCGCTCAAGCCTGTTACGGACCAGAAGAACTTGCCGCGTGCGAATATCCTGAAGAGGGCTATAACTGCGAAGGGAATTGCACAAATGACCAAGACGAAGATGGTATTTGCGACGAGGATGAGATTCCTGGATGCAATGACGAACTGGCGTGCAATTTTGAAACTTCAGCCACAGATAATGATGGATCATGCTCATATGCATCATCCGAATACGACTGTAACGGCGAATGCATA
>DDEH01000045.1 GCA_002336085.1 Flavobacteriales bacterium UBA1959 | reverse complement strand
TGATTTAAATCGATACGAAATGCACAACAACCTGCAAGCTTTTTGTACACGAACTGGCCTAGCCAGTTTCCTCATTATGTTTTCCTTTGGAGCGCTTCTGGCGCAAACTGATTATGCTGCTGAGGCAGATCAAGCCTTTGAGAAGTCAGCATATAGTACCTCTGCACAAGAATATATTAAGGCCTACGCTAAGGTCAAAGCCATTGAAGAAAAGGGCCGAATCGCATTTATGGCAGGCGAAAGCTTCCGGATGATGCTCGAGCCAGCTGCCGCCGAAGAATGGTATGACAAGGCAATTGGGCTGCGTTATGGCACAGGTGATCCATCGGTGTACCTTGTTTATGGTGAGATTATGCAGTCTCAGCAGTCCTTCGATGATGCCATCGAATGGTATGTTACGTATAAGGAGAATGGAGGAGATGCGGCAATTGCTGATGCTCGGATTGAGCAAGCAGATAACGACGCATTGGAATTGGATGAGCCTTCGAGCCGCTATATTGTTGAAAATCTGCTGTTGTTGAATTCAGATGGTTATGACTTCGGTGTGGGTTACGCGTCTAAAAAAGCGAATGACATTGTCTTCGCTTCATCCCGTGAAAGTTCAACCGGTTCGGGAGAAGATCCAATCACAGGTCAGAGCTATATGGATTTATTTCGATCTGAACAAGACAAGAAAGACCGTTGGAGCACTCCTGAGCCTTTGAATTCTACAGTCAATACAGAGTTTAATGAAGGCACAGTTACTTTCGATAAGAAATACAAAAGCATGTACTTCACGCGCTGTATTTCAGATGATGAAAGCTCTTTTGCTTGTGACCTTTACAGAGCCAGCACAATGGGCGCGAAATTTGGTCCATCTGAGGTTGTTGAATTGATCAATCGGGACGAAAATGACAGTTCGCAGGTAGGGCATCCAGCTTTCACCGTTAACAACGATTTCCTCATGTTTGTATCCGACATCGAAGGTGGGTTTGGAGGCAAGGATATATGGTACGCTCCTTACGATAGCAAAGAGGATACATTTGGAGAGCCTGTGAATTTGGGAGAGAATATCAATACATCTGGAGATGAGATGTTCCCTACCATGCGTTATGATGGTGCGTTGTATTACGCTTCTACCAATGGCTCAATGGGAGGCTTGGACATACTTGCCGCAACTCCTGCGGACGGAGTAATGAATTTTGAAGAAGCAATCACAGTGCCGTATCCAATCAATAGCAGTGCTGATGACTTTGGCATTGTTTTTAAGGATGGAGAGGACGCCGGTATTTTTACGTCTAGCCGCATTGGAGGAAAGGGCAAAGACGATTTGTACTCTTTCAGTCTTCCAGACATGGAGTTTTGCTTCCGTGCCAATGTATATGATTATGATACAGGCAACCCACTGATGGCAAGCGTAGGGATCAATGGTTCTAACGGGGACTCGTGGGCCTTTACGGCTGATGGAGATGGCGCCTTTTCCTTGTGTGAGGATGAAATAAAGAAGAATGCCACGTACGACGTAAATGTTGAGATGCAGGGTTACATCAGTACCGGTGACCGTTTCGCTACCGCAGGTCTTACCGAGAGTACAACGTTTGCAAGGGAGTATTTCCTGAAAGAAGTGGTGCTTGATCAAGAATATCAGATGCCATTGGTGCTTTATGCATTCAATGAATCTGAGTTACTCATCAATTCTGAAGTAAATGGCTCAGACTCCTTGGATTACCTTCTAGGTATCTTGGAGCGTAATGAAACGTTTGTTATTCAATTGGAATCCCACACGGACAGCCGTGGAAACAATGAGTACAACCTAGAACTTTCTCAAGAGCGTGCACAGACATGTGTGGATTACTTGATCAGCAGAGGAATTGAACGAGATCGTCTGGTAGCCGCGGGTCGTGGAGAAGAAATGTTGTTGATTTCAGATGTTGAGATCAATGGAATGGAGGCGGAAGAGGACAAAGAGCGAGGGCATCAGGCAAACCGTCGAACGGTCTTCCGAATCATGCGTTTTGATTACGTTCCTGGAGAATAATCAGTGGAAGAGTCAAGGTACGCCCACCGAGGAGTTTCCTCGGGAAAAGAAGAGGTTCATGCCGCTATAGCGGGCATAGACAAGGGTTTGTTCCCCCAAGCATTTTGCAAGGTTGTTCCTGATTATTTGACAGGGAGCGATGAGCATTGTGTGGTGATGCACGCCGACGGAGCAGGCACCAAATCTTCATTGGCTTACATGTACTGGAAGTTGACAGGGGACCTTTCCGTATGGAAGGGTATTGCACAAGACGCGCTCGTCATGAATATTGACGACCTTCTATGCGTCGGCTCATTGGGACCGATTCTTGTCTCAAGTACTATTGGACGTAACAAGCATTTGATCCCAGGCGAAGTGATCAAGGCCGTCATCACAGGCACGGAAGATTTGTTAGAAGATTTGCGTGCACATGGGCTGGATATTCGAAGTACGGGTGGGGAAACAGCTGACGTGGGTGACTTGGTTCGTACCATCATTGTGGACTCTACGGTTGTTGCTCGAATGAAACGTGCAGACGTAATTGATAACGCGAACATTGCTCCGGGACAAGTGGTAGTGGGGCTTGCGAGTTTTGGGCAAGCGCAATGGGAAGATGAATACAATGGTGGCATGGGATCCAATGGTTTGACTTCTGCCCGTCATGATGTGTTTTCAAAGGAATTGATGACTCAATTCCCAGAGAGTTTTGATCCGGGGACGGAAGAGAAGTGGGTTTACACAGGTGACTGGGGATTGACGGAAAGGGTGGAGGGTGTTTCGCTGGACGCAGGGAAGTTGGTGCTTTCACCAACTCGAAGCTACGCACCTCTCATGGCCAAGGTTTTGCCCAAATGGGGCAAGCGAATCAAAGGCATGGTGCATTGTTCAGGAGGGGCTCAGACTAAGGTTCTCCATTTCGTGAAGAATGTGCATGTGGTCAAGGATAACTTATTTGCCACGCCGCCGCTTTTTGATATGATTCAAAAAAGTTCTGGGACTGACTGGAAAGAGATGTATGAAGTCTTTAATATGGGACACCGCATGGAGATTTATACGGATCAAAAGACAGCGGAATCGATTATTGAAGAGTCAATCGCCATGGGGGTTGATGCGAAAATCATTGGTCGCTGTGAGGCGTTTGAAGGCAAACGGGTGACCGTTTCTGGAGAGCACGGCACCTACCAATACGGCGATTAGCTCAGCGCATGAAAAGAGAGGCCGCCTTGCTGCAGAAACTGGCTTCCATTTCGGATCGTTACCACGAAGTCGAAAAGTTGGTGGGAGATCCTGATGTGATTAAAGACGCCAAACGTTATCGTGATTTGATGCGCGAGTATAAACGGCTCGCACCAATTGTCAATCATTTCAATTTGGTTACATCCATAGGGAATGATCTTGACCAGGCAGAGGCATGGATTGGAGGAGATGATGCAGAATTCAAAGATTTAGGACAGGCTGAGCGACCGGGGTTGCAGCACAAATTGGAAGCAGCGTACGAAGCCGCAAAGGTAATGCTGCTGCCGAGAGATGAGGTGGATGATCGACCGGTCATGATTGAATTTCGCGCTGGAACGGGAGGAGATGAAGCAGCGCTGTTTGCCGGAGATCTTTTCCGCATGTATCAAAAGCATTGTGAGCAGAAAGGCTGGTCATGGATTCTGGTCAACGCGAATGAAGGAACAGCGGGAGGGTTCAAGGAGGTTGTGGCCCGAGTCGAAGGCGATGGGGTTTACGGCTGGTTGAAGTTCGAAAGTGGCGTTCACCGCGTGCAAAGAGTTCCTGACACGGAATCTCAGGGTCGGGTGCATACAAGTGCGGCTACCGTCGCGGTCTTGCCTGTAGCGGAAGATGTGGACGTTGACCTCAATGTGACGGACATCCGGAGGGATACGTTTCGTGCAAGTGGTGCGGGAGGACAGCACGTTAACAAGACCGA
>DDEH01000058.1 GCA_002336085.1 Flavobacteriales bacterium UBA1959 | reverse complement strand
ATAATTGCAAGCCAAAGGCGCTGTGCATCCTGCGCATGAAAAATACTCACAAGACAAGTCAGGGTATACGGCCAGTGAATCAAAATTACAGGCGAACTCGTTCATGCACCCAATGCAGGAAAGGTATTCACATGAGCCGTCATCTTCTGTGGCTTCTGTGGAATAATTGCAAGCAAACGGATTGGTACAACCGTCTAAAATGGCGCTTGCGCGAGACGTTTGAGCACTAACACTCAAGGCCAATATGGCCGTAAAAACGAGCTTTGTAAGAGGGAGTAAGGTGCTAAGGCGATTCATTTGGTGAAATAAGACCGTCGTGTAAGAACAATCAACACTCCACTAAAGTCGGGGTTATATGCACAAAAAACAAGCTGAAATCAATAAAAAACAAGACGAAACCCTTGTTTTATGCATCAGGGAATTCTAGCCAATTACAATATTGATAATTCTTCCGGGCACCACTATTACTTTTCGAATGGTCTTTCCTTCAATTTGCGCTGCGGTTTTCTCGTGTTGAATTGCGGCATCTTCGACTTCTTTCGCATTCATCGTAGCGTCCAATTCGAGTTGAAAACGCACCTTTCCATTGAAAGAAACAGGATAAGTGACTCGGTCGGAAACAAGCCATTTATCATGGCTTTCAGGCCAGGCCGCATCCATTACACTATCGATTCCCCCTGATACCTCCCACAGTTCTTCTGCAAGGTGCGGCGCGACTGGACTGAGCAAAATGGCGAGCGGTTGGAGCAATTCTTTTTGATGACCTTTGGAGTCGAGCAGTTCATTGACGCCAATCATCAATGCGCTGATGACTGTATTGAAGGCGTGACGATTCAAATCGTCTGACACCTTTTTGATGGTCTTATGGAGAATCCTCAGACTCTTTTCGTCCGGTGTTCCTTCATCTGCTTGTGCAAACAAACGGTGTGTTTTTCGCAAGAAATTGTGA
This sequence comes from Flavobacteriales bacterium UBA1959, assembly GCA_002336085.1. GTDB lineage: Bacteria > Bacteroidota > Bacteroidia > Flavobacteriales_D > Sanyastnellaceae > UA16. The sequence goes on along the minus strand of DDEH01000058.1, from coordinate 11,462 downwards.
ACGCCGCTGATGCCTTTTGTATCCCAAGGCTTGTGCTGGGTAAGTGGACCGAGAAACATTTCGTAACATCGGAGGGTGTCTGCTCCATAACGCTCCACCAGGTCGTCCGGAGTTTGAACGTTGAACTTGGATTTGGACATTTTTTCAACTTCGAATCCGCATGTGTAACTGCCGTCCTCTCCTAAGATAAATTTGGCATCAGCATAATCGGCCCTCCAATTTTTGAACGCTTCTGTATCTAGAGTATCCCCGTCGACAAAGCTGATATCCACGTGCAATCGTTGGGTTTGGAATTCTTTTCTGCGCTCAAAGGTTACGAATTGATTTGTGCCTTGGATGCGATATACGAAGCTAGACCGCCCTAAAATCATTCCTTGATTGATCATCTGTTTGAACGGTTCATTGAATCCAATCCAGTCATGATCAAACAAAAACTTCGTCCAAAATCGTGAGTAAAGAAGGTGGCCTGTGGTGTGTTCGGCGCCCCCAATGTACAAATCTACTTGGCCCCAATAATCTGATTTTTCACGGCTACAAAAAACCGTCTCATTTCCTGGGTCCATATACCGCAGGAAGTACCAACTTGATCCTGCCCAACCGGGCATGGTATTGAACTCCATTCGGTCTCCTTCAAACACATTCCAAGCCTCCCTTTTGGCACGCGCGAGTGGAGGTTCACCATCTTCGGTGGGCAAGTATGCATCGACATCTGGCAGCGTCACTTGTTCGCTTTGAACGAGCCGGGGAATTTCGTTTTCGTAACAGACTGGAAACGGTTCGCCCCAATAGCGCTGACGACTGAAAACGGCATCGCGAAGGCGGTAGTTTATTTGCTTGGAGCCAACGCCTTTTGCTTCAAGCATTGAAATGGCTATTGGAATGGCTTTTTGACCGCTCAGTCCATTCAGTGATTCGGAGTTGCAAAGCTTCGCGGTTTTCTCTGTAAAAACAGATTCAGCAGTATCCTTTCCATCAAATATGGCAGGGATGTCCAAGCCAAAATTTTTGGCAAATTTCCAATCGCGCTCATCTCCTGCTGGCACGGCCATGATGGCTCCTGTTCCGTAACCCGCTAGCACATAATCAGCAATCCAAATGGGCAATTTTTTGCCGGTCATGGGATGAAGGGCAAATGCCCCGGTGTCGCAGCCTGTTACACTCTGATCACCAGCTCCTTGCCGTTCTCGCTCGGACTTTAGCGATGCTGCATGTTGATACTGGTTGATGGATTCTTGGTGGGCGGGTGAGGTGATCTCAAGAACAAGGGGATGTTCTGGGGCCAAAACCATGAAGCTCACCCCGTAAATCGTATCCGGTCGGGTCGTGAAGACATCCAATTTGTGATTTGTTTCGGCGATATCGAATTGAACTTCAGCTCCTTGACTTTGACCGATCCAATTGCGTTGGGCTTCCTTGATACTCTCGGTCCAATCCAGCGTTTCCAGATCGTCGAGAAGTCGCTTGGCATAGGCGGAAATGCGCATTATCCATTGGCGCATACGTTTGCGTTGAACCGGATGCCCACCGCGTTCGCTCAAGCCATCTTTGACCTCATCATTGGCTAAAACTGTTCCGAGTGCTGAGCACCAGTTGACTTCACTATCCGCTAGGTAGGCCAGACGAAATTGCATGAGAATTTGAGATTTCTCATCTTCTGAGGCATCAAGCCATTGGCTAGATTTGAGGTCTCCTGTGAAGCCCTCACCCCACTTGACACGGATTTCTAAAGGCAGGTTTTCCCACCATTTGGCGTCACACGAAGGCTTGATTTCATGAAGACCTGCTGACTCAAGGGCTTGGACCAATTCGGAAATGGGACGCGCGCGATCAGCGGCGATATCGTACCACGACTCGAAGAGTTGCGAAAATATCCACTGGGTCCAGCGGTAATATTTTGGGTCGCTAGTCCGCACTTCACGTGACCAATCATAGCAAAAGCCTAGTTGCTCAAGTTGCTCACGGTATCGTTTAATATTTGTTTCCGTGGTAATGGCCGGATGCTGTCCTGTCTGGATAGCGTACTGCTCAGCGGGAAGACCAAAACTATCGTATCCCATAGGGTGAAGCACATTAAACCCTTGGTGCCGCTTGTACCTAGCAAAAACGTCGCTCGCTATATAGCCCAACGGATGTCCAACATGAAGCCCCGCACCCGATGGGTATGGAAACATGTCGAGGACATAGTATTTGGTTCGGTTTGGATCCTCCTCGACGCGGTAAGCATCAGTGGACTTCCATTGCGCCTTCCAGCGCTTTTCGATGGCTTGAAAATCGTATTCCATGGGTGTCAAACTATTCGCGGTAAAGGTACTCCGTGAATACAGGCATAAAATGTCCGTACCGAATATCTTTGCAGCGTGTATTTGATCAAAACACCTCCGATCGTCAAAGCCATGGCTTCACAATTGATGTGGTCTGGGCCCACTGATGTGGAAGGAGTTCCGGCGGTTTATTTAACTTTTGATGATGGGCCTCATCCCACAATCACCAAACGAGTGCTCGATATTCTCTCTCGAAATGGTGCGCCGGCCACCTTTTTTTGTGTTGGAAAAAATATCGAAAAATATCCCGAAGTGATAGGGCAGATTCAAAAAGGGGGACATGCAATAGGCAATCACACATACGCCCATGAGTCCGGATGGAAAACGTCAAATTTTACATACCTCAAGAGCTACAGATTATGCCAAGCCTTGACGAATTCCAAATGGTTTCGTCCGCCGTATGGCCGCATTACTCGGTCTCAGGCCGCAGCGTTGAAGCATAAGACAAACATCATTATGTGGGATGTACTGAGCGGTGATTTTGATGACAGCAAGTCTGCAGAGGACTGTTTTGGTGAGCTGCTCTCCAACACGCGTCCCGGAGCCATCGTGGTATTTCACGATTCCGAGAAAGCCAAAGAACGCCTTTTACCGCTGTTGGAGCCTTACTTGCGGTGGCTTAAATCAGAAGGGTATACGTGTCGGTTATTACCCGACAGCGTCGGGTGAGTCAGGCGTATTTTCTTCTTCCGCTTTTTTCGCTGCATTTCGCAAAAGAATCAATTTCGCCTTAATGTCATCCATTTCGTTCCGATCGGCGTCCATTGACGTTTCGTACTGAGCACGGATTGTTTCTGCTCCTTTGCCCGTAAAACGTTCGATATTCTCTTCCGTTTTGGTTACCCGGCTTTTGATTCGATCCACCTTTTCACGAAGGATGCGTTGTTCTCTGCGAATGTTCTGGATATCCGAGCTGACGAGGTGATCAATGCGTTGCTTGTACGTTTCCATCGCACGCTCAGATTTCTGTGCGCTCAAAGCATCATAATGAACATCCATTGTCGCCCGGTAGGCATTCATGATGGAATCAAGTGACTTTCTTGGGATGAAACCGATTGCGTTCCATCGTTCTGAGAATGATTTCAGCGTTTCCAAGTCTTCTTTTCGCTTGTCCGAAAGTTCAAAGGCTTTGATTTCGTCAATCAGGACTTTTTTCGCCGTCAAGTTCTTTTTTTCCTCTTCAATTCGACCGGCCATTTCGGCTTTTCGTGCCTTAAAAAAGTTGTCTTGAATTTTGCGGAATTTGATCCAGAGTTTTTGCTCTTCTCGCGGCGAACAAGCTCCTACGTTTTTCCACGCCTTCTGGAGATCCATCATCTGTGGAGCTGTCTCTTTCCAGTTGGTGTTTTCCGCTAATTTCTGGGCCTTTTCAATCAGCTCTAATTTCTCCGTCTTGAAGCCTTTCGTTGATTCCTTTTGGTCGTCGTAGAATAGTTGCTTCTTCGCGAAGAAAACGTCAGCTAACTCGCGAAATTGTGCCCATAAAACCTCGTTTTGATCCTTGCCGGCAAAACCTGTGGTTTTCCATTCTTGTTGCAAAGCGATGGCTTTTGCAGTAGCCGCTTGCCAGGCATCATGACTTGATGCGACTTCTTCTGCAACAACTGCTCTGAGTTGTTCGATCAGTGCTGTCTTCTTTTCAGCTTGTCCTAAGAACGTTGCCTTGACCTGCTGATAGTGCTCTTTGACTTCTTCAAAAACGGGACGGATGATTCCAAAGAATTCATCTGCCATCTCCTTGTAATTGTCCCGCGATGAGGGTCCAACATCCAACCACTGTTTTTGTAACTGGCGGGCTTCTTGTTGACGGTCTTTCAAAGTTTCAATGGCTCCGATTGCTTTTGCTGCCACGAGCAAGTCCTCTTTCTTCTTTTGGTTGACCTTCAGGTCATGATCCTTGAGTTCTTTGTATATGTTGATGTTGTAGAAGAACTCATCTTGCAATCGGTAATATTGGTCGTGGATCTCTTTGTGCCGATCTCCAGGGACTTCACCAACCTTTGTCCACTCCTCGCGGACTTCGTTGAACACGGCAAATGCTGCGCCGATGTTCTCCTCTTCTTGGATGGTCTGCCGAAGTCTTTCGAGCATGGCAGCCTTGTTCTCCTGGTTGGCTCGCTGCTCATCTGCTACTAGCTTTCGCCAAACTTTTTCCCGGGTTTTGAATTGAGTGACTATTTCCTCAAACAGGGCTTCCTCTGGCGCGGCTACATACTCAAACGTTTCGGTGGTACTGCCCTCCTTCGGAGTCCAGTTTTCACGTTGTTTGCGAACTTCTTCTTGAGTTAATGTGCGAAATTCATCCATTGCTGAACGAACGTCAGAGCGGATACTTTCAAGATCATCTTGCTCAAGCAAGGATTGGATGCGTACTAAAATCTCAGACCTCATCGGTCGCGTATTTAAAATTCAGGACTGCAAATATCGTTCAAACCCTTGTTTTGACGCTATTTTCGACCAAATTCGAGTCGAGAACATGGAAGAGTGGGTGTACAAAATGCGAAAATGGTGCTCCTTGAGGGAGCGTTGCGAGCAAGAGCTTCGGATTAAATTACAGAAGCTTGATGTGTCAGAAAACGAGGCAAATCAAGTGATAGAGCAGCTCGTGCGCGAAGATTTTTTGTCACAGAGCAGGTTTTTGGAATCCTACATCAGGTCGCACATTGAATACAAAGGTTGGGGCCCATACAAAATTGTAAATGGTTTGAAAACGAAAGGATTTGACTCGAATGAGGCGTGGGGCGCGGTGAATTTATGGGACCAAAGTGATTTTGAGCGCGCTTTGCTCCATCTATTTGAACGAAAAAGAGGCGAATGGCAGGACAATCGAGAGCGAGTCATTCGGTTTTTGGTATCCCGAGGGTACCGAATGGAAGACATCTTGCGTCAAGGGGCGGCATTGGAACGGGGGTGATTAACTTTGTGCATCCATGATTACCATCGACCAAATAAATGCGCTGCGAAAGCGTGTGGAAGACCTGAGGGGTTATTTGTCCATTGACGAAAAGGCGATTGAAATCGCCGAGGAGGAAAAAAGGACGCAGGATCCTGACTTTTGGACCAATTCTAAAGAAGCAGAATTGGTCATGAAGCGAATTCGAACGTTAAAATCATGGACAGGAAGTTTTAATGACTGCTTGAGCGAATTAGATGACGCACAAGTGCTATTTGAATTCATGAAAGCGGGCGAAGCTGAGGAGTCTGAATTCAATGCTGCATTTGAAGGAGCGACGAATTCGGCGGAGGAGTTGGAGTTCAAGAACATGTTGAATGCGGAGGAAGATAACCTCAATGCCGTCATGCAGATTACATCAGGAGCGGGGGGTACGGAGAGCTGCGATTGGGCCTCAATGCTCATGCGTATGTACCGCATGTACGGCGACCGCGCAGGATTCAAAGTGAAGGAACTTGACATGCAAGAAGGCGATGTGGCAGGTATTAAGCAGGTCACTCTTGAATTTGATGGAGACTTTGCGTTTGGAATGCTCAAATGCGAAAATGGCGTGCACCGTTTGGTGCGAATAAGCCCGTTTGACAGTCAAGCTCGCCGCCACACGTCATTTGTTTCGGTTTATGTTTATCCATTGGTAGACGACTCTATTGAAATTGATGTTAATCCGTCGGACATCACGTGGGATACATTTCGTTCGGGAGGAGCAGGAGGGCAAAACGTAAACAAAGTCGAGACAGGTGTTCGCTTGCGTCATGCGCCTACAGGAATTATCATCGATAACACAGAAACGCGGTCTCAACTTGGAAATAAGGAGAAAGCGATGCAGTTGCTGAAGTCCCAACTCTTTGAAATGGAGCGCGCGCGCAGGAATGAGGCGCGCGCAGAAATTGAGGCAGGCAAAAAGAAAATTGAATGGGGTTCCCAAATCCGATCGTATGTGATGCAACCCTACAAAATGGTCAAGGACGTCCGAACCAATCACGAGACTTCAAATGTAGAAGCGGTGATGAACGGAGATATTGAGGGATTCCTCAAAGCCTACCTAATGCAAGCCGGATCCGGAGCAAAAATCGCAGAATAAAAGCCATTATCCCCAATAACCCATCCCCTGAAAATGAATTCATTTCGAATTGAAAAGGACACCATTGGCGAGGTCAAGGTCCCAAAAGAAGCTCTTTGGGGTCCACAAACAGAGCGCTCGCGCAACAACTTTAAAATTGGTCCGTCAGCTTCCATGCCGATGGAGGTGGTTCGAGCTTTTGCCTATTTGAAGAAAGCCGCCGCTATCACCAATGCTGAATTGAGCGGACTGGATGTAAAAAAGCGGGATTTAATCGGAGCCGCTTGTGATGAAATCATCGCAGGGAAGTGGGATGATCAATTCCCACTGGTTATTTGGCAGACCGGATCAGGAACTCAGTCGAATATGAATGTGAACGAGGTGGTAGCGAACCGTGCCCACCAAATGAATGGCGGAGTCGTCGGAGAAGGTGTGCGTCCAGTGCATCCAAATGATGATGTGAATAAATCTCAATCCTCTAACGACACATTTCCAACGGCCATGCACATAGCGGCCTACGCAATGATTGTAGAAACGACCATTCCTGGTGTTGAAAAGCTGAGGGATGCTTTAGCTACAAAAGCTGAAGAGTTTTCTGAAGTTGTAAAGATTGGCCGGACGCATCTAATGGATGCTACACCCTTGACATTGGGACAGGAATTTGGTGGATATGTAGCGCAGTTAAATTATGGACTTCGGGCCTTGGGGAATTCGCTCAGTCATTTGTCTGAAATCGCGCTTGGAGGAACGGCAGTAGGAACTGGCATCAACACTCCTGATGGTTACTCTGAACGTGTCGCCGAACACATCGCATCCTTGACCGGCCATCCGTTTGTCACAGCTGCGAATAAATTTGAAGCCCTTGCAGCGCATGACGCCATTGTCGAGTCTCACGGAGCGTTGCGGCAACTATCTGTTTCGCTGAATAAGATTGCCAATGATATTCGATTGATGGCTTCTGGCCCGCGCTCAGGAATCGGAGAGATTATCATCCCAGCCAATGAGCCAGGATCGAGCATCATGCCAGGAAAGGTAAATCCAACCCAATGTGAAGCTTTGACGATGGTCTGCGCACAAGTCATGGGCAACGATGTCGCAGTCGCGACTGGAGGCGCCCAGGGGCACTATGAATTGAACGTCTTCAAACCTATGATGGCTCGAAATATTTTGGAAAGCGCGCAGCTCATAGGTGACGCCTGTGCCTCGTTCAGTTTGCATTGTGTGGAGGGAATTGAGCCCAATTATGGACGCATTGAGGAGCTGGTCCAAAACAGCCTCATGTTGGTCACGGCCTTGAATACCAAAATCGGATACTACAAGGCTGCAGAGATTGCGAACAAAGCCCATACCGAAGGAACTACGTTGAAGGCTGCTGCATTGGCCACCGGCTATTTAACGGAAGTGGAGTATGACGCATGGGTAGTGCCTGCAAACATGACTGGCAGGCACTGACAAAAAAAGTAGGTTGCTGCTATCAGCGGCTTTTTCGAGTTTTCATCTCTGTGACCAACTGCTTGATCCATTGTTCCTCTGATTTGGGACAAACTAGCAAAGCATCTTGGGTGTCGACTATGATGTAGTTCTCCAATCCGCGCAAGGCGACAATTTTAGTGGATTCTCCACCGTCTGTTACCACAATATTTCCTTTGGCTTCTTGTGCCCAAAGTTCAGCCCCAATGCTACCATTGCCGAATTCATCAAGCGGAAGTTTCTCATGCAAAGCTCCCCAAGTGCCTAGATCACTCCAACCAAAATCGGAGAGGACAACAGTTACATTGGGGGCCTTTTCCATGATGCCATAGTCGATGGAAATATTTTCACAGTCGCCATAGATCGATTGAATGGCTGATTTTTCGTTGGGCCCTCCAAATGCTTGAGTGCTCTCTTGAAAGAGGTCTTGCATTTCAGGCAAATGCCGCTCAAATGCCGCGGTGATGTTCCCAAGACTCCAGATGAAGATTCCAGAATTCCAGTAAAAGTCTCCCGAAGCCAAAAACTGCTCTGCCAGCTCACGCTGTGGCTTTTCGGTAAAGGTTTTGACTGATCGGATGCGCTCATCTTCCGCGTCTGGGAGGTCGTCGAATTGGATATAACCATAGCCAGTGTCAGGGCGAGAGGGCTTGATACCCAAGGTGACCAAGTGGTTGGTGTTCAGGCTATGCTGTGCGGCTAGACTTGCAATTTCAAGGAATTCGTCTTCCTTCAAAATCAAGTGGTCCGATGGCGCCACAATCATAACCGCTTCTGATGCATTGTTTCCAGCTTTGTTGGCAACCCAGTGATTGGCGTAAGCGATACAAGGAGCTGTATTCCGCATGAAGGGCTCACAAAGTACATTTTCATTCGGCAATTGATCCAGGTGTTTGTGGACTAATTTCCGATAACGCTCCTGAGTGACAACGACAATATTTTCGATCGGCACAATTCGACTCAGTCGGTCGAATGTCATTTGAATCAATGAACGCCCGGTTCCGAGGATGTCGAGGAATTGCTTGGGGTGCGTTTCTCGGCTCATGGGCCAGAAGCGGCTGCCAATGCCACCGGCCATGATTACAGCGTATATATTCGAGTTTTTCAAATCAAGGGTTTGTTGAGGTGAATGAGGGCGGCTCTGAGACACAAGACCACTGAGGGCAGTCACATTTTTGCACGCGCCGTTGCTGTTGGCATCCGCTGAGCAGCAATCCCACAAAGAGCAAACCACTGCCCATCAAAATGTGAATTGCATTCTTCATCTGCGGTAAAAATACGCTCCCTGCCAATACTTTTCGAGAGCAACTGACCATTAACTTAGCCGCATGCGATGGATGTTTCACGTTGGGCGCTATATGCAGTTGTTGTCGAAGAGCTTTCGCAAGCCAGAAAAAGCGCGAATGTTCCGTGGGCTGTTTGTCCAAGAACTGGAGTCGATAGGGCTTCAGTCTGTTGGTATAGTCGCTTTGCTCAGTTTATTCATGGGGGCGGTAATCTGCTTGCAAACGGCTCACCAAATAGGCGGCTGGATTCCTGCATATACAATAGGATTTACGGTGCGACAAACTATGCTTTTGGAGTTTTCACCTACCCTGATTCCCGTTATTTTAGCCGGAAAAGTGGGCTCTAGTATTGCCTCACAATTGGGGAGTATGCGAGTGACTGAGGAGATTGATGCCTTGGAAATCATGGGTGTAAACAGCGCCAGCCATTTAATCTTACCTAAGATTTTAGCTGGGGTACTCATTATACCTTTTCTCGTGATTTTAAGCATGGCATTGGGTGTTGGAGCTGGGGCTTGGATTGGGGTCGCTACTGGAGTGAGCACCTTGGCAGATTTTGAATACGGAATGCAAGTCGATTTTCGGGTTTTTGACGTGGCGTATGCCTTGATTAAGACGGTGATTTTCGGCTTCATTCTGACCAGTGTATCCGCTTATCACGGTTATTATGCGTCAGGAGGCCCGATTGAAGTAGGCCGATCTAGCACTCGGGCAGTAGTTTGGTCGGTGGTAATCATTATGGTAGCCAATTTGATCATCACCCAAATGTTGCTCAATTAAACTCTAGTGGAATGATTGAATTGCATAACATCTCCAAGTCGTTTGGAAACCATCATGTTCTCAATAATGTATCCGCTTTTTTTGAAAGGGGAAAAGTCAATTTTGTCATCGGCCGAAGTGGCAGCGGAAAAAGTGTACTGACAAAATGTACAGTGGGGTTGATAGAGCCGGACTTGGGAAATGTTGAATACGATGGGCGCAATTTCACGGCCATGAACTTGAACGATCGCAAGTCCATTCGGCAAGAAATAGGCATGCTTTTCCAAGGCTCTGCACTTTTTGATAGCATGACAGTGGAAGAAAACGTGCGCTTTCCGCTCCGGATGTTTAGTAGCCTAGGTGAGAAGGAAATTCAAATGCGCGCGGAGGCTTGCCTCGAACGTGTCGAATTGGCGGATACAGGAGCGCGTTTCCCTTCAGAATGCAGCGGCGGAATGCAGAAACGAGTTGGAATTGCGCGTGCCATTGCCATGAACCCTAAATATTTGTTTTGTGATGAGCCAAACTCGGGTTTGGACCCACAAACGGCTATTGTTATTGATCAGTTGATCAAGGAAATCACGGAAGAATATCAGATGACAACAGTGGTGGTTTCTCATGATATGAATAGCGTCATGGAGGCCAGTGACACCATTCATTTTGTGCACGAAGGAGCTATCCTGTGGAATGGTGACCGGAATCAATTGTTAAAAGGCGGGGTTCCTGAGTTGGAGTCCTTTGTTTTTGCCTCTGATTTGATGCGGCAGGTACGGCAAAATCAAAATCAGCCCTGAGCCTTGTCTGGCCGAGATTCATCAATGGTTCCATTGGACTTTTCGCGGCTCTCTCCGGAGGCCATGGAAGTGATTTCCCAGAAGATGTTGAGCCGATACCAATCGCGTAGGACGGTTCGTCATTTTTCCGAAGATCCGCTCCCGATTGCGGTTGTTGAGCGTTGCATTTTGGCGGCGGGAACAGCTCCTTCAGGAGCCCACAAGCAGCCATGGCATTTTTGTTTGATCACGGATTCTGTGATTAAAAATAAAATCCGATTCGCAGCAGAAAAAGAAGAATTTCAGAATTATCATGGACGCATGTCAGAGCGTTGGATGGAAGATTTGAAACCATTTGACACCGATCACATCAAGCCTCACCTTGAAGACGCCCCTGCCCTCATTGCCGTGTTTCGACAGGCTTGGCAGCCCGATGAGGTTCAGGGCAAAAAACAGAATTACTACGTCCAAGAATCGGTAGGGATTGCGTGCGGAATGCTCCTTGCGGCATTGCATGAATGCGGCATTTCAGCTCTCACGCACACGCCATCTCCGATGGGATTCTTAGGGGAAATTTTGGAAAGACCCACGGAAGAGAAGGCCTATCTCTTAATTCCAATTGGTTACCCGGCGGATGGTTGTAAAGTACCAGATATTAAAAGGAAACCGCTGAGTCAGATTCAAAAAAAATATGATTCTAAAGGCACGTAATTTTCAATGTTTGATATAAAATTGAGAAAAACCTCGGTGGTTACCTTTTCCTTTGGTTACTTTGCCCCCCGATAAACAGATTCAAGCTATGTCTGACATTCAAGAAAAAGTAACGGCGATAATCGTCGA